>JAQGNU010000167.1 GCA_028291645.1 Nevskia sp.
CGTCTTTGCACCCCTTTGGTGTTATCTTTATTACCGGTGTCTCCTGCGGTGTTCGTGGTCCTTCTCAGAACCCCTTGAGCCTAATTGCTATGCAACGGGAGCCTCACCCGCGTAGGGAGCGCAGGTCCGCCTTGCAGCGGAAAGCCCAAATACGCGGCGCGGCGCCCACTTGAGACGCTGTCTCAAGGTCGAAGACGTATGACGGCACCAGCGGGAGACACCTTCCTTTCCGCTCAGCCGGCGCAAAAGACCACGCTACGCAGCGATCTGCGCCGACTGCGCCAGCTGATTCCGCGCGCTGAACGCGCGCGCGCGGCGCGCCTTACCGCCCGACATCTGTTGCGTTGGCGCCGCGTGCGGCGTGCACACGCGGTCGCGGTCTATCTGCCGATGCGCAATGAACTCGATACCACCGCCTTGATCGATGGCCTGGCGCGCGCCGGCACCCGGCTGTATGCGCCACGCGTCGCTCGCAGCGGCCGCATGTATTTCCTGCCGCTGGTAAAACGCCAGCGCACGCGGCGCGACGCGCTCGGCATGCAAGCGCCACAGGCAACGCGCCCGCGCCGTCCGGCACGCCGCCTAGACCTCGTAATCATGCCGCTGCTCGGATTCGATGCCTGCGGTAATCGTATTGGCATGGGTGCCGGCTACTATGACCGCAGCTTCGGTTTTCGACGCATCGGCGCACGTCCCTGGCTCATTGGCTATGCTTATCCGCAACAGCAAACCGGTTGGATACTTGCCGAGCCCTGGGACGTGAAGCTGGACGCCGTGGCACTTTCTACTGGTGTGCGGCGTCTAAACCGGGGCACCTAAACCGCGTACCGCTGTCACTCATGAAGCGGCTTACCGATTCGCATGCCGAACTCCAGCAGTTCGCAAGACAGGACGATTGCAACCTTATGACCAGACTTCCCGGCGCCGCGGCGCTCCTGCTGGCCGCGAGCCTGCTCGGCGCGTGTACGCACATCCAGTACTTCGCCGATTCCGATCACGAGCTGATCACCTCCACCAGCATTCAGCAGGTGATACCGATACAGGTCCGCGTCGAGGCCAAGTTCTATCGCGACGGCAAGGAAATTCCGCGCGCCGGGCAGGCCTTGAAACGCTATGTCGTCGAGGCGATGAACGCTACCTCGGTGCTGCGTCCGACCGACGATCCGAAAGCGGCCTCGGTGCTGCACGTCGAAGTCGAGGATTTCGCCGCCTCCGGCGAGCAGCCGAATGGCGACTTCCTGTTGTCGGGCATGACCCATGGCGCGATGTCGGTCAGCCGCATCACCGATCGCTACGAGTTCAAGCTGCGTTACCGCATGGCGGGCGGCCGCGAACGTTTCGGCCACGACAAGCATGGCATCTGGACCAAGCTCGGCGACAAGCCGGCGCCGAGTCTGCGCGGCCCGTTTGCGACCTCCGACCGGGCATTCCGCGCGGTCGTCGTCGATGTCGTGCTGACCTTTCTGAAGAATGTCACCCAGAGCAGCGACGACGCCGACTCGGTGATCTTCGTGCCTGACGATACGCCGTAGATCACGCTCGGTTCAGCACATGGCTTACTGGTTGATGAAGTCGGAGCCGGACACGTTCTCGATCGACGATCTGGCGCAGCGGCCGCGGCAGATCGAGGCTTGGGACGGCGTGCGTAATTATCAGGCGCGCAATTTCATGCGCGCGATGAAGGCGGGCGACCACGCTTTTTTCTATCACTCGAGCTGTGCAGAGCCGGGTATCGCCGGTCTGATGCGCGTCGCTGTCGAAGCTTATCCGGATCCGACGCAGTTCGACCGCAAACATCATCACTACGATCCGGCGTCGAAGCCGGAAGAGCCGCGCTGGTCACTGGTCGACATGCAGTTCGAGCGCAAGCTGAAGCGCATCATCAGCCTCACCGAATTGCGTGCGCATGCAGCGCAGTTGCCGGGCTTCGTATTGTTGATCAAGGGCTCACGGCTGTCCGTACAACCGGTGCGCGCTGAACATTGGGACTACATCCTCAAGCTGGAAAAAAAGGCACCGAAAGCCTGATTCCTGCTGTCAAGGCTGCGTGCCGAGGAACAGTGCATACGCCGGATTGTCCGACTCATCCCAATATTCGTAGCCGAGCGCGTCGAGCGCTTTGCGGCACTCCGTCAACGCCGATTTAGGCACCTGCAGACCGCACAGCACGCGGCCATACGCAGCACCGTGATTGCGGTAGTGGAACAAGGAGATGTTCCAGCGCTTGCCGATCGCAGCGAGGAATTCCAGACAGGCGCCGGGACGTTCCGGAAATTCGAAGCGGAACAGGCGTTCGTCGAGCGCGCCCGGCGCGCGTCCGCCGACCATGTAGCGCACGTGCACCTTGGCCATCTCGTTGCCGGTCAGATCCGTAACTTCGAGTCCGGCCGCACGCAAGCCTTCAATCGTCACATCGCGTTCTGCCGCATCGGAGAATTTAATGCCGGCGAACACATGCGCCTGCTCCGGCGTCGCGTAGCGATAGTTGAATTCGGTGATCGGATGACGCCCGAGCTGCTGCAGGAAGCGGCGGAAACTGCCGGGCTTTTCGTCGATGGTCACCGCCAGTAGCGTTTCGTGGCCGTCACCGAGTTCGGCACGCTCGGCGATGTGGCGCAACCGATCGAAATTGAGATTCGCGCCCGAGATGATCGCAACGAAGGTCTGCCCCGCAACGCCCTGCTCGGCGACCCAACGCTTGACGCCGGCCACGCCGAGCACGCCGGCCGGCTCCGGCAGCGAGCGGTTTTCTTGGAACACGTCGCGCGTCGCCGCGCACAGTTCGTCGATGCTGACGCGCATTGCCACGTCGACCGTTTCGCGCGCGATTTTGAACGGCAGCGCGCCGGCCTGCCGCACCGCCACGCCATCGGCGAACAAGCCGACGCGATCGAGCTTGACGCGACGCCCAGCCTCCAGCGCCGCCGCCATGCACGCCGAATCTTCCGGCTCGACGCTGATCACTTTGACGCTTGGGCGATGCTGCTTGATGTAAGCCGCAACGCCGGCCAGCAGACCGCCGCCGCCGGTGCAGACGAACACCGCATCGAGCGGGCCGTCGCCGATCTGCTGCAGGATCTCCTTACCGACGGTGCCCTGCCCGGCAATCACTTCGGCGTCGTCGTAGGGCGGCACCATGGTCAAGCCTTTCTGTGCTGCGAGTTCGATCGCGTGCGCGGCCGCATCGTCGTAGGCATCGCCGAACAGCACCGCGCGGCCGCCGAGCAGGCGCACCGCATCGACCTTGATCTGCGGCGTGGTCCGCGGCATCACGATCCAGGCCGGGCAGCCGAGCTGACGCGCGGCGAGCGCGACACCCTGTGCGTGATTGCCGGCGGATGCGCAGATCACGCCGCGTGTGCGTTGTTGCGGCGTCAAGCGCACCATCTTGTTGTAGGCGCCGCGCAGCTTGAACGAATAGACGCTCTGCTGATCCTCTCGTTTCAGCAGCAGGCGACTGCCGAGCCGAGCCGACAGCTTCGGCGCGAACTCCAGCGCCGATACGCTGGCGACGTCGTAGACGCGCGCGGCATCGATAGCGGCCGCGGTGCGCTCGATCAGGCGGGCAGCGGCGGCACGGTGGATTTTGGCGGCACGGGTTTTCACGAAGATTCGCAGGGCGATTCGCAATCAAATACCGCAGTCGCCTGCGGCTTCAGGCCCGGTTCGGGCGGTTGGGGGTCGCGTATCATAGCGTCCGCCTTGCGCGGCTTTCAGCCCGCACTCCCTTTGCCGAGACCTGGACGACGTGACCGCAGCTGCCGATATCACTCCGCTCGAAGTCACTGCGCTACCGACCGTGTGCTTCGTCGGCGGCGGCCATATGGCTGCCAGCCTGATCGGCGGCCTGCTCGCCGCCGGGCTCGATCGCGGCCGCATCCGTGTCGCCCAGCGCAATGCAGAACGCGCGCAAGCGCTGCGCCTGCGCTTCGAGATCGAAGTCGTCGCCGACGCCGCGACGGCAGTCAGCGGCGCCGCGATCGTCGTGCTCGCGGTGAAACCGCAGCAGATGGCGCAGGCGCTGACGCAATTCAAGCTGGCAGCCGGCACCACGGTGATCTCGGTCGCTGCCGGCGTGCGCGTCGCCAGCTTCGCGCGGCGCCTGCCCGGCTGCAGCATCATCCGCGCAATGCCGAATACGCCGGCGCTGCTGCGTGCCGGCATCAGTGGCCTGTATGCGCCGGCCGATACCTCCGCGACCGCGTGCGCACAGGCACAGACGCTGCTGGCTGCTGCCGGCGAAGTCTGCTGGGTCGACAGCGAAGCGCAGCTCGACGCGCTGACCGCAGTCTCCGGCTGCGGTCCGGCGTATTACTTCAAGCTCACCGAAGTGCTGCGCGCGGCCGGCACTGCGCTGGGGCTCGACGCTGCGGTGAGCGCACGCCTGGCGCTGCAGACCTTCATCGGCGCCGCGCGTATGGCGCAGGCCGCGAGCGAAGACGTCGCGGTGCTGCGCCAGCAGGTCACGTCCAAAGGCGGCGCCACCGAAGCCGCATTGGCCGTGCTTGAATCCGCGGACTTAAGCCGTATCTTCGAAGACGCTTTGCGCGCCGCCGAACAGCGTTCGCGCGAACGCGGCGACGATCTCGAACGCAGCACCTCCCTGTAAATCTTCCGATGAGCGCCAATACCAATAACGCCTTGCTGTTCCTGATCTCCGCGGTCTTCGATCTGGCGGTCTGTTTGTTTCTGCTGCGCGTGCTGCTGCAGCTGGTGCGTGCGGATTTCTACAATCCGATTTCGCAGCTGGTGTGGCGCATGACCCAGCCGATCATCATTCCGATGACGCGCGCACTGCCGCGCTACAAGCGGTTCGACATCGCCAGCGCGCTGGTTGTATTCGTATTGGCACTGATTGAAGTCGAGGCCATCGGCAGCGTGCTCAGCGCGCAGATCTCGCTGCCGCTGGCGGCCTGGTTCGCAGTATTGAAGATCGCTGCGATGCTGCTGCGGCTGTACACGCTGAGCCTGTTCGTGCAGGCGATCCTGTCCTGGGTCGGACCTGGCACCGCCAATCCGGCGGCCAATGTGTTGTGGAGCCTCAACGAGCCGCTGCTGCGGCCGGTGCGGCGCATCCTGCCGTTGATTGCCGGGCTCGACCTGTCGCCGCTGCTGGTGATGATCGGCCTGCAGGTGCTGTACCGGCTGCTGCCGCTGCCCGGCTTCTTCGTCTGAGTCGGCAAGCTCGATGAAGGCAGATGCCTTGGCGTCGGGGCTTCCGAGCGGCAGTGTCGGCGTGGTGACGCCGCGCGCGTTCGAAATCACGCAGCCGCTGACCCTCGACTGCGGACGCACGCTGCCGCAGCACACGCTGATGGTCGAAACCTACGGCACGCTGAACGCCGCACGCAGCAACGCGGTGCTGATCTGCCATGCGCTGTCCGGTGATCACCACGCCGCCGGCGTCTATGCCGAGGACGACCGCAAACCCGGTTGGTGGGATTCTGCGATCGGACCCGGCAAGCCGATCGATACGCGGCAGTTCTTCGTCGTCGCGCTGAACAACCTCGGCGGCTGCCGCGGCTCGACCGGCCCGACCACGATCAATCCAGAAACCGGCGCGGCCTGGGGCCCGGACTTCCCGATCATCACCGTGCGCGACTGGGTGCGTTCGCAGGCCATGCTGGCAGATACGCTCGGCATCGCCTGTTGGGCCGCGGTGGTCGGCGGCTCGCTCGGCGGCATGCAGGTGATGCAATGGGCGATCGATTGCCCGACACGGCTGCGCCATGCGATCGTCATCGCCGCCGCGCCACGCGCGTCGGCGCAGAACATCGCGTTCAACGAAATCGCGCGCCAGGCGATCATCTCCGATCCGGATTTCCACGACGGCCGCTATGCCGCACTCGGCACCAAGCCTTCGCGCGGCCTCAAGCTGGCGCGCATGCTCGGCCATATCACCTATCTGTCCGACGACGCCATGCGCGCGCGTTTCGGCCGCCTGCTGCGCGGTGGCGGCGACGGCCGTTTTTCGTTCAACTACGAAGTCGAGTTCGAAGTCGAAAGCTATCTGCGCTACCAGGGCCAGAGTTTCGTCGATCGCTTCGATGCCAACACCTATCTGCTGATGACCAAGGCGATCGACTACTTCGATCCGGCGCGCGACTACAACGACGATCTCGCCGCCGCATTCGCGCAGGCACAGGCCAAATTCCTGGTGATCGCGTTCGATGCCGACTGGCGCTTTGCACCGAGCCGCTCGCGCGAAATCGTCAACGCACTGGTGGTCGCCGACCGCGACGTCAGCTATGTCGTGATCGACTCGCCGCTCGGCCATGACGATTTCCTGATGCCCTTGCCGGAATATCACGCGGTGCTGCACGGCTACCTGCAGCGCGTTGCCGGAGCAGTCGGCGCATGAACGCGCTGCGACCTGATCTGGCGCTGATCGGCAACTGGATCGCGCCCGCCTCGCGCATCCTCGATCTCGGCTGCGGCGACGGCGCATTGCTGGCGCATCTGGCGCGCACGCGGCAGGTGCGCGGCTACGGCCTCGAGATCGATCCAGATAATGTCGCCGCCTGTGTCGCCGCTGGCATCAATGTGATCCAGGCCGACGTCGACGAAGGTCTCGCCGATTTCGCCACCGGCTCGTTCGACTACGTCGTCATGACGCATGCGCTGCAGGCGCTGGTGCGGCCCGATCTGGTCGTCGCCGAAATGCTGCGGGTGGGGCGCGAAGTCATCGTCACCTTCCCTAACTTCGGTCACTGGCGCGTGCGCCTGGCCTTGCTGCGCGGCCGCATGCCGCTGACGCCGGCGCTGCCGGAGCAGTGGTACGACACCGAGAACATCCATCTGTGCACGCTGGCGGATTTCGACGCGCTGTGCCGCGAGTTCGGTTGGGCCGTGCTGGAGCGCGCCTTGCTCGATCGCCGCCACCGCAGCGGCAAGCTGATCGGCCTGGCGCCGAATCTGTTCTGCGAGAACGCGTTGTACAAGTTGCGTCGGCCGGCGGCCTAGGACACCCGATCCGGCAAGCTTGGCGCTGCTACTATTGTGGTAGCACCCGACACCCGCAAGCGCGACCGTCGCGGATGCTCATAAGGCCAGCTCCGGCAGGCCGAGCTTCGCCTGCAGCGCCTGATAACGGGCATCGCCGCGCAGCTTGCGCAGAAAGGGATCGCTGGGCAGGCTCAGCAGGCCGGTGTCGTGCTGATCGTAGGCGCGCTGCAGCCAGGCAAAAGCCGTGTCGGTGTCGTCGCGCCAGGCATACACCTGGGCGATCTGGTAGGCCAGGCCATCGTGACCGAAGCGGATCAGTTCGGCCAGCGCCGCGTCCGCCGCTGCCGGATCGTGGCGCGTGGCTTGCGCCAGCGCGAGTTCGAAGTCGCGATAACCTTCGGCGGGCTCCAGCTTGGCTTCGCGCAGCGCGGCCTCGCCATCGCGCCGGAACACCGCGGCGAACACCTGCCAGCGATGGCTCGCCGCCGCATTCGGCTGCAGCTCTGCGGCCTTGCGGCCTTCCGCTTCCGCTTCGTCGATGCGGCCTTGCGCAAACAGGATGCGCGCCATATTTTCGTGCGCCTTGAACGTCAGCGGATCGATCTCGATCGAGCGGCGCGCAACCTGTTCGGCTTCCTTCATTTCGCCCATGTAGAGCAGCACCCGCCCGAGCAGTTCATTGACCGTCGCATTGTTCGGCGCGAGCTGTCCCGCATGGCGCAGCTCGGCGAGTCCCTCGGCGAACTTCCAATCGGTGAAGAACCGCACCCAGCCCAGCGCGGCGTGCGCTTCGGCCAGATTCGGGTCGGCCGCGACGGCCTTTTCGGCGTCGCGCCGCGCCGCGGCCTTGGCTTCGCCGCCGTTGTCCTGCGCCCAGTCGGCGATCCAGGTCCAGACCTCGGAACGCGCCGCGTAAGCCAGCGCATAGCTGGGATCGAGCCGGGTCGCCTCGTCGAAATGGATGGCCGCGGTGCGGTAGTCCTGCAGGTTGAGGCGCTCGGCCAGAAAGTGGCCTTGCAGATACGCGTTGTGCGCCTCGACGCTGGCGGTCGATCCTTCTGCATGCGGCATCGCCGCGCCGCCGAGCAGCGTCAGCTTTAGCGAAGCGGCGACGGCTTTGGCGATTTCAGCCTGCACCGCGAAAATATCCTTCAGCTCGCGATCGAAAGTCTGTGACCACAACTCGCGGCCATCCGCCGCATTGACCAGTTCGGCCACGATGCGCAGGCGCTCGCCCTGCTTGCGCACGGTGCCTTCCAGCAAGGTGTTGACGCCGAGCTTTTCGCCGATGCTCTTGCTGTCCTCGGCAGAATCCTTGAAGCGGAACGAGGAGCTGCGGCCGACGACTTTCAGTTCGCCGATCTGCGCGAGGGCCGCGATCAACTCCTCCGACAAGCCATCGGAAAAATACTCATTGCTGGGGTCGCCGCTTTCGTTGAGCAGCGGCAGCACGGCAATCGACTGATTCGCATCGGCCGGCGTCCGTTTCCGCAAGACGAAGGTATTCGCGAGCAGCAGCACGACGGCGAGGCCCAGCACCGCGATGATCCAGCGATCCAGCCGCTTGCCGGTTTGCGCGGTGATGGACTGGCTGTGGTCGATCTCGCTTTCGCGCTTGATGCCTTGCGGCGTCCATTCGTAGAACCACGAGAACAGCATCGCGAACGGAAAACCGATCGCCGCCGCGATCACCACCCGGCGCACCACCCATTCTTCGATGTGGAAGAACGGAAAGACTTGGGTCGCAACCTGCACCAGCAGCCAGGCGGCACCGGCGTAGAACACCGCCGCGCGGTGGACGTTGCGGCGTTGCAGTTCGGCCAGCAGCCGGTGCGAGTTCATTTTGAAGCCGCCGCCGTTGCCGCGAAGTCGCGCGCCGGGACAATCTTCTCCGCCAGCGCTTCGAAACGCGGATCGCCGTGCAGCGAGGCCAGGATCGGATCGACGCGGATCGGGCCCACGTCAAAACCATCGCGCTCGACGTAAGCTTGCTCCAGCCAGTTGAGTGCTTGGTTGCGATCTCCCAGCCCGAGATAGACAACCGCCAGCGCGTAAGCACTGGTGTAGTGCTGGCTCCGCATCCGTTGAAGCTGTTCGAGAATCTTCCGAGCCTCGTCTTTTCGGCCGCTAGTCCCGTAGATATGTCCGAGAATTCCCATCGGAACCGGGTCGTCGCTTAGCGCGACCGCTCGCCGATACTCCGCGATTGCTTCGGCGCTCTGGCCTTTTGTCTCAAGCGCCACGCCAAGGTTCCAGTGGCCGTAATAGAAGCTGCCATCCATTGCTATGGTTTTTCGCAACTGCGCAATGGCCGCATCCAGCTGACCGGAGTGCAGGTAGGCCACGCCGACATTGGCATTGATGATGAGCGAGAGCGGGCTGAGTTGCAGCGCGCGCTGCATCTCCGCGAGTTCGCGCGCGCTTTGACCGAGGTTGGCAAGGGAATCGTTCGCGAACCAGTGATGCGCCGTCGCGTCGTTCGGGTCCAATTGCAGCGCCCGCTCGTACTCCGGAATCGCGCCCGCGTTGTCGAAGTCGTAGATCGATTTGAGCGAGGCGAGCGCGGTGTGAGCGTCGGCGGAGTTGTCGTCCAGCAAGAGCGCTTGCTTGGCTGCGGTCTCGGCTTGCGGAAAGCAATCCTTCGGCGCGCCGCCGTTGTAGGCCGGCAGCAACATCCAGGCCTGCGCCAAAGCCGCGTAGGCCAGCGCGTAGTTCGGGTCCTTCTGGATCGCCTGCTCGAAGTAGTCGATCGAGGTCCGCAGATCGACCGCCGTGCGCTTGTTCCAGAAGAAGCGGCCCTTCAGGTAAAGCTGGTAAGCCTCCGGGTTCTCGGTCGGGCGGGCCGCGATGGCGTTCTGCTCGGAGCCGGTGAGCTTGGCCTGCAAGGTATCGGCGATGGTCTTCGCGATGTCGCTCTCCACCGCGAAAATATCGGTCAGTTTTCGATCGTAAATATCGGCCCAGAGATGCGCGTCCGTCGTCGCATTGATGAGCTGCACGTTCACCCGCACCTGATCCTTGGATTTTTGAACACTGCCTTCGAGGATGCTGGCGACACCGAGCTGCCGGCCAATTTCAGGAAGATTGTCCGGGCTGCTGGCGTAGTGCTGGGTCGAGGTGCGCGAAATCACTTTCAGCGCGCCGATCTTCGCCAGCCGCGTGAGAATCTCGTCCTGAATGCCCTCGGCGAAATAAGCGTTGTCGGGATCGCGGCTGAGATTCTCGAACGGCAGCACCGCGATGGATTTCGGGTTCTCGATCGAAGCCGATTTCGCGGCGCTGGAGATTGCCGTCGCCGGTAGCGCCAACGGCCAGAACAATTTGGCGAGCAGCACCAACACCGCCACGGC
>JAQGNU010000001.1 GCA_028291645.1 Nevskia sp.
AGCGCATGATCGCTTCGAGCTGGCTGTCCGACAGCAGGCGTCGCATCAGGCCCATCGGTTTGACGTCCTTGCCGAGGTATTCCATCGGCTTCCACTGCTTCTTGCGCAGGATTTCGAGCGTACCGGCGAGCGCCTGTTCGGGCGTCGCGCCACTTTTCTCCAGCATGTCCGGCAGTACCTGCATCATGGTCTTGCCCAGATGCGGCTCATAGACACGGCGCACCGCTTCGGGCTGCTCGTTCCAGGTTTTCTTGGTATTGGCGTGCGCATTCGCCGACATCGCGGTCAGTACGCCGCCGGGGATGATCGAGGTCACCTGAATGCCAAACGCAGCCAGTTCATGCCGCAGCGTCAGCGTCATGCCGTGGATCGCATGCTTGCTCATGTTGTAGGCACCGGCACCGACCGGATTGGCCAGGATCGCGCCGGAGCTGTAGTTGACGATGCGCGAGCCCGGCGCTTTCTTGCGGATCAGCGGCAGAAAAGCCTGAACCACGCGCAGCTGACCAAACAGATTGATATTGAACAGACGTTCGACGTCTTCAAACTTGGCACCTTCGATCACGCCGGTGCCGATATTGGCGACGCCGGCAACGTTCATCAACAGATCGAGACCGCCGCCGTTCAAAGCACGCGTGACGATTGCGGCGCTGGCACGTACCGAATCGTTGCTCGACACGTCTTGCTCGACCACCGTCAGGCTGGCGCCATCGACCAGATCGGTCGGTGCACCCGGCAACACGCCGGCGAACACGCGCCAGCCCTGGCCGGACAAGGCCTTCACCAGCAGGTTGGCCTGGCCGATGTTGGCCCCGGTGATGAATGCCGATTTCATAGAGCAGTGTCTGCTGACTCGTGGCGAGTGCTGAGTAAAAAGCCAACGGCCGGCTTGGTCTTCATCTGTTCACCAGTCACTCGCCGCGAGTCACTAGCCACTGCTACTCAATGCCCGCCGCGCGCCGCGGCACTCGGACTGAACTTGTCCGGCGTCAGCGGTGTGTTGATGCGCCACCAATTGTCGCCAGCCTGGTTAACCAGATAGCCCGCCTCGTAGGCATTGGCGCTGAGGTCCTGATAGATCGTCGCACCGCGATGGAAGGTTTTCGATTCCTGCGAATAGAAGAAGTTGACGGTCGCCGTGCGAAAGATGTTGCCGCGACTGTCGTAGTTGTCGGCGGTCAAGGTCAGCCAAGTATCTTCGTCGGCATACAACAGGCGTTTTGCATAGATGTGGCGCACGCCCTGCTTCAGCGTGCCTTCCACTACCCAGACCCGATGCAACTCGTAGCGTTCGTAATCCGGATTCGGGTTGTTCGGCTTGATCAGATCTGAATATTTGACTTCCGGATCGTTGATTTTGAAGTTGTCGTAAGGAACGTACATCTCCTTCTTGCCGACCAGTTTCCAGGTATAGCGCTCGGGCGATCCGTTGAAGCCGTAGTCGTCGTCGACGGTGCGCAAGCCTGCCGGCGGCACTGGATAATCGAAGCCGACTTCGGGCGCCTGACGCACCCGGCGCAGGCCCGGCAGGTACTGCCACGACTGGGTCGAATCGTGGGTGAAATTATTCGGCTGATAACCGACTGCGACAAAACCCTTCTCGCGCTCCGGCAGTAGATAGCCGGTCGAGAAATAGCCGTTGACCTTGTCGCTATAGGACCCGCGCTTGTTCGGATCGTTGTTCGGGTTCATCGTCATGAAGCGGTTGCGGCCCCAGGTGATGCTGCCGTTGGCATAGACATCGGCGATGTCGAAGACGCCCATCTCGGTCCACGCGCGCGGCGGGTTGATCATGTTCCAGATCGCTTCCAGGCCGCTCTGCGGAAACGGGAACGGAATCGAGCCGCTGGTGCCGCTGATGCCGAGGCCGTCGTCGACGATTTCGGCGGTGGTTGCATTCTTCTTGGTGGTTTCACAGACGAACGGCTGGAAACCGAAATCGCGATGGCTCGGATAGATGTTCATCCGATAGGTGGTCGGATATTTCTTCAGCAAGGCCTTCTGACCTTCGGTGAGCTTGTCCGCATACTTGTCCATGTTCTGCGCAGTGACGGTGAACAGCGGCTTTTCGTCCTTGTACGGACCCGGTTCGTAGCCGTACGGCTTGGTCTGGCCCGGCCAGGTGCCGACATACTTACCCGTGTAGGCAGCCACACCGCTCGCGCTGCCGGCACGCTCGGCGCCCAGACAGGTGGTCTTCGGCGTGTCCAGTTCCGCGGCTTTTGCAGCGGGCACCTTGGCGAATGCGGATGGCGCCGCGAAACCGGCGACGACGACCAAGCCGCAACACACTAAGGCTGCTTTCAATCTCATTGGAATCTCCTCCAAAACTGCACCGAAAATGCTTTATCACCGCTAGCTCACCGCGATGAATAGCCTCGTTGGTGGGCACCAGCAGCGCATCGTCCGAACCGATTAGTCAAACGCCGGCGTCCGCACGCAGCACCTGACGCGACCGTCGGCACGCGGTTTCCGAGACGCGCGCGACGCTATCGGAACCCTTTTTCAACTCGGTATTGCGACGGAGAAAATCGTCTGCCCGCGCCTCAGCGTCAGCCGTACCCGCACTGCGGCGAGATCGTCGCGTGCCTGCCGCCAGGGCCGATCCAGCAGACACAGATCGGCGACTGCGCCGACTGCAATGCGTCGCGGCGCAGCCGGAGTCTGCGCGGCACCGCTGAACAGCGCGAACGCGCGCTCCGGGCGCAGCGCTTCCGCGACACCGAGTAGCTGGCCGGACGGCGTACGTCGCGTCACCGCGGCCTGCATCGCAGCCCAAGGATCGGCACTGGCATACGGCGCGTCGGTGCTGCCGGCGAGCGCCACCCCGGCCGCATCGAAACTCTGCAACCGATAGAGCCAGGCAACATCGTCGGCATCGACCTCCTGCAGATAAGCATCGCCGCGCTCAGCGATGAAGCTCGGCTGCGTCACCACCGTTACGCCAAGCTCGGCCATTTGCTGCAGCGCCTCCGGTGGCGTCACGCCACTGTGCTCGATGCGATCGCCGGCCTGCGCGCCAGCCTCGCGCAGCGCCGCCAGCGCGAACACCAGCTCGGTGCGGCTGACGCAGTGGAATGCCACTGCCCGACCTACGCCATGACTCGCGCGGATCATCGCGCAGAGCGGCTCGAAAGGCGGCAGTTCATGCTCGTGCAGATGAAACTTGTGCGGACCGCGCAACACCGTGCCAACGTTGCCGATCTGATCGAGGCTGGCATTGCCCATTGCGAACACATCCTGCAACAGCTCGCCGCTAGCCTGCGCATCGGCGAAGTAACGCAGCGCTTCGAGGTCGTTGTCGTGCGAGGTATCGGTGACGCCGACGACGCCGTAACTCGCGAGCTGGCGGCTCAGATGCTGCAAATTCGGCCGCTGGCTGCGCAGGCGGCTGCGCAGCCAGGCATCGGCGTCGTAAAGCCGGCCGCTGATGCGGTCGGCGCTGCGTTGCAGCGGCGACGCGCGCGCGTCGAACGCGCCGATCTCGGCGAGCGCTGCAGTATTCAGAATCCACAGGCGACCACTGCGATGCTGGATGCGCAGCGGTCGTGCATCGACGATGCGATCGAGCCAGTCGCGATCGATCTCGCCGGCGACCGACTCGTGATAGCCGACACCGCGTATCCAGCCCGCTTCGCTGTGCGCAGCAGCCTTGCGCAGGGCTGCACCGAGTTCCTCGGCGCTGTGCACCTGCGGCGGCCCGCATTGCACCGACACCTGCGCGGCGGCGAGCGCGGCCAGATGCAGATGATGATCATTCAGGCCGGGCAGCAGCGCGCACGCCGCGGCATCGATGACGATCTCGCCAGCCGTCGCGCGCAGCACGTGGTCGATCGCCGCGATATGGGCGTCCTCGATGCGCAGATCGACCCGCTCGCCAAAGTCGAGCTCGGCGTTACGAATCAACATGCGATGCCGAGTTCGGCCAGCACCGCAGCGGTATCCGCGCCGAGCGGCCGCGCCGCCGCCGAGGCCGCACGCAGCTTCGGCGTTTGTAGCGCAGCCCCGGCGCTGACGAGCTGCCCACTCCAGTCGCGTTGCCGCGCCTGCAAGGCCGCTGCGTCGGCGGGCCGGTCGAACTGGATGCAGTGACTGACGACATCGTGCAGCGCCAGCGCGATCAGGCGTCCACCGCCGTCGCGATGACTGGCCCAGGCGGCGAGTGCGGCGTGCAGACCGGTCAAGGGATCGGCGATCGCGTCGCCGCAGATGAGGTGTAGCCCGGTGGCGTCGTACATCAGATTGGATAAACCCGCGGCGACCGCGGCGTCATCGCCGAACGCCACCCAATCCTGCTGCGATGCACCGCGGCCATAGCCGCTGATGCTGATCCAGCTCAAGCCCGGCCGCTCGCGCACCAGCATCTCGGCATCGATCCCGAGTTGCCGCAGCGCGCGTGGCCGTGAGGCTTCGATGACGATGTCGGCCTGCGCCAACACCGCATGTAGCTGCGCGCGTCCCTGCGCCGTGGTGAAATCGAGCGCGACGCTGCGCTTGCCGGCGTTGAGCAGATCGAACAATGCCGCCGGACCCTGTCTTGCCCCGTCGGGTCTTTGCAGGCTTTCGACTTTGATGACATCGGCGCCGAGTTTGTGCAGCAGATGCGCGCACAGCGGACCGGCCCAGAGTGAGGACAGATCGACCACGCGCGGCGCCGAGGGTGGCGGATCGGTCCGCGGCGTGCCGCGCACGATCAACGCGTGCCAGTGCGGTGGCGGCTGCAGCGGCGCACAGTCGGCCGCAATCGCCAGACCCAGCCAGCGGCCGCGCTCAAGCAGCTCGGCGATCGGGCGGCCGGCAACGCCGGCAGCGACAGCCGCCCAGGCATCCGCGCCCTCGCCCGGCGACGCTTCGCGCTCGAGCCAGGCCGGCAGCATGGCCCAGTCGTCGCTGCGCGCAAGATTCAACGCAAGGTATCCATCGGTCGCCTGTAACAAGCGACAGCTGCCGCCCGGCGCGGTCGCGCCACCACGCGTGAGGTGCAGCGCGGCGGCACGTTCGACCAATAGATCGGCACCGCGCAGATCGGCCAATGCAGCCGCAGACGCCAGCGTCGCCAAGGCTGCGAGCGCGCCATCGGCACAGGCCGTCAACGGCACCGGACACATCTGCGGCGCGCCAGCGGGATCGCCGGTCAAGTACATCAAGCCGCTACGCGCCCATGCCAAGGCCGGATGTTCGGCAACCACCTGCAGCTGCAGGCTCGACCCGAGCGAGGCCAGCAGGCGTTCGGCATACGCCGCGGCGAGGTGCTCGGGATTGCGCCTTGAATTCATCGGTAGCTCAGCGACGACGGCAGTGCGACAGCTTAATCGTTGTCACCGCTCGAAGTGCAGCGGTGGCTGCGGCGCAGCCGCTAAGGAATCGTGGACCTAGCGGCGACGCTGCGCCCACAGCGTTTCGGCACGCTGCACCACGGCCTGGTTCATGCCGCCGAAACCATCGATCAGCTTGCGCCGGAACAAACTCAGCACCAGCGGCTTGAGCCAGCCGCGCAGATGGAAATAGGACTGATAGCGCGTACGCTCCGCGTCCAGCGACTCGAGGTTATGAAAGCGCAGGCTCGACAGCGCGCCCAGCAGCAACGGCTTGGTGCGATAGGCGAAACGGTGGCCGTCGATGAACTCGCTGACCCACTCGCGTTGCACCTGCGGCCGCGCCATCAGCTTCACTTTCATATCGATCGGATCGCCCGGCCGCAGCGTCGAACTGCACTCCACGCAGAACGGATTCCATTCGGCATAACGTGGTAGATCGCTGATCACTTCCCAGACGATCGCGACGGGCGCGTTGATTTCCAGCGTCTTGTCGATAACGAAAGCCATACCTGCCCCTGTTTTTTTGCTTGCTTACCGCTCACCAGCGAGCATCGCTTAGTTCGACGCTCACTCCCATCCACTGTATCCGCCAACTAGCGCTTTGGTGTAGCGGCGAGATCATGGAAGCTGCAGTTGAAAGCAACCGTTATACGCTCGTCCTTACCGACGTATGGGCTGGTCTCGTGTACCAGATAACTCGGGAACAGCAGCAGCTGGCCGCTCTTCAATTTGTAATTGACCGAGCCGCTACCGTACGGACGCCGCATACGCGCATTGCCCACGTCGAGATACATATTGCCCTGCGGTCTGGCGTCGAGAAAGCGCAGCACGCCATTGTCGCGCGTCGATGTCGTATCGCCGGGCGAGACACAGTAAACCCCCGACCACGATGCCATTGGATGCGTATGAGCACTGACGTAGCCGCCGCTGCGAGTGATGTGAAACCAGCAATCCCAAAATACTTTCAGATTGCCGACTTCGGCCGGCGTGTACTCGTTCAACTGCAACACCACGTACGACAGCATCTGCGAACAGAATTCATGCAAGCGGCGCACCGGCTCGTCTGGCCACTGGAACAGATCGAACTCGCTCTCGAAAATATTGACCTGCAAGGTTGGCGTTTGCTGCTTTTTCCGGTAGCGATCGCCCTCGCTTTCGCGCGCGAGAAACAGCTCGCGCAGCCGGCGATTGAGTTCATCCGCATTCGGCATGTCCGTGCTGATAATCGGCGACGCGAATGCGGGTGTAACCTGCAAGTCAGGGCCGCTCATTGACTGGCGCTCAAGTTCATCTGCAACGACTTGCTCCTTGCTCAAATTCACGTATTAGACTGTTTCAGATCGCTCATCGTGGATCTGCAAGGCGGCATCAGCGCTGCGGCAGCGCGCGTATTACTTCCTCCGCACGCAGTTCATGCCAGCATTCCTGGAGGTCCTGTAGAACGTTCTCGATCTCGGCTTCATTGATTTTCCACTTGCCCGGATACGGCGGCGTCTGCGTATGCTGCGCCAACGGCAGCGCAGCACTCACCCGCCGCGCCAGCGAGTCGTCGAATCTTAAGTCTGCTGCTTCGCAGATTCTATGGATCGTTCCGGTGGGGTTTCCGATCAGGTCTGAATAGCACAGTCTGATCTGTCGTTCCTTCGGCAGCTTGCGCAGATCGTTCAGAACGATGCGATTGGTCGAGTGCCACTGGTATGCGGCGATGTTCACCAAGGGCGCCCCGCGCAATGCGCGCCAGCCCGGCGGCAGCAGTAGCGACCAAGCTCCATCCCAGTCGGGTAGCCGCGGATACGTCACCCAACGTCCTGAGCGCCAGGCCTCCATGATGCTGCTGATGTTCTCGCGCGGATCGCGCCAAAGATGTACGAACAAGGCGTCTGGAAACAAACGATCGAGCAGCGGAATCCGCAGTGCATTCTTCGGCGTCTTTTCCAAAAACCGGATGGTGTCCAGACCATTCCAGTAACGCGCCGAACTATCGCGCAACTCGGTGGATAAATATTCGTCGACATGCCGCTCGAGCTCGGCAGAGCAGTGCGACTCAAGCAAGCGATTGGAATCGACGCCAGCGCCCGGTCGTAACGCTTCCAGCCCTTCAACCAACCAATGACCCTCGCCGCCAAGCGTATACAGTTGCGGTGTAGTCGCCAGCGTCTCGAACAGCAAGCTGCTGCCCGAACGCGGCGCGGCCACGATGATGATCGGGCGATCGAGCTTGTTGCGCGGGCCGGCAGGCGTCTGGCTCGACTTACTACGGCCAGCGGCCGACAATGCCGCTTGCACTTGCGTATGACTTGCCGCAGCGGCGGCGCCGGTCGCAGTTTCGAATGCCGAAACAGCAGACGACTTCATCACATGCTGCAGAATGCGCCCCTCGAGCACGCGTTGTGCGGGAATTCGATTGGTGCGGATACGCAGCTCCGTCAGCAACGGCATAGCCCTGCTGCGCATCGAATCGCGCAAGTGGCTGAACGATTTCAAACCATCTGGGCTATCGGCATACAGCACCCAGAGCTGACGCCAGTCTTCGCAGAAGCGGCTCGCAAGCACGAGAAAGTTTGTCATCGACTCACGCAGCGAGACCTCTTCGCGTGCGGGTTCCAGTTCGCTGCACAGATCGCTGACCAGCGACTCGAGCTCGCCCGGCGGCATGACCGTCCAGCTGTTGTATCGCTCGGTGAATAGTTGCGATGTGCGATCCGCTTCAAACGATATATGCCGCGGCGAGCTGCCCCGCGACGTCAGGCTTTCTGCAACCATCTGCCAGAAGCCGGCGCTGCCGCTGGTATCGGCGACTAGGTGAATCCGTGCGTGTGGGGATTGGTTCTCGACCCGATGCAGACGCCAGTTGTCGAATATCCAGGCCTCGCCGGCAGCCATATGTATTGCGCTGGTTCCGCAATGGAAGCGCACGGCCGGGTGCGTCACGATCGGAATGTGCACGCGCACGCGTTGAAACCAGTGGTAGTTGATATCCGCATGCTCGGGAACTGCCGCGCCCGGTGCGATGCGCATCAGGCGCGAACGGCTCCAGACGACGCCGAAACTGGCCAGTACCTGCTGCAGATACGGCAAGGAATTTAGAAACAGCGTCGACCGCATGGGACCAGATACATCGTCGTTCTGTTCGCCATTGACGCTGATCAGGCGCACCGAGCTATTGCCCTCGAAATCCGTCGGGTGCTGCACCCAGGCCTCATTCGGCAGAGACTCAACTTCCCGCCGCAGGTATTCTGCGTCGAAGCTGAGCGGCAAACGGATGAACTCGCGTGGCAGTTTCACAAGCCGGGTGCCGTCGACGAATCAGCGCGCAGGCATAGCGACATCGGCGGCGGCGCTTGGCGCTTCGTCGCGATCGCATGCCGCGCGGAAATCGCCGATTGCCTCGATTAAATCAGTCACGGCATGGCGTTCGATTTCGGTCAGATACGGATTCCAAAGATCGAAAATCAACACTGCGCGCAGTTCGCGGCTGCGGTTCCACGCTTCATGCTCATAGGTATCGTCGAAGAAGACACAATGCCCCGCGCTCCATCGATGCTCCTCACCACCGACGCGCAAAGCACAATTCTCCGGAATAATCAGCGGCAGATGCGCGACCACACGCGCATTGGTGACCCCGCGATGCGGCAACAGATGTGTATCGGGTGAGAATAACGAGAACAATACTTCGGGACCGTGATCGCGGATCTGCACCAGCGGAGATAGTTTCAATGCCTGCATCGTCTCGGGGCAGTTGGCGCAATTACGCTCGTTGATCACTCCGTGCCGGTAAAAATAATAACCCTCCCAGCTCGGCCTGCCCAACTCCCCGCGGAGGTTGGCGCGCTCAAGATCGTCGGTACCGAAAACTGCCTCGCGCGTGTCGGCTTGGGGTATCAAGCTCAGCAGTTCGGCAACAATCGCCGGCGTCCGCATCTCGAAGTCATCCACCCAGGGAAACAAGGTCCGCGGCAGATATGGGCCGCACGGCAGCGATGGAAAGTATAGAAAGTTCGGCCTCTGCCGCGGATCTGGATAATCGGCCCTCCGTTCGCCCAAATAGATCGCCAGACAGGCTTCGACACGCTGCATGGCTGCGCTGCCGTAGCGCCTGCGCAAGGGCGCAAGCAATTCTGAAAATAACCGACGGCGCCCGCGGTTGACGAACGCCATGGCATGCTCGACCAGCGGTCGCAAGCCCGCGCTGACCGACGCCCCATTCAGCCATTGGCCTTTTGCCTGGGCCGTCCGGATCGCGCCGAAATAGCCACGCAAGGCATCTTCGTTGCGGCCCAGACGCTCGAGTGCCTGCGCCCCGTTGAGACGCGACACGAACGAGTCTGGTGCAAGGCTTAGGGCCTGGCGAAACGCTTGCAGTGCATCCGTCCAGTTGCCTTCGGCCCGATGCGCGAGTCCGAGGTTATGGTAGGTGACAGCGTTTTCTGGGTCGCTCCGTACTGCTCGATGGAAGGACTCGATACCGGTCTTTCGATCACCTCCGGCGATTGCGGCCATGCCCAACAGATTCAGGATTTCACCGTTTTCTGGCGCTCGCTCAAGCATCGCATTGCACATGCGGATGGCTTCCGCCATGCGCCCGGCAAGCAGAAGCGTCCTTGCCATCTCGATTTCCGCACTATTCACCGCGTGCAAGCCCGGCGAATCGGTCCCGGCACTGAATGACGAAGCGAGCTTAGTCATCGGGCACGCCTCGATGTACGACGGCTGACCGAAGTCACCGCAAATGCCTCGAACGGAATCCGTGATTTTCCCGCAAGACAACTGGAAAATCGCAATTGGAACTCTCGGCTAGCATATGAATATCAGAGCATCCCTTTAACCAAGCGTCTCTCCACTGAATAACGCGATGCCGGCGACCGACCTACGTCACTACGTCAAAGTCTACGATGGCAGGCTGGATCACGTAATGTGCCAGCGCCTGATCGATTCGTTCCATACGCTCTCGCGCTTCCACAAAGTGAACGGCCGCGGCGTGCAGGCCGGGCTGGACGAAAGTGCCTGGACCGAGCTCAATGTGAGCGCGCTGGCCGATTCCGGATTCAGCCGTTATTTCCATCAGGCCATCGAAACCGCGGTTCGGGACTACAACCGCGACCTGCAGCTGAAGATCGCAGTACCAGGCCCGAACAAAATCGATGACCTGATCCTGAAGCACTACGTCGCAGGCGGCCAGCAGCAATTCCAGCCGCACTTCGACTCCATCTACCACGTCAGCAACCGCTACCTGGTGCTGCTCTGGTATTTGAACGATGTCGCTGAGGGCGGTGAGACCGTGTTTCCAGACCTCGGCCTGGCTGTCGCGCCACGCGGCGGACGCTTGTTGGTATTTCCGCCCTATTGGATGTATCAACATGCCGGGCGCGCGCCCCTGAGTCAGGACAAATACATACTTTCGACTTATCTCCTGTTCTGATCGCATCGACCGACGCGCGGTAGCAGACGTGCAGTGCTCAGACCTCGTAGCGCCAACGCTGCAGGTACGGCTGCAATGCGACAATCGCTTCGTCGAAGTGGCGGGCGTAGCGGCGCCAGCGCCCGACGGCACGAGTGCTGACCGGCTGCACCACCTGCGAATAGCTGGGGGTACTGATGAATCCGCGTTCACGCGCATGCCGGGACGGATCGAGCATGGCATCGTCCCAGGGCAGTTGCAGAAACTCGGCGATGCCGCGTGCATGGCTTTCGAATTCGCCGACGAAACTTTCGTAGCGAACCTCGAGCGACACCGGACCGAGCAGCGCGGCCTGCTGATACCAGAAGTCGAAAGCACGTCGGTATCCATGCGCCAGACCGTGCAGACTTGAGCACAGGATCGCAAAGTCAGGCGCGCGGAAATGCTGCATGAAGCAGCTCAGGACGACATCGCAAGGATGCCGGATCGCAACGATGACGCGCGCCTGCGGAAACAGTCGCCTGATCGCGGGCAGGCGCAGCAGGTTGAGCGGATTCTTGTCGACCAGGCGCTGTCGCGGCGCCAGCGTGACTTTGCTGCTCACCAGCGACCAATAGTGCTCGCGTGTGCGGTCGAGCTGAGCCTGGTTGAGCTGACCCAGTTGTTCGGGATAGGCCGGCCCGAACGCCGCCATATGATCGATCGCATTCTGCAGAAACGGCTGCTCGTCCATCGACTGCAGCTGCGGGTGCGCATCGAGCATCTGCTCCAGCAGCGTCGTACCCGAGCGCGGGAAGGCAACGATAAAAATGGGGCTCTGCTCGGTACGAGGCGCATGCTGCAATTCCCATTTCGCCACGTCCGCGGCGTCGCAGCTATAGTTTGCGATCGCCAGCGGATCGCGTTCGGGCGCCTGGAACCGCGCGGCCGACTGCTGCAGAAATTCCATCTGCGCCTGATGCGCCTGCAGCAGCGCACTAAAAGCCGCGTCCTGGTCGCCCAGCGCATCGTGCGCCTTCGCCAGCTGGAACAGCGCACTTTGCCGGTCGTAGATTTGGGCAGCCTGGCTCGCCAGGCTGTGGTACTTATTGCGGGCCTCGGCATGATTCCCGGTTCTTTGCGCAAGCAGCGCCTCGGTCTGCAGAAACTCCGCGGCCAGTTCGCCATCGTCGACCGGCTGCGCCAGTTGCGCGAACGCCGCACAGGCCTGCTCAAGCCGATTGTTGCGCTCGTCGAGCTGGATCAAGCGTAGCCTGACCCGCACATCGTCCGGCGCCTGGTCGAGCGCAAGGCGGAGCACCGACTCGGCTTCTGTCGTATCCCCCAGCTGTAGCAACAGCGTACCGAGTTCGGCCAGCAGCGTGACCGTCCATCCCTCCAGCACCTGCCAGCCGCGCAGCGCAGCGCGTGCCTCGTCGTTGAGCACGCAGTAGTAGCAACTGCGCGCAAAGTGATAGCGTAGCTCTGCATCGCGCGGGGCGCGTGCGCAAGCGCGTGCAAGACATGTCTGCGCCTCGCTGTATTCGGTACGATCGAGGTGCAGTAGCCCCAGATTGAACAGCAGGCTCGGCCCCTCGTCGCCCAACGCTAGCGCCTGCCGATAGGCGGCCAGCGCACGCTCAAAGTCTCCGTCGGCCCGCAATGCGGTTCCCCAATTGACCCAATGCGGAATCTCCGTGGGTTCGAGCTTGGTCAGGCGTTGGAACACGGCTGCCGCATCGCGATAAGCACCGCGCGCGTTATGCACCAGGCCGAGCACCGCGAGTGCACGCGTATCCCGCGGCTGTCGTCGCAGCGCCTTCAGACTCGCCTGTTCAGCCGCGTCGATGCGGCCAAGGCGGAAGTGTTCAAGCGCTGCGCGACTCGCTTCCATCAATCGATAGCTGCAATCAGATTCCAGCGTGGATAATGCCAAAAAACGAACCGGCCGCAGGTTTTTGCCTACGGCCGGTTTGCCTCGACGGCTATGATAAGGGGCTTTATTTGAAACGCTGCGTCAGCCTCAGCCAGAAGTAGGTACCGATCGTATCGAAGGTGTTGACGTCGGTGTTGGCGTTCAGCACGTTGTTCTGATACAGGATCGGCGGCGGCTGGTTGAACAGATTGTCGACGCCGAAACCGACCCTGGTCTTGGTCTTCTCGATCGTATAGCCGGCTTCGATGTTGTCGTAGATCGTCGATTTGAAGTGCAGCGAAGGCGAACTGATTACAGCCGGACTGCCGTCGGGATTGGGCAGACTGAACGGACCGATGAAACGCACCGTCCAGAGCGCATCGAAGCCGGAGTAATCCCAACCCACCGTGCCGATACCGCGCCAGCGCGAGAACTGGCCGTATTGGCGACTGTAAGTACCGGCGATGTGATTGACGTACGACGGGACCGACGGGATCGGCGTGTTGTCGTACTTATCGAGAAAGGTGGCATCCAGACTCACTCGGACACGACCTGGGACGACCTTGGGCAGTACATATTTGAACCCCAGATCGACACCCTGAACCGAGAGCTTGCCGAGATTCTGGTTCGGCTGACTGATATAGGCGATGGAGCCGTCGCTGTTCCGATGAATCAGATTGCAGAATTCGGCATTCCCGGTTGCAAGACAACCCTGGGCCGCAGTATTCACGTCCGGGTAAACGATCAGATCCGTCAGACTGTACTTCCAGAAATCCACCGATGTCGAAAAGCCCGGCAAGAAGTTTGGGTCGTACACGGCGCCGAACGTCAGTACGTGGCCGCGTTCCGGCTTGAGCGCGGAATTGCCGGTTTGCTGGCCGGTGATCTGACTGGTCGGCTCGGCGAAAGAGCCATCGCGAACGACGTTTTCGCAGGTCAGATCGAGATTCGGGTTGGCGCCGACCGGCGTCGTGGTTTTTGCGCAGGGATCGCGGAACGTTGGATTGCCGATCACCGCGCCGCTGTAAAGGTCCGTAATCGTGGGTGCTCGGAATACTTGCGAGAAGCTCGCGCGCGTCAGCACGTCGCCGACGGGCCGCCACTCCAGTGCAATCTTCGAGTTCAACGTGCCATCAAAGTTGGAGTAGTCCGAATAGCGCGTGCCGGCGATCAGGTTGAGTGCCTTTACACCCGGCAAATCCTTCACGACCGGAATCAAGGCTTCGACGTAATACTCGGTACTGCTGTACGAGCCGTGCGTCGCCGAAGAGCAGGTCTCTTGCGGCAGATCGCAATTGAGGAAGTTCGGCGCCTGTAATGTGGTCGCGGAATCGACGTTGCTGTTCAGAATGTATTCGCGGTACTCGATGCCGGCGGCGACGCTGAGCTTTCCGGCCGGAAGCGAGATGACATCACCGGTGACGTTGAAGGCGCCTGTTTTCAACTGGGTGACCTGCGAATCCGAGTAGTTGGTAGTCAATGCATCCAAGGCTCCGGCAGGGCTGCCCGGAATATTGAAAATATTAAGCGGTATACAGCCGGAAATCGGGGCATCCGGGGTACCGCAGGTCGGCGTGCCATCTGCAGCAGTAAAGGACGGCCCCACCGCATTCTTCAGCTTCGCCGTACTGAGATAGTTGATGCCGTGCTCGGTTTGGTCGACCCGCCCGTACCCGATTGAGCCATCCCAGTTCCAACCAAAAAGCTCGCCGCGTGCACCCAGATTGATTTGATCGACCAGTGTTTCAAATTTATAGGTGCGGTTTCCTGCAGCGACGAAGCGGGTCAGCAGATTTGGATTGACGGCATCACCACCGCCGAAGCCGGTACCGAAGATATTGCCCAAGGCATTCGACGCAATCGGCACATCGTCGCTGCGCGCATCGAACGGCAGCGGCGCAATCGACGAGTCCGAGTTGGTAACGTTGTGGAAGAACTCGGTATAGAACTGAACTTTGTCAGTGAGATCGTAGTTCCCCGACGTGAACAGACCGTAGCGCTCCTGCGGCGTCATCACGACATTGCCGACGGCTTGGTAGTTGAATGAATCGGCGGAGGAGTAGCAGTGGTAGTCGCTCGGCGCCGAGCCGGTGGCACCAGCGTTACGCGTCACCGATACCAGACCGCTGCTGGGTGTGCAGCTTGAAAACGAAGCTGCGCCGGGACTGCCTACAGGCAGGTAAATTCTGCCGTTCGGATTGCGGCTCGATCCAGCCGCCGACACCACGCCGCTATACAGATAAAGCGCATTCTTGGAGAAATTGCGATCGGCGGCCGAAATCGAGTCCTGCTTGTTGTAGTTCAGGCCGACCAGCAGATGCCCCTTGTCGCTGTTCGCGCCGAACGCGAAGCTGTAGTCCTGGCGCCCACCGTCGCTGTGCTTGGAAGTACCGAGGTCGGCGGTAAATTCTGCGCCCTTGAAATTCTTCCTGGTGATGATGTTGACCACACCACCGACAGCGTCCGAACCATAGACGGCCGATGCCCCTTCCTTCAGCACTTCGATACGGTCGACGACGTTGATCGGAAGCGCATTGACGTCGTTGGTCGAGTTAGGGCCGCTGCCGACGAAACGATGTCCATCCAGCAACACCAGTGTACGAACGTCGCCGAGTCCACGCAGCGATATGGTTGAAGCACCGGTGCCTGCGGTCGCGAAACCGGTCGCCCCCTGATTGACCTGCGGATTGGTTGAGTTACCGGCGATCGACGGCAGCTCCTGAATCAGCTGGCCGACTGTTTGAACGCCGGATTTGTCGATGAACGATCGATCGATCGTGTACAACGGGCTTGCAGTCTCGGTATCGACTCGACGGATGCGCGATCCAGTCACCTCCACCGCCTCAAGTTTCTGCGCCTGCGGAGCTTCTTGTGCATGCGCGGACATACCATATGTATTACTTGCTACCCCTGCGACAAAAGCAACGCGAATCGCATGCCGAAACCGGCCTTGTATGCTTAAGTTCATGAATCCCCCAAAAAGCACTTAGATGGATGCGTACCTCTGCGCAAACGTCAGTGAAAAGTTGCTACCTCTCCTTAATCCCTAAGACGTTTGTCGTCAGAGCCCGCCTGCAGACGGCGCCGCAAATATCGAGCCACATCAATCAGAAGCGCGCCTTCCCCAGGGTTCCACCGAGGCTAGACCCTCTCAACGCAAAGCGCGAGTCGAGCCCAGGAATGGTATTTGCTTCCTCAATCACAACGTAGTCGGAAGACGTTTCTTCGCGCTACCCGAATCGATAATCGAACGATTGAATCAAGTCGCCATCGCGGACCCCGACCAGCGTCTGCAAAGAGGAGTCGTAATACTCCGCGTAATGTTCATGTGGCGATGTATTCCGAGGAGCATCCCGGCAGACAAAACCGTGCAGCTCGGCAGACGGCCGAAGGTTAATGGATTCAAAGAACGAAAGGAGATCCGTCTGCAAACTCTCGGTCCGTCCGACATACAAGGGACTGCCGCTCCCCCCATAGATATGACGGTATAGAAAGCTGTAGAAGCCCTGACCGGAATTACGCAGCGGCGCCAGCGCCCATCTCGGTAAATTCAACCCCACATTAGTGAATGTATCGGGCAGGCCCTCCATAACCCGATCGAGCAGCGCGCCGTCCACTCCCAAGGACAGCAAATTACAGATGGTGGCCTGGAATCCGAGTCGGCCCGCATCGCTGACACAGCGAAAAAGATGATTCTGGCGCGGCAGATTCGATTGAAAGGCATACCAGGAAACGTAATAGCTCCACGGATTCCTGACAAATCCCAGTATCGGCAGGTGCCGCAGCTCTGCCGGAATCTGACTGCGCGGCAGATGGTAACCCAGCATGTGCGCGCCCGGCACAAAGCGCAGCAGGGCTTCGTTGATGAATGTTCCAGCCGACTTATGCAGGTGCAGGTAAATAAAGCGATCCGTGATGACCATGAGTCGGTCAAGCCCCGGCGTCTGCTCGTCCCAGCAGATAAGCTTCAAGCTCAGGATTTGCCACGCCAAGAGCGGGCTCGCCATCCGCGAGCAGTTGCAGCAACGACGTCGACGGCAAAAAATCGCAGATCAAATGCGTGCGCGGATTTACCGGATCGGCGTTATATACACCGTGTACCGCGGAATTGTTCAAGGCCCAGGCTTCACCGACGCGCATGCGATAGCTCAGCCCGCTGCACCACATCGCAACGCTTGCGTTCGTTTCAATCGGAAAGTGTAGTCGCAGCGTTTTCGAAAAATACTTTGCGCCATCGATGTGCACGGGCACCCGGCCACCGGGAGCGAGCCGCGCCAGCAGACAGCGCATCGGCTCGGCAGAGATTACCTGCGTGATTAGTCGACGAACCTCGGGCAAGCGTGCCAGCACGGGGCGCTCCTCGATCGGGCGCTCGCCTTCAGCTGGTGCATAGCCGCGTAAGAAGATTGCTTCGGCTTGATTGTGGACACCCACGCGTCCACCTTTCGATCCCCACAGAGAGCCTGGGAGTTGCGCGATTTCTGCGCGCAGGCGGGTGTGGTCAACATTCAGAGGAAGGCGGATGCAGCCACCGATCAGGCGCGCCTTGTCGAGCTCTGGGACATTCGGAAGATCGAGCATGTGTCAGGGAAACCACCAGCTTATGCGACCGCTGCGAGTGTAGCGCTACTGTGCTTCGGCTCGCACTAACCGCCGGCTATTGTCTACCGGGTGGACTGCGGCTTAGCAATTCGGCGAGCGCCCATTCTCTGACTACTCGACACCACGCGCCGCAGTTCAGCGCTAAGCTGCAGTCGCCCAATGCAGAGTTCGGCATAGACTTCAGGCCTATCTCGGAAAACAATTCGGAGCGAATCGTGAAAGTACGTGAACCGATTTACGCCGTCCTCGCGCTGCTTGGCTTGGTCGGAACCTGGCACTACAACCTGCAATATCTTGCGCAGCAGGGCGCCTCGTTCGACCTGTACAAGTTCCTCCGCTTTGGCTTCGTCAATCCGGCCGCCGCGTCGATGACGATCGATCTCACCGTCGCCTTCATCGCGTTTGCGATCTGGGTGGTCCCCGAAGCGCGCCGCGTCGGTATGCGCGGCGGCTGGCTGTATCCGCTGCTTGGTTTTTTTGTGGCTTTCTCCTTCGCGTTTCCGCTGTTCCTGTGTCTGCGCGAACGCCATCTGCGACTGCATGTGGTCAGCGCCGGCGGCAGCTGAAACGGAAAACTAGGCCGATAGCGCCGACGCCGCCTGCACGAATTCCTGCCGGATCACGCGCCTGAGCACCTTGCCAAGCTCGTTGTACGGCAACGCGTCCCTGAACACGATCGCCTGTGGCACGCGCGACGAGCGCAGTTGCTGCTTCACGCGCTCTTGCAACTCCGCCACCGTCACACTGGCACCCGCCTTCAATACGATCGCCGCGGCGGCCACTTCGCCCCACTGCTCGTCCGGCATCGCCACCACGGCTGCGTCGGCGACGGCGGGATGGCTCAGCAGCACATCTTCGATTTCGCCGGGCGAGATGTTCTCGCCGCCGCGCACGATGACGTCGTCGGCACGGCCGTCAAGGAACAGGAAGCCTTCGGCATCGGTGTAACCGCGATCGCGCGTCGGGAACCACCCATCCGCGTCGAGCTGGCTGCCGAGCGCCAGATACTCGCCGGAGACCTGGCCGCCGCGCACGAACACCAGCCCAGCTTCCTCGGGCCCGAGCACGCGTCCTTCTTCGTCGCGCACTTCGATCTCGACCGCAGCGGTCGGCTTGCCGACCGAAGCCAGCCGACGCCGGATTGCCGGATCACCGCTGGCGGCCGCAACGCGATGATCGTCCGGACCGAGCACGGCGATGGTCGAGCTGGTTTCGGTCAATCCATAGGCATTGGTGAAGTCGACCTGCGGGAACAGCTGCATCGCGCGCTCGATCGTGCTCTGCGGCATCTTGCCGCCGCCGTAAGCGAGCGCTCGCAAGGTCGGCAGCTCGGCCGCGCCGCGGGTGCCGAGATGCTCGACGATGCGGCTCAGCATGGTCGGCACGATGAAGGCGTTGCTGACGTTTTCGCGCGCGCAGGCTTCGAGCCAGGCTTTCGCTTCGAAGTTTTCCAGTTGCACCATGCGTCGGCAGGCGTAGGTCGAACTCAGCACCGAGGAGATGCCGGCGATGTGATACGGCGGCACCGTCACCAGGATTGCGTCGTCCTCTTCGGCGGCGGCGAACTCGACGGTGCCGACGATGTAGGACATCAGGTTCTCGTGGCGCAGGATCGCGGCCTTCGGCTTGCCGGTAGTGCCGCTGGTGAACAATTGTACTGCGACCGCGCGCGGATCTTCGGCCGGTTCCGGCGCTACCGTATCGGTAGCGGGCATGCTCAGAAAGTCGGCGCGATCGATCAGCTGCACATCGGCGCGCGGATCGACCAGCGCGCGGGTGTCGGCATTGACAATCAGCAGTGCCGGCGCGATGCGATCGACCAGTTCGTTGATCTCGGCGCGCGTCAGCCGGTAGTTCAAAGGCACGTAGGACACACCGGCGTAGGCCGCGGCGAAGATCGCCACCGGCGCGGCCGGGCTGTTGACATCGAGCAGCGCCAGATAACGCGCGCCGCTGTCGCGCACTGCAATCGCGGCGCATTGTGCGGCGACGCGCAGTTCGGCATAGGTGTAGCGGCTGTCGCCGGAGACGACCGCGACACGATCGCCGAAGGCTTCGGCCGCCATATCCAGAATCATCGCAATGTTCATTGAGTACGGCTGCCTGCAAGCTGATATTTAATGAAACCCGCCCACAGCGTCGGCCGTACTGCGAGCGCCGCAAGCAGGGCCGCGGGATTGAAGTAGGTGCGCCGCTCGTAGGCGTACTCGCCGCGCAGCAGGAAGCGGTCGATGGTGTCGACGCGCAGCTCGTCGGAGCGCGCCGGGATCACCATCTGGAATTCGATGAAGACGACGCCGGCACTGCCCGACCAACGCTTGATGTCGATATTGAAGCCCGGCAGGGCCTGCAGCAACGCAGAGAAATTGGCCTGACCCGCGGCGCGTCCATGCAGCGGCGCAGCCATCGGTTGATACAACACTGCGTCCTCGTGCAGTACGCTGACGATCCGTTCCGCAGTCGGAATCTTCCAGGCATCGGCGAAGCGATCGAAGAAAACCTGTTCGTCGCTCATACGATGATCATCCTAAGACTGGCTGATCTCAGTCCGACGACGGCAACTGCTTGGCTTGCTTGACTTCCAGCGGCGTGCCGTTCAGCGCCAGCGAACCCTTGCCGCCCTTGGTGCAGAGCAGCTCGACCGACTCGTCGGCATTGACGTAGCGCTTGCCGATCAGCGTCTCGCCGGCGGCGTTCGGATCGAGCTTGGCATCGGCCGGCGGCGTCGAGCTGGCCGCGATCATTGCACTACCGCCGCAGCTCAGCAGGTGTTCACCGGCGGGCGCCTTGATCACCATGACCTGGGTATCGCAGACCGCGCTCTTGAATCGCGCGCCGGCCTTAAGCACTGCTGTATTCAACATCAATATCTCCGACTAGGAATCGTTCGCCAACAGGCGTGCCCATTGCGCGAAGCGCTGGAACAGGCCGCTGCGTGCGGCAAATATAAAATGACTGTGACCCGCCTGCGGCATGATGTGCAGTGTCACATCATGACTGTTGCCGAACGCAGCCGGAACTTCATGCGTCGGTCCGACGATATCTAACTCGCCGAGGCCGAGGAATACCGGCACCCGAATCTGCGCGGAGGCGTCGGCGATATTGCCCGGCAGCATCGACAGGAACGCCGGAATCGGCAGTATCTTATCGACCGCCGGACGGAGCGCCTTGACGCCGCGCGGATCGGCCTTGCCGGACGCGAAAAAATCGCCGCCCTGTGTGGCACTGCGCGGCGTCGAGGCCGGCGGCCGCGCGAACATGGCGCGCGCCAGTTCGACCAGCTGCGCACGTACCGCGACACGATCCCGCGCCAGCTCGCGTAATTCCGGGCTCAGGTATTCGGGCAGGCCGCGCGTGCTGAAGCCGAGCACGCCCAGCGCGGCATGCTGTTGATACTGTGCCTGTTGCAGCACCGTCAGCATCGCGCCCATCGAGTGACCGACGCCAATGCTCTGTAATTCCGGTAACGCCGGCTCGCCGGCGACGAGACTGCCGTCGCGCAAGCTGTCCAGCACTTGCGCAACGACCTTGGCATTGGCGCTCACCAGCAGATCCGGCGTCAGCATTTCGGCGTCCGCCGGATGATCGCTGGCGCCGATGCCGAGATGATCGATCATGACGACGATAAAGCCGCGCGCCGTCATCGCGCGCGCGAAACTGAAGCTCGTATCGTCGCCGTCGACCAGATCGAAGAAGCGCCGATTCATGCCGCCGCCGGGCAGGCAAACCAGCGCAATCGCCGGGCGCACGATGTTCATCGGCACGCGAATCTCGACTGCCGACTGCAGCGCCGGCACACCGTCGCCGGCGACTCCGGCGTCGAGCCGCAGGTTCACCACGCGATCATCGTTTGCGGCGACGGCGCAGCTGCTGGCGTTGGCGGCCGTCATCGCCATCAAGCGCGCGCCAGGATCGCTCCGGCCATGCCGGACGACACCAGCACGTTGCGCACGTTGCGCACCTGATTGACCGCAGTGCCGCGCACCTGGCGCACGCCTTCGGCCATCGTGTTCATGCCGTGGATATAAGCTTCGCCAGAAAGACCGCCGTGCGTATTGATCGGCAACTTGCCGCCGATGTCGATCTGGCCGTCGGCGATGAAATCCTTGGCTTCGCCGCGCTTGCAGAAACCGAAGGCTTCGAGCTGCACGAAGACCTGTGGCGTGAAGGCGTCGTAGAACATCGCCGCCTGAATGTCCTCCGGCTTCAGGCCGGTCTGCCGCCAGAGTCGCTTGGCGGTGCCCGCGGCTTCCGGCATCATCGTGAGATCGTCGTGATAGTAGTTGGCGATCACTTCGACGTGGCGCGGAATCGACTGCGTGGCACCGAGGATGCGCACCGGCGGCTGCTTCAGGTCACGCGCACGTTCCAGCGAGGTGACGAGAATGGCGACGCCGCCGTCGCTTTCCTGACAGCAGTCGAGCAGGCGCAGCACCGGCTCGACGATCCAGCGCGAATTCTGGTGATCGTCGAGCGTGATCGGCTTGTTGTAAAACCAGGCCTTCGGATTGGTCGCTGCGTACTTGCGCTGCTGCACCGACAGCAGGCCAAAATCGCGATTGGTGACGCCGTACTTCTCCATGTACGGACGCGCGGAAAGAGCGCCCCAGGTACCCGGCGTCATCGCACCAAACGGAATGCACCACAGCAGCGAACCGGTGCTGTGGCCGCCGGTGGCGCTGGACATGTTGGCGCTCGCCTGGCCGAAGCGGTACTGCGAGCGCTCGTTCATCGCGCGCCACACCAGCACATTCTCGCAGACGCCGGCGTCGATCATCGCCATCGCGTGAAACAGCGTTGCCGCCGCGCCGGCGCCACCGCCCGGAATGCGCGCAGTGTAGGCGAGGTCCTTCACGCCGAGGCAGCGGCCGAGACTGATCTCGTCGCTGTTGTCGATCGTGAAGGTGACCATGCCGTCGATGTCTTTCGGGCTGATGCCGGCGTCGTCGCAGGCGGCCTTGGCACATTCGGCGGCGAGTTGCAGCTCGCTGCGGCCGGAGGCCTTGGAGAATTCGGTGGCGCCGATACCGACGATCGCAGCGTGTCGTGTGGTCATGATCATTTGCTCGGCCGGAATACCGGCACCTTGTGATTGCCCATCGTCTCTTCGAAGCAGACTTCCACCGCCATGTTCAGCGTAACCTGCTCGAATGGGATACCGACGACGTTGGAAACGAAGCGCGTGCCCTCCTCCAGTTCGATCAGCGCAACCGTCGGCGGCTCCTTGAAACCGAGCGCCGGCGGATGAATCGGCTTGATCCAGCTGACCACCGTGCCGCGGCCCGACAGCGGCACCACCAGCGTGTTGAGGCTGTTGCAGTCGGGGCACATCGGCGCCGGCGGAAAGCGATGCCTGTCGCAGTCGCCGCATTGCTGGCCGACGAACTCCTCGCGATCGGCCGCATCCCAGAAAAATTTCGCATCGAGTGTCATCAGCGGCGCCAGACGCATCGGCTTGGGTGCGGCCGGTACGACCGGCACGGCTTCATCGGGTGTGGACATAGGTCTGCCAGGATTGAATTTCGAAATGGTCTATCGCCGGCGCAATCGCCGGCGCTCTCCAGCCATAAGCTCACGATAGCCCGCAGGCCGGGTCAAGGGCCTGATACAAACGGATGAGCCTGCCGGCCCCGCGCTTGCCGATGGATTGAATACCACGCCCGATCCGTTGTCCAAGCCGGATGCGTCGCAGCGCAGACCGCGGCGCATGGCGCCCGGCGCCCGCGGCGATCCGTCCGATCCATGCACCGCCGGGACTGCAGACAGCCTCCCTCAACGGAATGACAGGAGTCGGAAACATGAGCAAGCATCTACTCGCAGGAAGCGAGCGCCAGGCCTTGGCAGGCGTCGGAATTTCGAACCCGGCACGTCCCGACGAACGCCTCGAAGTCAGCCTGCATCTGCGCCGGCGCGACGCGGAAGCGTTCTCGGCACATCTCGGCAGCCGGATGGCCGGACGTTCGAAATGCCTGGCGCGCGAAGAGTTCGCCAGTCGCTTCGGCGCAGCACCCGAAGACATTGCAGCGGTGAAGACCTTCGCCGGGCAGGCCGGGCTCAGCGTGGTACGCGCCGACGCCGCGCGCCGGATCGTCGTGCTGTCGGGTACCGTCGCCCAATTCAATGCAGCCTTCGGCGTCGACCTGCAGATGTTCGAGCATCCGAACGGCAGTTATCGCGGACGCAACGGCGCGATCTACCTGCCGGAAAACCTCGCCGGCATCGTGCAGGCCGTGCTGGGCCTCGACAACCGTCCGCAGGCAGTGCCGCATTTCCGCATGCTCGAAGCTACCGACAAGAAACGTCGCGCGGCCGCCGGTGCCGGCAGCTTTACGCCGCTCGAACTGGCGTCGCTGTACCGCTTCCCCGACGGCACCGGCGCCGGCCAGTGCATTGCCATCATCGAACTCGGCGGCGGCTACGAAACCGCCGACCTGACGACCTATTTCTCGGGCCTCGGCCTGAGCCCGCCACAAGTTGCTGCGATCTCGGTCGACAATGCCCAGAACCAGCCGAGCGGCGATCCCAACAGTGCCGACGGCGAAGTCATGCTCGACATCGAGGTGGCCGGCGCGATTGCACCGGCCGCACGCCTGGCGGTTTATTTCGCGCCGAACACCGACGCCGGATTTCTCGATGCGATCACCACGGCGATCCACGATACGCAGAACAAGCCTTCGGTGATCTCGATCAGCTGGGGCGGCCCCGAGTCGAGCTGGACGCAGCAGGCGATGACCAGTTTCGACGACGCCTTCCAGTCGGCAGCCGCGCTCGGCATCACCGTCTGCGTGGCTGCCGGCGATGGCGGTTCCAGCGACGGCGCCAGCGATGGCGCGGCGCACGTCGACTTCCCCGCATCGAGCCCATACGCATTGGCCTGTGGCGGCACTTCCTTGAATGCGCAGGGGACAAGTATTGCCAGCGAGTCGGTATGGAACGACGGCAGCAGTGGCGGCGCCACGGGCGGCGGCGTCAGCAGCTTCTTCGCGTTGCCGGACTGGCAGGCGCAATTGAAAGTGGTCAACGGTCAGAGCACGTCCGCGCCGCTGACGATGCGCGGTGTGCCGGATGTCGCCGGGGATGCCGATCCACAGACCGGCTACGCGATCCGCGTCGACGGCACCGATGCGGTGTTCGGCGGCACCAGCGCGGTGGCGCCGCTGTGGGCGGGTCTGGTTGCACGCATCAACGCGAACAAAGGCAGTCCGCTCGGCTTCCTCAATCCCAAGCTCTATCCGAATGCCAGCGCGTTCAACGATGTCGTCGACGGCAAC
>JAQGNU010000232.1 GCA_028291645.1 Nevskia sp.
CTGCGGTCGCCTTAAAGTTCCGGCTGTACCGGTACGTCGTTCTCGGGCCTGGTGATGCCATCTGAAGACTCCTGAAGGGTTAGTTCAGGGTGTCCACTAAAGCGTAGGAACCATCCGGTCCGCTTGAAGGAAGGGTTAGGTGCCATGCTTCTCCTGCCATTGAACGTTGGAAACAGCGGGGATTTCTTGGGCTATGGCTCGCAGGTGCTTTCGAAGCTCCGCAATCTGTGGCTCTGGATTAACTCTCCGAAAGAGCCGGGCAACCCACGTAAACTCTGCAGCCAGAAAAAGTTGCCACTGCGTTGTGCTTCCGTCAACGTTCGCACACCCAACCCATAACCAAAATGGCTTGCGCTGCACCATGACAAGGCGACCAAAATCTTCTTCGATAAGCTCGACCGAATAGCCTCGACCTCTAAGCCTCTCTGCGATCCAAGCGGCCAGTGCCTTGCCGTAAATGCCCGGATTAATGTCTTCATCCTCGCCTGGCTCAACTATAAAATGCGGAGAAGTGAAAACCACGTGATCGGTTTGCATGGCACCTAACTTACAATTAGGTTGAACATACTGCCGCCTAATCCCTGCCTCTTAAAGCCTAATCTGTCACGCATTCGACCAGACCCCCTATTAAACAATGGCTTCTCCGTCGTTCCCCCGGATTAGGCCGCTAACAACACCGCAGCACAATCTCAACCAGTCGGCACCAGTTTGTCCAGCCGCGGGGCAATCTCATGGAGCCGACGCGTACGCCGGAGTAGCGCGCGCCGCGAGCGATAGCAAGCGTGCCAGTTGCCGTGCGCAATAGTCTCGACCTGCCGCATCGCTGATCAGGTTCTGGCGGATTTCGAGTTCGAGGTGGGCGATGCCGTGGCGCTCGCCGTATAGCGCAGCGTCCCGTGGGATTCGGTCATTTCCAACTTCCGCGACGAGGCTGGATGCGGCGCAATCCGCGCACCTATCCGGCTCGACTGCAGTACCGCGCGTCGCTCAGTCGCGCTTCAAACGATAGAACGCGCGGATGTCTTCGACCAGCCGCTCGGGTTCTTCCATCGGCGCGAAGTGGCCGCCGGAGGCCATCGGCGTCCAGCGTTCCAAGTTGTAGTAGTTCTCGGCCCACTTGCGCGGCATCAGCACCACTTCCTGGTCGAAGATCGCGGCGGCGGTGGGCGCTTCCACCACCGGCTGGCGATCGTGCGAAGGCTGCCAGGGGTTGTGCACGCATTCGTAGTAGTAGCGTGCCGAGGTGCCGAAGCTTTGCGTCGCCCAGTAGATCGTCATCGTCGTCAGCAGTTCGTCTTTGCTGAAACGCTTCTCCACATCGCCGCCGCAATCGCTCCAGGTGCGGCGCTTTTCCAGCAGCCAGGCGCAGAGGCCGACCGGCGAATCGTTCAGCGCGTAGGCCAGCGTCTGCGGCTTGGTGGTCTGCAGCGCGGAGTAGCCGCTTTCAGCGGCGAAGAAATGCCGGTTCTTCTTGATCCAGTCTTTCTCGGCCGGCGCATACAGCGATTCGTCCGGCAGCGGTCCAACAAAGATGTCCAGCGGCACCAGCAGATGGATGTAGATGCCGATCAGGCGCTCGGCGTATTTGTGGCCGAGTTGCGCGGTGAGGATCGCGCCCCAGTCGCCGCCCTCGGCGGCGAAGCGCGGATAGCCGAGGCGCTCCATCAACTGCACCCACAGGTCGGCGGTGCGCCAGAAGTTGAAGCCGGGCTTGCGCAGTGGCGTCGAGAAACCGTAGCCCGGCAGCGAGGGCACGACGACATCGAAGGCATCGTGCGGATCGCCGCCGAAGGCGGCGGGATCGATCAGCGGACGGATTACTTTCTGCAGATCCCAGAAGGTCCACGGCCAGCCGTGGCTGAGGATCAGCGGGATCGGCTTGGGGCCTTTGCCGCGCTCGTGGATGAAGTGGATCGGCACGCCTTCGATCTCGGTCTTGAAGTGGCGGAACGCATTGATCTTGCGTTCCTGCTCGCGCCAGTCGAAGCCGTGCTGCCAGTAGTCGACCAGTTCCTTCAGGTATTCCAGGTTGGTGCCGTACTGCCATTGATCGTTGGCGAAATCTTCGGGCCAGCGCGTGGCTGCGAGGCGCTGTTGCAGATCGCTCAATACGGCATCCGGAATCTTGACTTCGAACGGTTGAATCGACATCGCCTTCCTCCTGCTCGTTACTTGCACTGTATTTTTTCCGGCGCCGCGCTTGCAGACGCGGCGGCCGTTTGCGTTCGGTTCAGGTGTCGATTTCGGCGAGCCGCTCGAGATCGACGCCTTCCGCCAGCAGCCGCTGCGCGCGCGTGACGAAGGCCGGTTTCACCAGCCACACCAGCAGCGGCAGCACGATCAGCGACAGCAGCATGTTGATGCCCATGATGACCATCAGCAGCAGGCCCATGTCGGCGACGAACTTGAGGCCGGACAGCAGATACCAGGGTGCGATGCCGAGCATCATGATGCTGGCGGTGAACAGGATCGCCTTGCCGGTGGTGCGCAGCGCGGCGTTGATCGCGGCGGCCCAGTCGCGCTGGCGCGCATGGAATTCCTCGCAGATGCGCGACAGCAGATAGATGCCGTAGTCGATGCCGACGCCGACGCCGATCGCGGCGACAATCATCGAGTTGACGTCGAGGCCGACGCCGAGCAGGTGCATCGCGGCGATCAGCGCTTCGTTGGCGAGGTTCACCGGAATCAGCAGCAGCAGGCCGGCGACGATCGAGCGGTAGGCCAGCGCGCACATCACGAACACCATCAGGTTGACCGCGCCGATCACCCACCATTGATAGCGCACGATGACGCGGTTGACCGCTTCCTGCAGCGCGATGGTGCCGGTGCCGAGCCGCACGCGGAACTGTGCATGCTCGACGCCGACGCCGGCGATCGCGGCCTGCGCCGCGGCCAGCGCGGCATCGACGGTCGGCTGCGTGTTGTCCTTGTACCAGAGCGACACCGTCGCGTTCTGCATGTCGTCGCTGATGACATGGCTGAAGTTCTTCGCGCTCGAACCCATCATCGCGCCGGTGGCGGCGGCGTCGATCGCGCCCTGCTTCGCATCGAGCGGCATCCAGCCGGGGTTGCCGCCGTTGAACAGGCGATTGGCCTCGGCCAGATAGTCGGCGAACGATAAGGTCGCGCGCGGCGGCGCACTGCCCTCTTCCATCGCGCGCTGCAGCGCGCTCATCGTCAGAATCGTGTCGGACTGCTGCGCGGTCCACAGCGGGCTCTTCGGGTTCTTGCCTTCGAGCACGATCTCCAGCGTATTCACGCCGGGGAAATTGGCATCGATCGCGCGCACCGCGGTGTTGTACTCGGACGTCGACCACAGCAGATTGGTGCCTTCGACCGGATTGCCGATCTTGATCTGCGCGGCGATGTAGATCACCACGACGGCGCTGATCACGACGACCGCGCTGGTCCAGCGCGCCGGCTTGCCGTAGCTCAGTCGCGCAATGCGTCCGAGCAGGCTCTGGATACCGCGATGGAAGCCGGAACCGGCGCCGCGCCCGACCAGGCGCTGCACGTTGTTCGGCGGCGGCAGACTGGCCAGCAACAGGGAAATCAGCACGACTCCGGTCGGGATCAGCCACACCGCCCACATGCCGCAGAAGATCGCGTGGCGCACCATCGCCGGAATCGGCGCGGCGACGACGACGATGATGCCGAAGATATCGGTGAGGATGCCGAGCACCGACGGCGCCATCATCACGCTCATCGTGATCGCCGCCGCCTTGCTGCGCTCGCCGACCTGTGCGTAGACCTCGTAGAAGCGCTCGGTGAACTGCACGCTGTGCGAGAACGAACGCGCGGTGAGCAGCAGCGGCACCACCATCAGCAGCGGCTCGATCGAGATGTGCAGCCAGCCGACGAAGCCGAACGCCCAGATGCCGGCGGTGGCGCTGCAGATGATCGGCGTCAGCACGCCGACCAGGTTGCGCATGTACAGCGCCAGCGCCACCAGCAGCAGCACGATGGTGACGCCGAAGATCATCAGCATCTGCCGCTCGTACTGGTAGACCCAGCCGATCAGTGCCGGCTGCCCGGCCAGATAGACTTCGTGATGCGCATCGCGCGCGCCTTCGACCAGGTTCTGCAGGTATTTGAAGGTGACGCCGTAGTCGATGCGCCGCTCGATGAAGGTCGCCAGGATGACGGTGGACTTGTCGTCCGGCGAGATCAGGAACACGCGCACGTTCGGCGCATGGTCGACGTGTGCACGGAACTGGGCGATTTCCGCGTCGCTCACCGGCGGCGCGCCGCCCATCAGCGGACGCATGTCGATGCCGAACGGTGTTGCCTCGGAATAGCGCGCCTTCTCGGTGGTGATCGACAGGATCTGCTCGTGATCGACCGCCGGCGTCAGGTCGACATCGCGCGTCAGCTTCCAGACTTTCGCCAGCGTCTCCGGGTTATAGATGTCTCCATCTTTGCGGCGGATCATGATCTCCGCGGTCAGCGGACTGCCGAAATTCGGATGCGCCTTGAACACCTGCACGAACGGATCGTCGGTCGGCAGCAGGTCGGAGAAGATCGTGCGCAGCTGCACGCGCGGCAGGCCGGCGGCGAAGAACAGCGTGATCAGGCCGAAGGCGATGAACGAGATGCGCCGATGCGCGAGTACCCAGCGCGCCAGCCGCAATCGCAAGGAATACATGGTTGGGTCGACGGCTCGCTAACTTCTATCGGTTGATCGTCATAACGGAAACGCGCATTCGAGCCACATCAGGTCTCCTCGCGGCGCGTTGCGCACGGCCATTTCATGCTGCCATTTCACCACAACCGCGACCGCCGGTGAGACCCAGTAGACCGCCTGCGGACCGACGGCGAACTTGCGCAGGCGCGCACCGGTCGGTACCGGCTGGCCGAAGCTGTGATCATCGCTGAACTGCTGCTCGTAAAAACCGTTGATGCCGAACTGCCACTTTTGGTTCGAATCGAACGGCCGGTAGTTGACGCCGTAGGTCACGGCGAACAGATCGCCGGAACGGTAGCCGGTGGCCTTGTTGCGCAGATTGAACGAGACGTTGCTATCGAGCGAGACATCCCATTTCGGCGTCGGCATCCAGGTCGCCGCAAGCTCGTGCGCGAAGGTCGCGTAATGCGTCGTGCTGTTGGCCAACGAGGTCGGATCGTAGGGCCCGACCGGCAGATAGAAAAAGGGTCCGGTCTGCAGATGCAGATGACCCCAGTCGAAATTGACGTGCAGGGGATCGAGCTCGAGCAGATCGATGCCGAAGGTGTCGTCGGTTTCGCCGCCAGCATGCACCTTGGCATAGACCGTCTCCGCGATCGCGCTGCTGCTGAAGCTGAATCCGCCAGCGCTGTAGCCCCAGGTATGCGCAACGCGATATGCCTGCGCGAGGATGTTGGCCTCGAAATCGGGAATCGCCGAATGGCCGTGGTCGTCGCGGAAACTGCCGGCGTGGTAGTACAGCAGATAGCCGTAGAACTCGGTCAGATTCGGCGGCGGAAAATAGGCGGCGATCACGGTCTGCGCGCCGACCGCGAAATTGCCGGAGCCGTTCTCCGAGGCTTCTACCGATGGCGCCGCCAGCAGCAGCGCAGCGCACAGCAGGCCTGGTCCGATCAGACGACGACGCAAGCACTGACTGCGGCGCCGCGCTTGCACGATTCTTCTCAACGCCCGCGCTGTGCTTGTCAATATCTCCTCCCAAAATATTTTTTGATTGCGGCGCGTCCAGGGCTCGATCGACGAGTCGGGCGCGCGCGAAGCTAGCTTCAGCAGCTCGCAGACTAGTGCGGCGCCGGTAATCCAGTCAGTCGGTCAAACCCTCAGCGACTTAGGGTTGTTCCGCATGCGCCGCGCGTTGTGCAGCGCGACGATGATGTTGCACAGCACATTGGCTACTATCGGCTCAGCCGAGTGATTCTTCCGATGATGCGTCCTCTGGAAGACACTCTTATAAATTTTTATAAATGGGACCTTCTCGTGCGACTTCGCCAGCTCAGCGACAAGCATCACCCGCATATCCGGCTGCTACCGCAGCCTGCACGCTGGCCGCAGCGGAGCGCGCTTGTGTTGTCGCTCTGCGCGCTGGCCTTGAGCAGTGCGCTGGCGCTCGCTGCGGACGAGGTCTCGCCGGCAGCGGACCTGGTCGCGGCCAGTAGCGATGTCGAAACCGCCGCCATACGCGCAATCGCCGCAGGCCGCAGCCTGATCGACGATCGCATCACGCCGGCGCCGGCACGGGTCAGCGTCTACATCGGACAGAACCAGGCGAGCGTGCTCATGCAAAGCCTGGAGGTTACGATCGATCAGGCCGAACCGCTGCGCATCGGCTTCAGCCAGCCGATTGCGACCGCGCTGGCGGACAGCTACGGGCTGATCCGCGTCGGCCGCTTCACGCTGCCGCAAGGCATCCACAACGCGCATGCACACTTGAGTTACGTCGACCGCTACGCGGAGACGCCGAAGACGCTCGAACTCGATTGGGACGGCGCCATCGACAGGCAGCCGGGCGAACTCAGCATCGAGATCAGCCTGAAACGCAACCTGTCGGCGTCGTCGGCGAAAATCGACGTCGCGCAATGGCAGCTGATCGCACAGAAAGAGAGCTGGCTCGATCGCGCCGTGCGCGGCATCCAGCGGCGCAATTCGGTGATCAGCCTGTTCCATCCGGGCGAACGGCAGGACCCGATCGGGCGCTATGCGAAATATCTGTCGGCGCTCGGCAAACCCGAGGCGGCGCTGTTCGAACTGCAGGGCCTCGCACGCAGCAACGATCCGAACCTGTTGCCGGTGGCCTATTGGCAGCAGCTCGCGGACGCCTATCGCAAAGCCAATCTGCTGGACGATGCCAGCGCGATCTGCGATCGGCTGAAAGCGCTCGGCGGCGACAAGCAGGACATTGCGATGGAGCGCCTGCATCTGGCGCAAGCCGAATACAGCCGCGGCAATCTGCGGCGTGCGCAATCGCTGCTGCTGCTGGCGCGTGCCGATGTGCCGCCGATCCAAGCGCTGAACTGGCGCTTCGCCTATGCGCAGGTGCTGTTCGCGCAGAACAAGGTCGCCGAAGCGACCGATCTGCTGAAGACGCAGGACTCCGACTACATCTCGGCGCTGCGCTACATGAACGAACCGGTCGAGTCGATCCGCGAGACCGGCTACAACCGCTACAACTTCGCGGTGGAACTGCTCAAACGCGGCGAAGAGCAGCGCGGCCTCAGCTGGCTCGATCTGGTCGGCCGCCTGACCAGCAACGACGAGCAGATGCTGGCGCTGCGCGACAAAGCCAATCTGACGCTCGGCTGGCATTTCCTCAAGGACAAGCAAGGCAAGACTGCGCTCGGCATCCTCGGCCGCGTGCGCGAGACCGGTCCGTTCTCGGATGCCGCGCTGCTCGGCATCGGCTGGTCCGAACTGGTGCCGGCCGGCGATACGCATTGGCGCAGCCGGCTCAGCCTCGAATCGAAATCCTCGCCTGAATACGTGATGGATCTGAATCCGGTGATGCGGCATTCGCTGACGCAATTGAAAGTGCTGGAGCCGGAACTGCATGGCGAGGTCGGTCCGCGAAGATTCAGCAAGGACACGCCGCCCAGCAACAGGACCGAAGGCCTGCAGCGCGCATTGCAGTTGTGGAGCCTGCTGCTCGACCAGCACAGCGACAGTCCGGCGAGCGAGGAAGCCGCGCTCGCGGTCGGCTATGCCTATGACCAGCTGCACGATCAGGCGCGCGCGCGCGACGCCTATCTGCAGGCGGTGCAGAAAATGGAACTCGCGCAGGCGCGCTTGAGCGAAGCCGCGAACGCAATCCAGGCCGGCGCATTGACCGAACAGCTGGCAAAGGCGCATAACGCCTTCGACCTGTTTCAGGTGCTGGGACACTTCGGCTTCGCCGCCGACACGCTCGATCACGGCTTCTATGCCGCGCTGAACCGCTATCGCGCGAATGCGCGGATGATCGAGGCGATCGACAGCATCGAAACGCAGTTGCCGAATCTGCCTGCGGCGGTTGCAGAGTCCACACCCAGCGATACCAGCAGCGATCCGGCCATCGCCGCCTTACTGGCGTATACCCCGGCACCGATCGATAGCGCGGCGCTGCTGGCGCAACTGGATGAGTTGAAGCAGGCGCTCATCGACGAGCAGCAGACTGCGGCGAAAAAACTCGACGCCACTGCATTGAGCTTGATCGACCGGCAGCAGCAGGTGCTGAAAACCTATCTGAAGGCGGCTTACTTCTCGGCCGCACGCCTGCAGGACAACCGGCCCGCCAGCGATCGACTGGGACCGTGATGCGCGGTGCAGCGGCACGATTCGATTCAAAGCATCCGCGGATGCCGAGGTCGGATTGCAGACCCGGCCCTGCATCGATGCCGCGGCAATATCGACGCGCAAAAAAAAGATGCGGCGGCGCATCGGCACGCCGCATCCAGATGCGCTTTTAAGCGGCGGCGTCTTTCAGCTTCTTCAGCGGACGCACTTTCACCTTCACCGAAGCCGGCTTCGCGGCGAACCACTGTTCCTGCTTGGTGAACGGGTTGATGCCTTTGCGCTTCGGCTTCGCCGGCACGCTGACGGCGGTGATCTTCAGCAGGCCCGGCAACACGAACGTGCCCGCACCCTTCTTGTTGATCGAGCCGGCGACCGCACCTTCCAGCGCGCTCATTACCGCACGCACGTCTTTCGCGATGATGCCGCTGGCCTCGGCGAGATGCGCAACCAGCCCGGACTTGCTCAGTGCTTCTTTGAGTACCTTCGGCGCTGCCGGCTTGGCAGCGGCCTTCTTTGCAACCTTCTTCGTCTTCGTCATATATATCCCAGTGCTGCACGATGGATTGATAGTTTTTGCCCGGGAATCCCCCCCTCGGCAGACGGAATGTAGGCCAAGCGGGCCGCGCCGCCAAGCCCACCGGTTCGCCTTAACACAGCTGGAACTGCAGTGCGCATCGGATTGCCGCCTGCGTGCGCGGCGGAAAATCCGGCTGTTTTTCTCGGCGCGCACGGCGGCGACTGCGTAAAAACCCCATAAAACAGCGGGGAAACAGCTGTTTTATGCGCGTTCAGCGTCTCAGGATTTTGCCGGCGAGGCGCCGCCGAGCAGCGTCGTGATGCTGGAAAAATCGAGCGCCGCGGAACCATTCTGCGCGTGCAGCTGATACAGCTGGCGCGCAATTGCGCCGAGCGGCGTAGCGACTTGCGCAGCCGCGGCGGCTTCCTGCGCAAGTCCCAGGTCCTTCAGCATCAGTTGGCTACCGAAGCCGCCGGCATAGCCGCGCGCGGCTGGCACGTTTTCCATCACACCGGGCCAGGGGTTGTACAGCTCCAGCGTCCAGTTGCGACCCGAGCTTTGCGCCATGATGTCGGACAGCACCTTGGCATCCATGCCGTTGGCGACGCCGAGCGTGATCGCCTCGGCGGTGCCGATCATCTGGATCGCCAGCAGCATGTTGTTGCAGATCTTGGCGATCTGGCCGGCGCCGCTGGCACCAGCGTGAAAAATGTTCTTGCCCATCTTCTGCAGCAGCGGCCGCGCGCGTTCGAGCGCATCGGCGGCGCCGCCGACGATGAAAGTCAGCGTGCCGGCCGCGGCACCGGCAGTGCCGCCGGACACCGGCGCATCGATCATCGGCAGGCCCTTTGCCTGTGCGGCCGCGGCGACTTCCTTCGCAGCACCCGGTGCGATCGTGCTGCAGTCGATCAGCAGCGTGTGCGGACGCACCTGCGCCAATACGCCGCCGTCGCCGAGATAGAGTCCGCGCACGTGCGCGCTCGCCGGCAGCATCGAGACGACGACATCGGCATCGCGCACGGCGAGTGCCGCGCTCGCCGCCGCGCTGGCGCCGGCATCGGTGAGGATTTTCACTGACGCCGGCATCAGATCGAACACGCTCAATGCGTAGCCGGCCTTCAGCAGGTTCAGCGCCATCGGGCCACCCATGTTGCCGAGGCCGATAAATGCCAGTTTCATTGCCTGTCTCCCTTCGATTCGCGTATGCGCGCACAGAGCTTGCGATGGACGAACGTCGGTCAGAGATCGTTCAGTGGATGAACTTCGTTCAGCAACGGCGACCACGGTGATTCGAAGTGTGCGGCGATCCAGTCGGCCGACACCTGCTCCGGCCGTGCCGGTGTCCACCGCGGCTGACCGTCCTTGTCGACCAGCAGTGCGCGCACGCCTTCGGCAAAGTCGGGATGCGCGCAGCAGGCCAGCGAAACGATCAGCTCCATCCTGAACGCATCGGCCAGACTCAGATGCTTGGCGCGCTGCCAGATTTCCCAGATCAATGCCGCCGATGTCGGCGAGCCGCCGGCGAGCGCAGCAGCTGCACGCTTGAGCCAGGCGTCGTCGCCTTGATAGCCAGTGATCGCCGTGCGCACTTCTGCGAGGCTGTCGCCGCCGGTCAGTCGCTCGATCGTGTCCGCATGCCTGCGTAGGTTCGACGCGGGCAAGGCATCGGCCGCCGCGCTGGCAAACGCACGCAACAGCTTCGACAGAATCGCGTGATTCGCCGTTGCCGCCTGGTCCCACTCAGTGGCACTCAAACGTTCGATCAGCGTGTCGCGATCGGCGGACTGCAGAAAGAAATCCGCCAGTCCGACCGCCAGGGCGTCGTCTGCATTGAGCGACGCGCCGGTCAATGCCAGGAACAGGCCGCTGCGCCGCGGCATGCGCTGCAGGAACCAGCTGGCGCCGACATCGGGGTAGAGGCCGAGGGTGATTTCCGGCATCGCGATGCGCGAGGTTTCGGTGACGACACGGTGACTGGCGCCGGCCATCAAGCCGAGGCCGCCGCCCATGACGATGCCGCTGCCCCACAGCAGGATCGGTTTTGGATAGCTGTGAATACGGTGATCGAGACGGTATTCCTCGCTGAAGAAGGCCTGCGCCTGCGGATTCGGTTCTGGGCCCGCATGCGCGAGGATCGCGGCGCGCAGCGAGCGCACGTCGCCGCCGGCGCAGAACGCTTTCTCGCCGGCGCCGTGCAGCACGACGCAGGCGATGTCCGCATCGGCGGCCCAGGCGCGCAGCTGCGGATCGAGTGCACGGATCATCGGCAGCGTCAGCGCGTTCAGCGATTTCTCGGCGTTCAGCTGCGCGAAGCCGAGCTTCATGCCGCCAGCGACAGCCTGCTCGCGAAACAGCACCGGCGCTGGCGCGCGATTCGAATCGGCCGAATCAGGCATTGGTCCACTCCGGTTTGCGCTTCTGCAGGAATGCGCCGACGCCTTCCTTCTGATCCTGCGTGTCGAACAGATCGACGAAGCGCTCGCGCTCGACCGGCAGGATCTGCTGCAGCGGATTCGCGCGTGCGCCCTGAATCAGCGCCTTGCAGGCCGCGACACTGCTCGGACTTTGCTTCGCCGCCTGCTCGGCAAGCTTGAGCGCAGTGTCGAGCGCGGTGCCGGTCGCGACCACTTGCTCGACTAGGCCGATCGATTGCGCGGTGGCCGCGTCGATACGCTCGCCGCACAGGATCATGCGCTTGGCCCAGCCCTCGCCGACCAGCCACGGCAGATTCTGCGTGCCGCCGGCGCAAGGCAACAGGCCGACGCCGGCTTCCGGCAGCGCCATCTGCGCCTGCTCTTCGGCGATGCGGATGTCGCAGGCCAGCGCGCATTCGAGTCCGCCGCCCATCGCGTAGCCGTTGATCGCAGCGATGCTGACGCCGCGGAACGCCGCCAGCGTTTCGAAGGCTTCGCCGAAGCGCCGCGCCATTTCGCGCGCGACAGCTTTGTCGCCGTCGGCGAACAGCTTCAGATCGGCGCCGGCCGAAAAGAATTTGGCGCCGTCGCCGGTGATCACTAGCGCGTAGATGCGGCGGTCCGCATTCAGATCGCGCACCAGTTCGGCCAGCGCGCCCAGACTCTCGGCCGTCCAGGTATGCGCCGGCGGATTGTTCAAGGTGATGATCGCGGTGTGTCCGCGCGTCTCCAGTTTCAAATTCGTGTACGGCTTCATCGCAGCTCCTCGGTTGCGCCCATGCTCAGGAGAATCAGCACTGGCGCTCAGGTTTTCGGATCGGTTCAGGGACAGCATTTCATCGGAGTGATTCGGTCGCGCCTTCGCGCAAGATGGCGCGGGCGATGATCACCCGCATGATTTCGTTGGTGCCTTCCAGGATCTGATGCACGCGGCTGTCGCGCACGTGGCGTTCCAGCGGAAACTCGCGGCTGTAGCCGTAGCCGCCGTGCAATTGCAGCGCCTGGTTGGCGACTTCGAAGCCGATGTCGGTGGCATAGCGCTTCGCCATCGCGCAGTAGGTCGTCGCGTCGCTGCTGCCGCTATCGAGCTTCCACGCCGCAAGCCGCACCATCTGCCGCGCGGCGACCAGTTCGGTCAGCATGTCGGCGAGCCGGAACTGCAGCGCCTGGAACTGCGCCAGCGGCTGGCCGAACTGGCGGCGCGTATTCAGATGCATCTGCGCACGTTCGAGCGCGGCCTGCGCGGTGCCGATCGAACAGGTCGCGATATTGACGCGTCCGCCGTCGAGGCCTTTCATCGCAATCATGAAACCCTCGCCTTCCGCGCCGAGACGATGCTCGATCGGCACTTCGACCGCATCGAAACTGATCGCGCGCGTCGGCTGGCTGTTCCAGCCCATCTTGTGTTCGAGCTTGCCGTAACGAACGCCCGGCGTAGCGGCCGGTACTGCGAACGCGGAAATGCCTTTCGCACCGGGAGCGCCGCTGCGCGCCAACACCACCAACAGATCACTGGCGCCTGCTCCGGAGATGAACACCTTGCTGCCGCTGATGACATAGCGATCGCCGCGCCGTTCCGCCCGCGTGCGCAGCGAGGCCGCATCCGAGCCGGCTTCGGGCTCGGTCAGGCAATAGCTGCCGAGCTTCTCGCCGTGTGCGAGCTGCGGCGCCCAGCATTGGGCGATTTCCGCCTGCGCGTACGTCGCCACCATCCACGTCACCATGTTGTGGATCGTGATGTACGCCGCCGTGCTGGTGCAGCCGGCGGCCAGCTCTTCGAGAATGATGGTCGCATCGAGCCGCCGCAGGCCGAGACCGCCGCGTGCTTCCGGCGTGTAGATGCCGCAGAAGCCGAGCGCGCCGGCACGCGCAATCGTGTCGCGCGGGAACTCGCAATTCGCATCCCAGCGCGCTGCATGCGGCGCCAGTTCGCCACGCGCGAAACTGCGCGCGGCATCCTGGAACGCAAGCTGCTCTTCGGTCAGCGCGAAGTCCACGACGATGGCTCGTTGAAGCTCAGCGCAGGCTGATGGTGGTGTTGACGCCTGCATGCAACGTGCTGTCGTCGAACCAGCGTTGCGTGACCGTCTTGGTCTGCGTATAGAACAGGATGACCTGCTTGCCATACGGGCCGAGATCGCCGAGCTTCGACGCGCGCGAGCCGGTGAACGAGAACAGCGGCACCGGCACCGGAATCGGTACGTTGATGCCGACCTGGCCGACATCGATGTCTTCCTGGAACTTGCGCGCCGCCGCACCCGACTGCGTGAAAATCGCGGTGCCGTTGCCGTTCGGATTCGCGTTGACCAGTTCGACCGCGTCGTCGAGCGTGTCGGCGGCGAGAACCACCAGCACCGGCCCGAAGATTTCCTGATCGTAGATCGTCATGCCCGGACGCACGCCGGAAAAAATCGTCGGGCCGATGAAGTTGCCCTGCTCGTAACCGGCGACGCGCGGCTTGCGGCCGTCGAGTTCGAGCCTTGCACCTTCGGCGATACCGCGCTCGATCAGGCCGTTCACGCGATCGCGCGCCGCGCAGGAAATCAGCGGCCCGATGTCGGTGCCGGCTTCCACGCCAGCGTTGATCTTCAGCGTCTGCGCCTTCGCCACCAAGTCCGCAATCCAGTTCTGCGCCGTGCCCACCAGCACCGCAGTCGACGCCGACATGCAGCGCTGCCCAGCCGCGCCGAATGCCGCACCGAGCAGATTGTTCAGCGTCTGCTCCTTGTTCGCATCCGGCATCACCACCGCATGATTCTTCGCGCCCATCATGCATTGCGCGCGCTTGCCGGCGAGCGTCGCGCGTTGATAGACATGCGTGCCGACCCGTGTCGAACCGACGAACGACACCGCCTTGATGTCAGCGTGATCGCAGATGCCGTTGACGATCTCTTCGCCGCCGTGGACGACATTCAGCACGCCTTTCGGAATGCCGGCTTCGAGTGCGAGTTCGACCAGCCGCATCGTCACCATTGGGTCCTGCTCAGACGGCTTCAGCACGAAGGTGTTGCCGGTCGCGATCGCCATCGGAAACATCCACAGCGGAATCATCGCCGGGAAGTTGAACGGCGTGATGCCGGCGCAAACCCCCAGCGGCTGCAGCAGCGTGAATGTATCGACACCGGTGGCGACATTGGCGGCGAGCTCGCCCATCTGCAAGCTGCCGATGTTGGCCGCGTGCTCGACCACTTCGAGTCCGCGAAACACATCACCTTCGGCATCGGCCAGCGTCTTGCCCTGCTCGGCGGTGAGGATCGCTGCAAGCTCTTTCATGTGCTCGCGGATCAGTTGCTGGTACTTCAGGAAGATGCGCGCACGCACGCCGATCGGCGTCTTGCGCCAGGTCTTGAACGCCTGCGCGGCGGCGGCGACCGCAGCGTTCAATTCCTGCGCCGTTGCGAACGGCACGCGCGCCAGCACTGCTTGTGTCGCCGGATTGACGATGTCGCGCCACTGCGTGGATTGCGATTCGACGAACTCGCCGCCGATCAGCAGCTTCACGGTCGGAACGACGGTCTGTATGCGGCCCTGCTGACTCTGACTCATGCGCACTCCTGCAGCGGTGGGCGGCGCCCGCACTTGGCAAACGCCGGGTTGTTTCGCATTATTCGCACTTGTGAAGCCAAGTAAAGGCCTGAAAATGCTTAGATTTGCGAAGATTCCACGAGCGTTTTGCGAAGTTTGCGAAGACCTTCATGGCTAAGGCGTTCGTCGGCGTGCGACTGCAGCGGCTGCGCGAAGAACGCGCGATCAGCCAGGTTGCGCTGGCGCGCACGCTCGGCATTTCGGCGAGCTATCTGAACCAGATCGAGCACAACCAGCGGCCGCTGACGGTGCCGATCCTGCTGCGACTCAACGCGCAGTTCGGCGTCGACGTGCAATGGTTTTCCGAGGACGAGGAAGCACGGCTGATCACCGATCTGCGCGACGTGCTGGCGGAGACCGGTGCGGAATCGATCTCGCTGGCGGAGACGCGTGCACTCGCCGCGAACATGCCCGCCATCGGCCGCGCGCTGGTCGAACTGCATCGGCGCGGCCGTGCCGCCGCCGAGCGTGCCGACACGCTCGCCGCGCATCTCGGCGAAGGTCACAAGCTGGCGACGCGTGCAGTACCCGGCGCGCACGACGAAGTGCGCGACAATCTGAATCGTCGCCACAATCACGTGCCGGAACTCGATCGCGCCGCCGAGCAGATTTTCCAGGAGAGCGCGCTCGCGGTCGGCGATGTCGCTTCGCGTCTCGCACAGCGACTGCTGGAACGCCATGGCATTCGCACCGTGGTCGTCGGCGAGTCCAGCGGCCCGAACAAGCGCAGCTTCGATGCAGCCGCACGCGTACTGCGCTTGCCCGACTATCTGCGTCCCGGTCAGCAGGCGTTCCAGATGGCGGTGCAACTGGCCTTGCTGGAATTGGGCGAGGTGCTCGATGCGCTGATTGCCGAAGGCCACTTCGCCAGCGCCGAATCGCGAAGGCTCGCAAGAGTCGGCTTGTCCAACTATTTCGCCGGCGCGCTGGTGATGCCCTACGGCGCGTTCCTGCAAGCTGCCGAAGAACTCGGCTACGACATCGAACGGCTCGCCAACCGTTTCGGCGTCGGCTTCGAAGCGGTGTGCCATCGGCTCAGCACTTTGCAGCGTCCGGGCGCGCCGGGACTACCGTTCTTCTTCGTCAGAGTCGATCGTGCCGGCAACGTTTCCAAGCGCCACTCCGCGGCCGACTTCCACTTCTCGCGCGTCGGCGGCACCTGTCCGCTCTGGATCGTCTACGAAGCTTTCAGCCAGCCCGAGCGCGTGCTGACGCAGATCGCCGCGATGCCCGACGGCCGCAACTATTTCTGGATTGCGCGCCAGGTGGTCAGCGGGCCGGTCGGTTATGGACGGCCGCAAAAAACCTTCGCGGTCGGACTCGGCTGCGATCTACGCCACGCGCATCGGCTGGTGTATTCACGCGGCCTCGATCTGTCCGACCCGACTGCGGCGACGCCGATCGGTGCCGGCTGCAAAGTCTGCGAACGCGAGGACTGCGCGCAGCGTGCGTTTCCGTCGCTGCTGAAAAGCGCACGACAAGGCGGCGCTACGGCCAATACGATGCCAGTCGAAACTGCACCGCGCAAACGCCGCTAGCAAGCCTGCATCGCGCTCAGCTGTGCGCAGCAGACTCGGTGACTTCAGGTCTGCGCAGCCAGCGCTCGATGGTTTCCTGTGACCAGCCGCGCGTGATGAAGACGATGCGCGTGCGGTGATCGTCGCTCGGCCATGCCGGCAAGGTCGTCACCGGATGTAGCACGTACTGCACCGCGTGGATCACTACCGGTCCCTTGAAGCCTTTCAGATTGACGATGCCCTTCATGCGCAGCAGGTCGGCGCCGCAGACGCCGCGCACCTGCTCCTGCCATTCGAAGAATGCGCGCGGATCGAGCGGCTGATCGACCGTCATGCAGAAGTTCTTGATCTTCGGATCGTGCGGCGAGTTCTGTTGCGACGCCGGCGCGAGCGAGCCGACTTTCGAGAGCGTGTCGACACCGAGCCAGGGCAGCACATCGAATTCCTGCGAGCGCGGATTGTGGCGGCCGCCGCTGAACAACAGCGTCAGATCGCTTGCGTCCGGCGTCATCACGAGCTGCTCGGCCTGCGGATTGAGCTGCGTCAGCCGCGCCTGCAGCTGCGCCAGGCCGGCGGCATCGCCCATCTCGCGCTTGGTGATCAGCAGACGATCCGCCGCCGCCACCTGCTGCACCGCTTCCTGGTGACGATCGAGCGTGCCGGCGCCATTCACCGCATCGACCATCGCGACGACGCTGTCGACGACGAAGCGCTGCGACAGCAACGGGTCTTTCTCGAAATCCTTCACCACCGGCCCGGGATTGGCGAGACCGGTGGTTTCGATGACAACGCGCACGAACGCCGGAATCTCGCCATCCGCCGCACGCTGCAGCAGCCGGTCCATGCACTCGGGCAAGGCCCCGCGCACGGTGTGGCAGATGCAGCCGCCTTCCAGCAAGGTCGGCGCATTGTCGAGCGGCGTGTCCAACAGCAGGTGATCGATACCGACTTCACCGACCTCGTTGATGATGACGGCGGTATTGGCCATCTGCGGCAGCTTCAGCATCGCGTTCAACAAGGTGGTCTTGCCGGCACCGAGAAAGCCGGTGAGTACGGTGACTGGAATCTTGGACGTCATGCAGCTTGTTCTCCTCGGATGTATTCGTTATTTCAGCGATTGAAGCGACTAGCGATCCGAGTGTACTGCACAGCCTGGCCTGCGAATCGTTTGGATGGCATGCGCTACCCATTCGAGTGGTAGAACCTTGCGCTAGCTGAGCGCGCGGCAAACAGGGCTCGCGGATTTCAAACGCATTGATGAATATTCCGAGGAAGGACGCCATGCGGCAGCGTCCTCCCTGCGGAACTTCCATTGCCGCACGGCTCAGTACGAGAAGTTCGCAACGACCTTGAACGGCACGATCTTGGTGTCGTCCCAGCTCGCAGTGCGCATTGCCGTACCGAGATAGCCTGCGGTTTCCGTCGAACTCTGGCCCCACAGGTTCGCCTGCAGCGCCTGCTGCCGCACAACGCCGTGATCGCAGGACGTGGTGGTACCGACCGCGAGCACTTTCAACTCGATGCGATCACCCGGCTTGACCGGGCCGAGGTCGACCGGCATCGGCGAGCTCAACGCCTGGTCCAGCGCAGGCAGCGCAAACACCACGCGGCCATTGCTGTTGCGCAGGAACTGCGCGGACTGCGGCGCGGCGAGCACGGCGGTTACGGTGCGCGACGCAGAGCCATCGGCCGAGGTGATGAGGTATTGCGCCTCGGCGCCGATCTGCTGCTGGCCGCCGTCGACTTGCACATTGGCCGGGCACACGCCTGCCTTCAGCGCCAGCACCGGCGTGCCGCTGCCGAAACCGTCACGCGTGATCGCCAGGCTGCTGATCGCCCGACCGGGCGCGGTGACGACGATCGAGTCCTCTGCGGGCGTAGGCGCACGCTCGGATGCGTGGCAGTCGAGATCCTCGGTGCTCCAGCGCGAGCCCGACTCGCAGACGCCGTCGCCGGGTGCGCCCATCAGCACGAGACTCTGCGAGAACGGCTGCGTCGCCGCTGCGGTGCTGGCGCTCGCCGGCGCACAGGCCAGCGCCGACATCAGCGCGGTCGCCGCAGCGAACGCGCCTAACTTGAACGATTTGGTTTCCATGGTTGCCAGCTTCTTCAGGTTTTCCATTTGAACTCTCCTTGATCGAAACGATTTGCACGGGTGGTTACAAGCTTGACCTGCGTAAGACGAAACGACCGGAGATTTATTCCACGGACAATTCAAAAACTCTCTGCTATCAAAAACGAAGCGGCGCCTGCATCGATCGAAACTGCACGATCGAATGCGGCGCCGCCGGCTACAACACTTCGGCAACGATCAGCTCACTTCTCATCATTCACGACGCCATGCTGCGAAACACGCCGTCCTTGCGAATCAGACCGTGAAACATCGCCGCAGCCAGATGCATCAGTACCGTCAGCAAGAACAGATAGGCCAGATAGGTATGCAGACGATGCAGAACGGTATAGAGATGCAGATCGTGCGGCGCAATCGGCGGCAATCGCAGCGTGCTGAAGATCTGTACCGGATAACCGCCGGCAGCAAGCATCGCCCAGCCGATCAAAGGCATCGCGATCATCAGTGCGTACAGCAGCCAGTGCGACAGCCTTGCCGCATGACGCTGCCAGGCCGGAATGTCGGACGGCAGCGCCGGCGGCGGATGCCGCAAGCGCACGACGATGCGCAGCAGCACCAGCAGCAGAATCGCGCTGCCGATCGGCCGATGCCATGCCACCAGCGTGCTGTGCGCGGTGCTGACGGTCGACACCATCGCGGCACCGATGAACAGCATTGCGATGATCATCAGCGCCATCGTCCAGTGCAGCAGGCGCGCCGGCAAAACGAAATGTTCGGTGTGCGGATTCATGGCTTGCTCCGATTGCCGTTCTGCGCGGCATCGTGAATGGCCGGCGCCTGCGCGCTCGGCTGTGGACCTTCGCTCGCGCGACGCGTGAATGAGGTTGAATAAACCGCTGAGCGCGCCGCCAGCAGCGGATCGCCGGAAGCCGCAATGCCCGGCGGCAGAATCAGCGGATCGAAATTGAGATCGCGGCAAGGGCTGTCTTCTTCGCTGGCGACACGCTCGATGCTGAGCGTGCCGACATCGACGCTCTCGCGATCGTCCGGCCATTGCTTCGTCGCGTTGTTGGTCGGATCGCCATCCTTGGCGAGTGTCAGCAGCAGATGCCAGCGCAGCGGACCGTGTGTAATGCGCGTGCGCACGTCGTCGAACAGGAAGTCGTGATCGAGCGTCGCCAACCGGTCCTTGTCGATCGCTGCGAACGGTGTTTCCGGCAAGCTCGACCAGCGCACGAAATGGCTGTCGCCCTGGGCATTGATGAAGCGGAACGCGTTGATGCTGTAGTAGGTGCCGTTGGCGAAGCTCGACGGCAACGGATGGTCCTTCAACCACTGCATGAACGCGCGCGTTTCCGGATGCGCCTGCAGGTAAGCCGCGACCTTGGCCGGGTCCGGCTTGCCGTTCGCATCCGGTTGGGTCGCGACCTGGAAGTCGAGAAACGCCTGCGGGGTGGCAACCGGGAAGACCGGCGTGTCGTCCATGCCGGTGCGCCACTGTTCGCCGTTGGCGGCAGTAATGCTCAGCGCCATCGCATGAAATACGAGGCGGCCATCCGGCGAATACGGCTGGCCGCCGCCGGTCGAGAAGCGTCCGATCAGCGACGAGCGGCCGGCGGCGAATACGCGCGCCTTCGACAGACGTACGCCCTCGCCGTTCGCATCGAAATGGCCAACGAAGCACACGCCCTTGGCGTGCGCGCGACGGAAGCCTTCGTGCAGGCCGTCGTGCGCCTCCAGCGCGTTGGCGATTTTGGCCGGCGTCAGCCGGCGCGGATCGAGCCAGCCCGCGTCGAAGGCAAACAGCAGCGCGACGGCGCCGACGGTGGCCGCAATCAAAGCGGCCGCGCGTCCATGCTCGCGCAGCGCCCTGCCAAGCTGCTGCCGCAAAGGCAGTCGATCGTTCATGTCCTGCTCCAAAGCCGCAAGGGCTAGCCTGTTGAACCGGTATGACGCGGCGGCGCGCGATTTATTCCCGCGAAAAAACTCGTTCCTAAAATTTCTTTCGCGCCGTGGAATAATTGGCCGCGGCGGGCGTCTGACCTGCAATCAGGCACTTTTGCCGCGACGGAATACCCTTCATGCAAGCCACCATCAGCGACGAGGAACTGCGCGAACTGCTGCCGCGGCTGCGCCGCTTCGCGCAGTGGCTGACGCGCGAACCGAGCAGCGCGGACGACCTCGTGCAGAACTGCCTGGAGCGCGCACTGTCGCGCTGGCAATCGCGCGATCCGCAAGCCAGCCTGCGCGCCTGGCTGTTCACGATCATGTACCGCCAGTTCGTCGACAGCCGCCGTCGCAGCAATCGCATCCAGCGTTTTTTCGAGCGCTTCCAAGAAGAGCCGGAACTGGCGCCGTCGGCAGAGGATGCCGTCATCGCCAATGCTTCGCTGGAAGCCTTCGGTCAGCTTTCGCCGGACCATCGCGCGATCCTGCTGATGGTTACGGTCGAGGGCTTCAGCTACCAGGAAACCGCGGACACGCTGGGCCTGCCGCTCGGCACCGTGATGTCGCGCCTGTCGCGCGCGCGCAGCGCCTACCGCGCATTGACCGAGGGCGAAGCCAGCCCGGCGCCGCTGAGGAGAATCAAATGAACACGATGCGTCCCAGCGAAGACGAACTGCATGCCTACGTCGACCAGCAGCTCGACCCGCAACGTCGCGCCGCAATGGAATCGTTCCTGGCCGCGTCGCCGGAAGATGCCGCGCGCGTTGCTGCTTGGCGCCGCGATGCCGATGCACTGCGCACCGCACTCGCTGGCACGATGAGTCTGCCGATGAATCCGGCGTTCGATCCGGCAGCCATCCGCCGCCGCATGCGCATGCGCACTACGCGACGCTGGTCGATGGCCGCTTCGTTCGTATTGGTGATGGGCCTGAGCGGCATGGGCGGCTGGTTCGCGCACAACACGGTGATGAATCGTGCCGCGCCGCCGATGCAGGATGCGGTCGATGCCTATCGCGTGTTCGCCACCGACAGCGTGCATCCGGTCGAATGGCGCCCCGATGCGAATGGCGGCAGCGATAGTGGCGGCGATCTGCAGACCTGGCTCGGCGCACGCCTCGGCCGGCCGATGTCGCTGCCCGATCTGGGCGCCTATGGTTTCAAGTTGATGGGCGGACGTCTGCTGTCGACCGACGACGGCCCGGCCGCGCTGATCCTGTACGAGGATGCCGCCGGCCAGCGCGTCAGCTTCTACCTGCGCCCCAGCTCACGCACCGCGCCGGGCACGCAGGGACAGCGCACCGACAAGGGCCTGCAGACTCGCTACTGGTTCCGCAACGGCTATGGCTTCGCGGTGGTCGGTCGTTCGAGCGATCCGCGCACGACCGAAATCCAGGACGCGTTTCCGTCGGCGACTTGAGCGGCTGCAGGAATCAGAAAATGCCCCGTCCCTGCGGGTTGTTTACGGATAAGCTCTTGACTGGCGGAGTCTGTACATGAGGTTTCGCCGGATGCTGCCGCTTTCGCGGCGTTTCCAGCAGCAAGTGATCGATACCGACTTCACCAACCTCGTTGATGATGACGGCGATATTGGTCATCTCCGGAAGCTTCAGCATCGCGTTCGACATTGCCGCCAGAGCACAGCTCAATGACACCCATCACCTATGCGCTGCTGATCGCCAACCTGATCGCCTACGGCATCGAGGCTGCGGTCGGCGGCAACCTCGTCGAGCAATTCGCGCTGTGGCCGCTCGGCGCCGGCTTCCAGATCTGGCAGCTGGTGACGAGTGCCTTTCTGCACGCCAACCTGACGCAGCTGGCGACCAATATGTTCGGCCTGTGGATGTTCGGGCGTGCGGTGGAACAGGCACTCGGCTCCGCGCGTTTCCTGCAGCTGTATTGCGCCAGCGTGCTCACCGCCAGCCTGGCGCAGCTGCTGGTCTGCGCCCTGCTCGGCCAGGTGCAGCCGACGCTGGGGGCCTCCGGCGGCCTGTTCGGCGTGCTCGCCGCGTTCGCGCTACTGTTCCCGAAGCAGACCATCGTGCTGCTGTTTCCGCCGATCCCGCTGCCGGCGCGCGTGTTCGTGCTGCTGTACGCGGCGTTCGAACTGTTCTCCGGCGTCGCCGGCACGCAGAGCGGCGTCGCCCATTTCGCACATCTCGGCGGCCTGGTTGGCGGCTACACGATGCTGCTGCTGTGGCGGCGCCGGGCGGCGCCGATGCACCGCTCCTGAATTCCGGCGTCGCGCGCTGGGCGAGCGCGAACCTTCAAGGCTTGGCGAAGGGCACCACCGAAACGGCGTTCATCGGCGAACCGTCGACGATCTTGGTCGAGTACGCCAGATAGACCAGCACGCCACGCTGCCGATCGACGAAGCGATGCACCGTGGTCTTCTTGAAGATGATCGAGGTGCGCTCGCTGAAGACGTCGGCATCGTCTGGCAGGTTCGCCGGTAACGATACCGCCTGCGTCGCCGTGCAGGCGACCGAGAAACGCGCCGGATCTTCCGCGAGACCGACCGCACCCTTGTAGCCGCCGGTGCGCGCCTGGCTCAGATAACAGGTCACCGCCGGCACCAGCGGATCGGAGTACGCGGTCACGCAGATCTTGTCATTCGGACTCGCCAGCCGGAACGTGGTGCTGACACAGCCGACGTCGTCGGAACCGGACGCTGCGGCGCGCGGTGCCGGCAGCAGCAGCGCAGCGGCAAGCACCGTCAGCATCGCGCCCGACAAGGCGCGCGTCATTGCATCGATCACTTTCATCAGGAACGCTCCGAGTCGCGCACGCCAGACATGAGGCGCGTTGCGTCCGGCAGTATGCCCGCCGCGAGCGGCGAACGGATGACCACCGCGAACTGTGCTCGGACGCCCCTCGCCGCAATCAATGCCGCGCCGGTTCCTCCGCGACCTTGACCAGCAGCTTGCCGGTATTGGTGCCGTTGAACAGCTTGGTCACCGCCTGGGCTGCGTTCTCCAGGCCGTCGACGATATCGAGCTTATATTTCATGCGGCCCTGCAGGTACCACTGCGTCATGTCGTCGTGCGCCTTCGCCCACCAGCGCTTGTCGGCCGCGTAATCGAGCACGATGAAGCCTTCGAGCTTGGCGCGCTTGTTGAGCAGGTTGTAGATGTTCGGCGGCCCGACCATCTGGTCGTCCTTGCCGTACTGCGAGATCGCACCGCACATGGCGATGCGTGCTTTCATATTGATCAGATCGAGCACCGCTTCGAGGCATTCGCCGCCGACGTTGTCGAAGAACGTGTCGACGCCCGTCGGGCAGGCCGTGGCCAACGCGGCGCGCCAGGATTTCTGCTTGTAGTTGACCACTGCGTCGGCACCCAATTCATTCTTGACCCACTGGCACTTGTCGTCGGAGCCGGCGATGCCGACGACACGGCAGCCCATGATCTTGCCGATCTGCACCGCGACCGAACCGACTGCGCCCGCCGCACCGGACACCAGCATGGTTTCGCCGACTTTTGGATGCAGCAGATCGAGAATGCCGAAGTAGGCCGTCAGTCCAATGTGTTCGAACAGACCGAAGCGCGCGGTCAATGGCAGTCGCGGGTCCATCTCGACCCGATTGACGAAGCCACTGCCGTCGGAAATCGAATATGCCTCCCAGCCGAGCACGCCGGTGACGATCGCACCGGTCGGGAAGCCGGGATGATTGGAAGACTCGACCACGCCCATCGTGAAACCACGCATGACCTCGCCGAGCTTCACCGACGGCATGTAACTCGCCTTCTCGCGCGTCCACAGCCGATGCGTCGGATCGAGCGATAGATACAGCGTGCGGATGCGGAACTGGTTCTTACCCGGCTGCGGCATCGCCGACTCGCGCAGTTCGAAATTCTCAGGCTGCAGATCGCCCTGCGGACGCGAAGCCAGATGCCAACTGCGATTCACCGGCTGGCCGTTGTTCATGCTTGCTCTCCTCATTGTTCGAATAGCGGCGTCGCACGGCGCCGGGTTGGTCGGGTCGGCCTGGCGTCTATCGCGCCACGGCGCCGCGCCCGCTCGCCTATTCGTAAGCGATTTGAGGCCGTCTTGTCTGCCTGGGGAATGCCCTACATCGACGCGGGATTGCCCGCGTAGCGCGCGGAGTTATGCGGCGCCGAGCACGACCTCGAGCGCTTCGATCAACCGGTCGATCTCTGCCGTCGACGTGTAGTGCAGGAACGACAGCCGCAGCACGCCGCGTTGCGGGTCGACACCGAGCGCTTCGAGCAGGCGCACCGCATAGAAGTGCCCGGCGGCGGCCATGATGCCGCGTTCGGCGAGCGCGGGAATCAGTTCCTGAGGTGTGCGCCGCGTTGGCACGCAGGCCACGGTCGCAGCACGCTGCCTGGCGTCGGCTGGCCCGAGCAGACGCACGTCCTTGCGATGGCTGAGATAGTCGAGCAGGCGCGTCAACCCAGGCCGCTCGGCGTCACGCAGTAACTGCCGCACGCGTTGCGGCCGCGCATCGGGCGCACCGCCGCCATGATGCGCATCGAGTGCATCGAAGTATTCGGCAACGCCGCGCGCAGCCGCGATCTGCGCATGATCGGGGCCGGCCGGCACCAGGCGTTTGCGCGCGTAGGCATCGTTGAAATAGTGCGCCTCGTTGCCGAGCCGCTCGAACAGCGGCGTGCGCACGACCATCGCGCCGAGATGCGGCCCGAAGGTCTTGTATAGCGAGAACAGCACGACATCCGCGCCCATCGCGGCGACATCGGGCAGCCCGTGCGGCGCCGAGGCGACGCAGTCCACCACCGTGATCGCACCGACCGCGCGCGCCTTCGCCGCAATCGATGCCACTGGATTGAACTGCGCGACGATATTGGAACAGTGCGAAAACGCCAGCAGACGCGTGCGTTCGCCGAGCAGGCGATCCAGCGCCGTGAGATCGAGCGCGCCGCTCTGCGGATCGACCTGCCATTCCTTGATGACGAGGCCATCCGCCGCCAGCCGGCGCCAGACACCGTTGTTGGCTTCGTGATCCTGATTGGTGACGATGACTTCGTCGCCGGCGCGCAGCAGCTTGCGCAAGGCCTGCGCCAGCACGTAACTGTTCTGCGAGGTCGAAGGACCGAAATGCAGTTCGTCGACGCCAACGTTGAGATATTCGGCGAGACGCAGGTACGCGGCGTCCATCCACTCGCCGGCTTCCTGCGACGCGGGATAGTCGTAGTAAGGCTGCAGCTTGAGCCGACGATAATATTCACCGAGCCGATCGATCACCTGGCGACAGGCGTACGAGCCGCCGGCGTTTTCGAAGAAGGCGTGCCGCTGCAGCGAGGGCTCGGCGAACGCGGGGAACTGGGCACGCACGAAATCGACATCGAACTGCGTCAAGGCTGCGGTCTCCTGCGAAACATTGATTGATAGCGGTGCGGCGCACGCCCGCTACATATCGGCTATGCAGCGCTGCTTTCGGCAGCGATCTGCAATAGCGCACGCTCGAACACTTCGACCGGCTGGCCGCCGGAGATCAGATGCCGTTGATTGATGACGATCGCCGGCACCGAATGGATGCCGTGGTCGAGATAGAACTGTTCCTGTGCACGCGTCTCCGCCGCATATTCGTCAGATTCCAGAATCGCTTTCGCGCGCAAAGGATCGAGCCCGCTGGCCTGCGCGATTTCAACCAGTACCTGGTGATCGGCAGGATTGCGGCCCTCGCCGAAGTAAGCGCGCAGCAAGGCTTCTTTCAACACCTGCTGACGACCTTCCAGTGCGGCCCAGTGCAGCAGGCGGTGCGCATCGAAGGTGTTGTAGATGCGACCGCGCTGTTCCATGTTGAAGGTGAAGCCGACTTCGGCACCGCGCTGGCGGATCGCTGCGCGATTGCGTTCGACATCGCTCGCCGACGAACCGTATTTCTGCCGGATGTGCTCGACGATGTCCTGCCCTTCCGGCGGCATCTGCGGATTCAGCTCGAACGGCTGGAAATGCAGCTCGGCCTCGATCCGATCGTCGACGCGCGCCAGCGCCTGTTCCAGCGACTTCAATCCGATCGCGCACCAGGGGCAGGACACGTCCGACACAAAATCGATCTTCATTCGCGACTTCATCGTTGCACTTCCTTGTTTCGATGCGCGCTAGCTTAATCAGTTTTCTGCGGATCGACGCCGGCAGCGCGCCATCCACCGCAGCACAGCGGGCGTTCAATCGACCGGCTTCGCGCGCAGCAGAACGATCAGCGCGATCAGCAGGGTCACCGCGCCGACGATCGCCGGAATGAACGCCAGCGTGCCGGCCCAGTTGCCCTCGCCAAGCCGGTTGCTGCCGAGCGTAAGGCCGTGGTTGTGGCCGAACATGCTGAACAGGTAGAAGCAGAAGTTGCCCCACACGGCAATGAGGGTACCCCAGGTGACCCAGGCCGCGCCGCGTTCGGTCACCACCAGCCAACGCATTGCCAGGCCAAGCGCGACCGCCATCATGCCGTTCAGCAGCATGCCGAGATGCACCGCGCGCCAGCCTTCCATCGTGCCCGGCAGTTCGACGCCAAAGAACAGCGGCAGCGGCGACAGCGAGATGCCGCCGAGCATCGAGAACGTCAGCATGAAGCCGCCGAGCAGGGCGACGATCATCGCGGCGATGCCGTTCTTGATCAGAAGGTTTGAGCCGGTGCGTGCCATGCGTGTTTCTCCCCGTGCGTGTCGATTGAATTTGTTGTTCGGCGTTGCCGATGGATGTTGTCCATTCGCGGGCGCCAGCCGCGGCGACGATCATAAAGCCTGTAGCGCTTGTGCAATGCAGCAGCGGGCGGCAGATTGCCGCCGACGCATGGCGGATGGTTTATCCGCGAGTGCAGGCAGATACTAGCGCCGCTCCAACAGGGCACAGCCCGAGGACGATCATGCAGACGCTTGCGCAACACCCGATGGATAACTTCCCGGTGCGGCCGCTGCAGTTCGATCTGAGCAGCGTTGGCAAACGCGATCTGGTGTGGAGCCGCACCTGCCCCGAGTTCGCCGTGTTCATGAACGCACTCGGCCTGCATGTGCCGCACTTCGAACGCTATCTGATCCATGCGCTGCGCCAGGCCAAGGAGCAGGTGCAGAATCCGCAGCTGCGGCGCGACATCGCGGCGATCATCGGCCAGGAAGCGCATCACGCGAAGAACTTCCTGCAGGTGAACCAGGCGCTCGCCACACGATACCCGCAGGTCGCGCGCTTCGATGCGCAAGCGAAACGGTACTTCGGCGCACGCGCAAAGTCCGATCCGCTCAAGCGGCTGGTGGGCTTCACCGCCGGCTACGAAACCTTCACCTTTCTTGCCGGCATCATCCTCCTGCAGAACTATCAGCGCTGGTTCGAGGATTCCGATCCGGTGATGAAAGCGATCTGGGTCTGGCACCAGGTCGAGGAAGTCGAACATGGCGCAGTGGCTTTCGATGTCTACAAGAATCTCTATGGCCGGTACGAGTGGTATCGCAAGTGGATGGTGTTGGCAGCGTTGACCCACATCGGCGGCGAAACCATCAAGACCTATGTCCACATGGCGCGAATCGAAGGCTGGCTGCGCAATCCGTTCAGAGCCGTCGCCAAGCTGAGCTTCTGCGGCGTGATGCTGATGCGCTTGCTGAACAGCGCGCTGCCGGTATTCCGCAGGTCCTATCACCCGCGTCGTCATCCGGTGGTGACGTCACAGCAGAACCCGATTCAGATGGCCTGGCGCCGCTACGAGCACAACGGCGGCGATGTGCTTGCCATCGATCATCACAAAATGGCGCAGATCATGGGGATCGACCCGGCCTGAGCAGCAGCACGGCCTGTCGCGACACCGCTACAGCATCAGCTGGATCTGGATTTCACCGACGATGAAGCCGAGCACCGCGCCGACCGTGATCAGCGTCATCTCGTCTTCCTTGAACGCTGGCCGCAGCATGCCTTCGAATTCCTCCGGCGTCAGCAGTTCCATGCGCGCGACGATGGTATTGCTGATGTCGAGCGCATCGAGCGCATAGCGCTCGACTTTCTTTGAAGTCTCCGGCAGCAGTTCGAGTATGCGTTTGACCAGATGCTCGCGGATTTCGATGAAGCGCTTCGAGCCCAGCGCCAGCATCACCAACGGTCGCGCGGCACCGAGTTGCGAATCCGTCGCCTGCTGCACGTGCTTCTGCACCAGATCGACGACACGATCGGCGAACGGGCCGCGCAGCAGTTCCTCGACCAGATTGGCCGGCGTCAGCAACTGCTTCGCCATGATCTCGGCGTAGTCGCGCGCAACTTCCTTTTGGCGCGCGATGAACAGGCCCTGCACTTTGAAGCCGAGGATGCGATGCGGCTGCAGCGGCCGGAACAGCAGTTGCAGCGCGACCCAGTCGCTGACGAAGCCGACCACTGCGCCGAACGCCGGCATCAGCCAGGGTTTGTGCCAGATGATCCAGCAGACCAGTTGTACCAGGCCGAGGCCGAAGCCGAACACCAGGCCGGCATTGCGAAAGAACGAAAACTCCTTGTAGCCGACTTTGCGTAGCACGCGATTCAGCAGCGCGCGATCCTTCACCAGATTCGACACCAGCATGTGGCGCACGTCGAGGTAGTGGTCGACATCGCGGCCGATGTCCTGCCACAGCTCGGTGGCGACCTGCGGAATCTCCTGCTGCACGCGGCGGATGATCGCGCGCCGTGCGAAATCCGGCAGCGTCATCCAGAAGCCGGGCAGATAGTGTTCGCCGATTTCGCGCACTAGGTCTTCGCAGGACTCGCGCAGCGGCTGCTCCAGCTCCTTGACGATGCGCTGCGGATCGAGCCGGCGGATCAGGTCTTCCGGCTTCAGCACGCGGCCGAGCAGCAGGTCGGCGGCGGTGCTGGCCATTTTCTCGGCTTTGCGCGGCACCACGCCCTGCCAGCCGAACCAGGGCTTGATGCCGACGAATTCGAGCGGCGCGAAAATCATCTCGACCGCCAGCATCTTCGAGGTATAGCCGACCAGCGCCGCCACCAGCGGCATCGACAGGTACGTCCAGCGATGTGCCTGGAAGTCGGCAAGCACGCTTGCGATAGTGGTCCGCCAGTCCATGATTCCCCCGGATGTTTCGCACGCTGCGCCCGATCTCAAGGTCGGGCTGACCGAGCGCGAGTGTAGCGTTCGGCAGGCACGTGCGCGTGCTTCGGGGCGAAGGTACCGGACTCGCGCAGTGCGCCGCTGAACCGACGCGGAGCCTGCAACCTAGCCGAGCCGCTGCCACCAGGGCGGCGCCCTGCTCGCTTGCGGCATCGGCTCGACCAGCGTTAGGTGAAAATGCGTGGTCAGTTCGTCGTACAGCGTTTCGTGATCGATGCCGACGTCGGACTGGCGATAGCGGCCCAGACGCAAGTGGACGTGAACCGCCGCAATGATCGCCAGATAGCCGGCGCTCAGTAGCAGCGCCAGCCCGGCGGCGTAAGCGGCAAAAGATGCAGCGTGCATGACGGTCTCGGTGCTAAGCGGCCTGCGCCATTGCGGTGGTGCGAGCCTGCGGGCCGATCCGCTTGATCTTGCGCAGCAACGCGCGGTTGTCGTGCTGCCAGGGATGGAACGACGGCCGGAAGTACGCCAGCCAGGCCGGCAGGCTTGCGCGCACCAGCCCTTTGCGTCCCAGCAGGAACTGCAGCAGTTCGCGATAGCCGCCGCGTTGATCGCGCAGGTGCGGATCGTTCTCGATCAGCACGGCGCTGAACGCCGTGACCAGCGTGACGAACGCGGCGGCCGTCACCAGCATGCCGCCGGTGCGCACTGCATAAGCCGCGGCACCGCGGCCCATCACCTGCTGCCAAACGTCGTAAGCCACCCCCTTGTGCTCGGTCTCCTCGATCGAATGCCATAGCCACAGGTTTCTGAACTCCTCGACCGAGCCCTGCAGCAGTTCGTCGTCGCGCAGCAGGCGGTCGGCCAGAATTGCGGTGAAATGCTCCAGCGCGATGGTCGACGACAGCTGCCAGGCCGGCGGCGTCGCCTGCTGCGTCAGGCTCAGCACTTTGGCGACGCAGCGCTCGAGCTTGTCGGCCGGCAGCCCGGCCTGCGCGATCAGCCGGTTGTAACTCTCGTGCTCGCGCCCGTGCATCGCTTCCTGGCCGATGAAGATGCCGACTTCGTCGTTCAGCCCGGCATCCGTCACGCGGTTGCGATGGGCGCGCACGCTGGCAATGAAATAGCGCTCGCCGACCGGGAAGAAAATCGACAGTGCATTGAAGAAATGGCTGACATGCGCACCCCGGCCATGCCAGTTGCGCACCCGCGAGGGTGGTAGGTGAAAACGGAAATCGCGACGTGTCGGCAGCATGGGCAGTCCCCCTTGGCGACAAAATGGTGCATTGCAATATTGGGACCAGCTTAGCGCGCGGGCGTTCATTCCGTTCACGCCAATTTGACCACCGTCCGTCGCCCACCGGGTCGGCACCGGCGTGCGGCGGGCACGACGGCCGCGGTCCGAACCATCTGCCAGGCGCCTTGTCTGCAGCAACGGTGCGGCAAACTACGGCCCAGCTCGTTCACTTTCCAACATCAGGAACATTCCATGAACTTCATCAGCGCAGGCAAGGATTCATCCGGCAAGCAGGTCAAGCTGTTCTACCAGGACTGGGGCCACGGCAAGCCGGTGGTGTTGATCCACGGTTGGCCGGTGACGCACGCGATGTGGGAATACCAGTCCGCCGAACTGCCGAAGCATGGCTTGCGCGTGATTGCGTACGACCGCCGCGGCTTCGGCCAGTCGTCGAAACCCTGGGACGGCTACGACTACGACACCTTCGCCGACGATCTGAAAGCGCTGCTCGACGAACTCGATCTGCACGACGTCACGCTGGTCGGCTTCTCGATGGGCGGCGGTGAAATCGCCCGCTACATGAGCCGCCACCACGGTGCACGCATCAGCCGCGTCGCGCTGGTCGGCGCGGTGACGCCGTTCCTGCTGAAGACCGCCGACAACCCGGAAGGCGTCGACCACAGCGTGTTCGACGGCATGATCGCCGGCGTCGACCAGGACCGGCCGGATTTCCTGAGCAACTTCGGCAAGCTGTTCTTCGGCGTCGGCGTGATCGGCACCACGGTCAGCGAGGCGACGCTGGCATGGACCACCGCACTGGCACTGCCGGCTTCGCACCGCGCGACGGTGGAATGCATCCGCGCCTGGAGCGCAACCGACTTCCGCAAAGATCTCGCGGCGATCAAAGTGCCGACGCTGATCATCCATGGCGACAACGACTCCACCGTGCCGGCGCCGATCAGCGCCGACCGTGTCGCCAAGGCGCTACCGAAGGCCGAATACAAGCGTTACAAAGACGCGCCGCACGGGCTGTACGTCACCCACAAGGAGCAGTTGAATCGCGATCTGCTGGCGTTCGCCAAGGGCTAGCGCGAGATCGCGGCTGGGATTCAGCCCGTAGCACGCACGCGTGCGGCGCTGTTTTCGACGGCGAGATGGCCGTCCTTCAGTTTCAGTACGCGGTCGGCGACCGACATCCAGGCCTGGTGGTGCGAGATCGCCAGCACCGTCAGTCCGCGTTCGCGCGCCAGCCCGCAGACATTGTTGACGATCAGATGCTCGTTGACCGGATCCAGCGCGCTGGTGGCTTCGTCGAGAATCAGCAGCTTCGGCTGATGCACCAGTGCGCGGGCCACTGCGATGCGCTGGCGTTGGCCGCCGGACAGCAAGGTGCCGCGTTCGCCGGCGATGCTGTCCATGCCCTCTGGCAGCTGCGCGACGAACTCCCAGGCGCCGGCCTGACGCAGCGCGCGCTCGACATCGTCGCGGCTGAACTGCGCTTCACCGAGGGTGACGTTCATCAGGATGGAATCGTTGAACAGCATCAATTCCTGCGGCACATAACCGGTGAGCCCGCGCCAACGGATCACGTCGATGTCGCTCAGCGGCACGCCGTCGATGAAGATATTTCCCGAAGTCGGCGTATGCAGGCCCAGCAGCAGATCGACCAATGTGGTCTTGCCCGCGCCGGACGGGCCGGTCAGCGCGATGACTTCGCCAGCGGCCAGCGTGAAGCCGGCGTGGCGGATGATGTCGCGCTCGCCGAAGGAAAAACCGACATCGCGGAATTCGATGTCGCGTTCGAAGCTCGGCGGCCGCTTGCCGGCAGCGGTTTCGCGTTGCGCGCGCGCTTCCGCGATCGCATCGAACACCGACCAGTAGCCGCTTTCCGAGCGGTAGACGTTCTGCAGCTCCATCTGCGCCTTGCCGACGATCGAGACGGTCTTGGCCAATAGCAGACTCATCACCATCACTTCGCCGACCTGCAGATGCAGCACCTGCAGGGCCATGAAAATGCCGAAGGTCAGACACAGCGCCAGAATCGGTTCCTGCAAGGAGCGGTTGGTATTGCGCGCGAACACCTGCCGCCGCGCCGCTCTCTTGATGACTTTCAAATCTTCCAGGAACAGCACGCCGAAACGCGCCTGGCGCGACATCGCCTTCATCGGCTTGATGCCGATCAGCACGTCGGTCAAGCGCGCCAGCATCGACTTCAGGCGTTCGTTCTGGGTGCGCGCGTTGCGCTTGGCGACCAGTAGAAACCGGTTCAGCGAACCGACCATGATCAGCGACACCAAGATCGACAGCAGCGCCAGCTGCCACGAGGCGATCGCGGCGATGATCAAATAGATCGTCGCCTGCACCAGCTGCGAAAACAGCTGGGTCATTGCGTCGTAGGCATCACCGGCACGCGAAGATTCGTCGCCGAGTGCACCGGCGAAACGACCGACCGGCTGGCGCACGTAGTAGCTCCAGCGCGCCTTGAGCAGGGCATCGATCAGTCCCAGACGCATGCCGGCACCGACGTCCGCCACCGCGCGGCCGACCTGGCGCAGCGCCAGCAAGGACAGCGCGCCCTTCAACAGCATGCCGCCGCCGATGATGGCGAGCAGCACGATCGGATTGTGTGGCAGATGCACGCGGTCGAGCGCATGCAGAATCAGCTGACTGATCTTGTTGGTCTTCGAGCCGTCGTCGCCGATCACCGCAATCAGCGGCAGCAGCGTCGCGATGCCGATGCCTTCGAAAATACCGGCGAGCACGATGCAACTCAGCACAGCCGCATTGCGGCGGCCTGGAATCGCCGTCGCGATACGCCAGATTGGACGGCTGCTGACTTGCGCGGGTGTGTGGCTGGGAACTGCGGACATATCGCCTGCTATGGAAGCGGATGGAAGGCCACCGGTGCGATGCCGCCGTCGGTTGCCAGACGCGGACCGGAACCGCATCGGCTGGGCTAGCTAGTTTAACCTATGCGCCCGTGGCGCTCGCCGCTACAGCGGGTGCGTCTTTGCCGGAGTTTTTGTCGGCCCACAGGCGTTCGTGGGCTCGCTAGCAGCGAACCTCGACGATGGTCGGTGCGGTTGAACAGCCGCGGCGTTGGCGGACTTCAGTCTGCAGACGCGAGCGGCGCGACGTGCCACAAGGCCAGATATTGCTGCAAGGCACGGTCGAGCGAGAACGCCTCGGCGCGCGCGCGCAATACCGCGCGATCCGGCCGCGCGCTGCTCAGCGCCGCGTGCAGCGCGGCGGCCATCTGCGGCGCATCGCCGACGTCGACCAGGCTGCCCCAGCGGGCCTCACGATCATCGGCTTCGAGGATTTCGTCGGGACCGCTCGGGCAGCGCGTCGCCACGATCGGCAGCCCCACGGCCAGCGCCTCGATCAGCACCGCTGGCAGTCCTTCGCGGCGCGACGACAGTGCGAATACGTCGGCGCGCGCCATCCACGCGGCCGCATTTGCAACCCGGCCCGGCAGCGCGACGCTGTCCGCCAGGCCGAGACTTTCGACCAGCGCGGTCAGAGGTTCGCGCTCCTTGCCTTCGCCCAGAATCACCAGCCGCACGTCGATCCGCTGCCGCAGCAGCGCGAATGCGCGCAGCAGATCGTCGAAGCCCTTGACGTAATGCAGCCGGCCCGCCGCCAGCACGATCGGACTGCGCTTGTCGGTGAACCAGGGATGATCGACCGGCTGTTTCGCAAGCTCCAGCACGCCCGGACGAAACGCTGGATTGTAGATCGTGTGCAGCTTCGATTCGGCCACGCCCCAGTTATCCCGCAGATCGGTGGCGAGTCCCTTGCTCACTGTGACGACTGCGTCGGCGCGATTGAAATAGCGGCGCACGCCAAGCGTGTTCCACCAGTATTTGAGTGGCTTGCGCCAGGCCATATCCGCGCTGAGATTCTCGCGCTGCGTCAACATCACATGCACGCGATCGCCGAATCGGCGTTTGAGCTTGGCCGCGCGCAGGTTGTAGTAGTCGAGTGCCGCCACCAATCGCACCCCCGGATGCTGCTGCACGTATTGGCGCAAGCGCAGCCAGGCCGCGATGCCGTTGCCGAGAATGACGCGGCGCACGCGCGCGTCGAGCAGCGGCTCGTCGACGAAGCGGCTCTGCGGCGCCTCGACCAGCATGTCGACCGCATGACCGCGCTCGACCAACGCATTCGCCATCGTCAAGGTCCACTGGCGCACGCCGCCATGCGAGCGCTTATGCGAGGCCAGCAGATTGTTGTAGAACGCGATGCGCAGTGCAGGCGCATCCGCTGCCCGGGTTGCAACCGAGTGCATGTGCTCGATCCATTTAAGGTGAAACGATGGCGCGACAGGCCGGGAACATCGAGGCTTACGCTAAAATCCCCGATCGAAATCTTATCAAAACGACACGCTGCTTCGAAAAATGCGGAAGCTCCTGATCTTCAACGACACCTCGCGCTATCAGCATTATGGCTGCGACCTAGTGATGGAAAGCGTGTTCCGCAATCTGCGCAACCGCAAGCAAGCGCCGCTATCGGTGCACTGGGTCGGCACCGCCGTCGAGACTCGCTTCGACAAAATCATCCGGCGTCATCCGGATGCCGCGGCGATTATCGTCAATGGCGAAGGCGTGATCCATCACGACCGCAAGCACGCCAAAGGACTGGCATCACTGGCGCGCCGGGCCGGCGCAAACGGGCTGCCGGCCTATCTGATCAATGCGGCCTTGTTCGATAACTCGGCGGCGCTTTACCGCGACCTTGCACACTACCAGGCAGTCTATGTACGCGATGGCGCAAGTCTGCGCGAAGCCCGCGTCCACGGCATCGACGCGCAACTGGTGCCGGATCTGAGCTTCGACAGCATCGCCGCGTTCGCGCTGCCCGATCGTACGCGCGCGGGAACGCTCGTCACCGACAGCGTGCACCCGGCTTTGAGCGCTGAACTGGCCGCTCTGGCTCGACAGACTCAATCCGGCTGGATGCCGATGCGGCGGCGCATCGCGATGCCGGCAAGCTGGATGCGCTGGTTCGGCGCGCAGCGTTTCGTGCGCCGGGTCGCGGCTTGCGAACAGGTGCTGACGGGCCGCTTCCACGCGGTGACGACCTGCATCGCAACCCGCACGCCGTTTCTCGCGATGAGTTCGAATACGCCCAAAATCGAGGCGCTGCTCGATGATGTGTTTGGCCAGGACGAAAGAGTTGTGCCGTCGCTGGCAGCGCTTCGCGAGCGTTTACAGCAGGGCGCTACGACGTTCCGCGAAGTCGAAATGCAGGCGATTGCGGCCTATCTGACGCGCGGCACAGCCAGCACCCGGCAAATGTTCGACCACGTCGCTCATGCGACTGCATCACAGCAGAACGTTGAACCTAGCGCCTAGACCCTAGCGGCTGATGCTTCTTGTTGAGATCGAATGCGGAGAGACAGCCCGAATGCAATCGGACGCTAATCAGGTCGCGTGCTGTTGGTTACGCCCCGAGATACGCTCGACTTCGAGTTGGCTTCGAGCAGCGGAAGCATGGCAGCAGACAGCACAGGCACGGCGTCGGGTTCGCCGGTCGTTGCTTCGCCCGGAGCGCGCTCGTACGCGAGCCGCAGCGCTTCGCTCAAAATAACCAGCTCACCCCGATATCGGCGCAAGGCGGCGATCAGGAAGGCCAGCTCGCGCTGGGCATCGTGGCCGACGGCATAGGCATTGGCGGTCTCGGTGTCGCCGGGATAGGCACCGGCCGGATGCTGGTACAGATCGATGCCGCCAACGATCAAGCGCGCCGGTTGCAGCGCGACCGCGATCGCCAGCATCAGTGCGCCGTTGGTCGGGGCGAGGCTTTCCGGTTGCGCGCCTTCAATGAAGCCCAGACGCTCTGCGGTCGCGTAGCGCAAGCGCTGGGCCGAAACCAGCGAGCGGCTCAGAATGGTCTCTTCGCTTTGGATAGTGCCGAACACGAAGCCGGCAGTCGGCCGCAGCTTTTCGACCGCGTCGACCAGCCCGGTGAACACGACATCCGGTGCCGTTAGAAAGCCCCGCTGCAGCCAGCACAGGTTGACGCGGAACAGACGGTCGAACTGCAGCTTCAGCAACTCGGGATCTTCGCTCGAAGGACCGTTGCCCAAGCACAGGATCGAGGTCGGTCGGCCGAGGGCCTGACGCAGTTGATCGATCGAACGGTATTCGCGGAATTTGAATCCAACGAACTTGCGCAAGATCGGCTGCTGCAAAAAGCGTAGCAGAGACGCCCCGGGAGTCAGGCTGCCGCGCTGTGCCATGGTTCGCTTGCGGCTGCGCGTTACCAGACGATCGAGCAGATTCGTCGTAGCGCTCGCGGCTGGCGCAAGTGTCAGGTGGGCGTGTGCAGGCAGGACCTCGGCATCGATCACGCCATCGAGCAAGCGCGTCCAGTCGCCCGCTGCCGACGCTTCAGCACTGCTCCGAGCAGCGCCGCCGCGCAGCAATACCAGCGAGGCACCACGGACATAGGCCGCCCGAATCGGATTTGCGGCCACGTCGGGCGGCTGGCCGGCGAGGATCAGCGTCTGCGTGCGCAGCCGGTTCTGGAACCACCGCACCAGGAGCGGCACGCGCAGCGGTGCCGAAAAAACCGGGAAGCCGTGTGCGCGATCGGCATCGTCCGGTTGTACGAACACCACCAGGACGCGGGGAAAACGCTGTTGGATGCAGCGCGCAAGCACGACGGCCGCCGGCAATAATTGAACGTCGGCGACCCAGAACGTGACGCTCCGGCTCGGCAATCGCGGAATCGCTCCCAAGTATCGCAACGGGCGATTCGGCGCATGGACGCTGATGGCAGTGGTCATATTGAGTAGGGCACTCGTACTGCGGCAACGCCGCCATGAAGCTCAGACCAGTCGAACCGGTCGGCCGTTCCATGGCCTACTCAACTACCCACCCAGCTGGGGCGTACTCCTGAAAAAAACGCCACTTTTTTTGCACTGCAATAAATGCTCAGCCAAGCTGCTTTGAATTCTGCAGCAACCAACGATTCAATACCAGCAGTGTCCAGACTTGCTTGTGCTGCGACTGCAGCTTATGCGTGATCGCCTGAACCTGTTCGTAGTCCAGATGCCGGTAAATCGGTTGCTCTCGATCGCCTGCCAATTCACGCACCTCGGCCTGCAGTTCCCTTTTCAGCCAGCGCTTGGTGGGCGAAGCAAAGCCGCGCTTGGGCAGATTCCAGATATGCCCGGGCAGGCGTCCGGCATAGGCCGCACGTAGCAAGTATTTGCCGCCGCCATTCGCCAGCTTCCACTGCGGGCTTAGCGTTCGTATGAAGCGAATCACGTCTGTGTCGAGCAAGGGCGAGCGCGCTTCGAGACCGCAATGCATCGATGCGCGATCCATCTTGACCAGCAGATCGTTGCGCAGATACGCGCGGTAATCGTCGCCCTCGGCGGCGGCGAAGCTGCATTCGTCGAGCCACAGGGTCGACGGCGCCCGATTGCCCATCAGCCGTGCAACTTCGGCCGGAGAAAAAATCCATAGCAGCGCGCGCCAGCGCTGGAATGGCGGTTGATAGTTCTCGCAGACCGAGCGGCCGAGGATGATTTCCTTGGCGCGCTGGCGCGTCGCCTTGCGGCCCAGTTTCGCCCTCAGCTTCAAGGCCAGCAGCGAAGACGTGTCTGCCGTACCGTTAGACATCTCCATCAATAGTCGCGAACGCGGATAGCCGGCGAATGCCTCATCGCCGCCATCGCCGTTGAGGACGACGCCAACCTGTTCCTTCGCGGCGCGGCAGATGCGCACGCTGGCCACCGAGGACGAGTCCGCGAAGGGCTCGTCGTAGGCAGCCTCGGCATCCTCGATCGCCTGTCGCGGTTGTAGTTCGATTCGCAAATCCCGATGCCGCGTGCCGAGCGCTGTCGCCGTAGCGCGAGCAACTTCGCGTTCATCGTTGATGCCGGCGAACCCCAAGGTGAAGGTCTGTACGTCGGGATGCAGTTGCGCGGCTTCGTAGGCGATGATCGTACTGTCGATGCCGCCGCTCAGCAGCACCCCCAGCGGGACATCGCTCATCAGACGCCGTTCGACCGACGCGCGAACCAGGCTGCGCAATTCCTCGCACAAGGCGGGTTCAAGCCTGCGGTCGAACGCGATCTGCGTTTCCGCCGCGGGCAGATTCCAATGCACGCCGCGGCTGGTCGCGCCGTCCGCATGGATGGCCAGCCATTCGCCGGCGGGCACTTTGTGGACATCCTGGTAGATCGAGCCGGGATCGGCGACGCAGCGATAACCCAGGTATTCGGCGATGCCGGCATCGCGCAGCCGCGCGCGGAATTGCGGATGAACATTAAACGCGCGGACATCGGAAGCAAACAGCAACGATGTCGGATTGAGCCAGGTATAGGCGAGCGGCTTCTTGCCCAGACCGTCGCGCGCGAGGATCAGGGTTTGCGTACGGTCGTCCCACAGCGCCAGCGCAAACATGCCGTGCAGGCGCGCGAACACCGCGTTGCCGTATTCCTCATAGCCGTGCACCACCACTTCGCTATCGGATTCGCTGCTGAAGCGATGCCCTCTCGCGAGCAGATCGCGGCGCAGTTCGCGATAGTTATAGATCTCGCCATTGACGATCACCGCGAGCCGGCCATCTTCGTTGAGCAGCGGCTGGCGACCGCCGGCCACGTCGATGATGGCCAGACGCTCGTGCGCAAGACCGCAGGCGCCAAAGTTCACCGCCGCGTGACCATCCGGCCCGCGACTGCGCATGCTCGAACTGATTTTTTCCAATAGCGTCAGATCGACGATGCCGCCGCCGATCTTCAACATGCCGGAGAGTGCACACATAGATAGAAGCTCAGACCGGCGGGATTGTTGTTAGGTTTCGAATGGTTGCGCCGACGGCGGTGTGCAGAGCAGCAGCTTGCGACATCACTGCTTCGGCAATGCTGACGAACAGCTAAGACAAATCTTGGCGGCTCGTTGTTGCCGCCGGAATCATCATCGCGAGCGCTTCGAATCGGCCGATAGTTTAACCTAGGCGGCGGGCTGCGGCCGTAGGCATGTGGGCTTCCATGTCGAATCCTGGGTCGACAGCGACCTCCTTTCAAACCTCAGGCCGGAGGACGACCGGCGGCAGCGTATGCGCATTCATTATCTGATCAACGGCCTCAACGGCGGCGGCGCCGCATTCCCGGTGATCGACGTCATCAAGCTGATGCGCGACTGCGGACACCAGGTGCAAATGCTCGCACTGATGCCGCAGGACCGCCGCGCAATCCCGCGGCTGGAGCAGGCAGGCATCGACTGCGAAATCATCGGCGATGGCCCCGGCGATATTTTCAAGTCGGGCGCCAAACTGATTGCCCGCCTGCGCCGCGACCGTCCCGATCTGCTGTGGACCTCGCTGACGCGCGCGACGATTTACGGTCAGCTGGCCGGCCGCCTGCTCGGCATCCCGGTGGTCAGCTGGCAGCACAACGCGTTCTTGAAAGCGCACAACCGAGCGATCCTGCGCCGCAGCCGCGCACTGACGCTGCGCTGGGTCGCCGATTCGGTGGCGGTGAAGCGGTTTGCCGAGCTGGAACTCGGCATCGCCGCCGATCTCGTCGACATCTGGCCGTTGTTCATCGCGCATCTGGACGTGCCGCAAGTCGCGGGCTGGCGCGGCAACGGCCGATTTCGCATTGGCAGTCTTGGACGCCTGCATCCGAACAAACAATACGATGTGCTGATCCGTGCGGCGGCGCGCGTCCGCGAACTGGATGCCGCGCTATCGCAACAGCTCGAATTCGTCGTCGCCGGCGCCGGCCCCGAACGCGCAGCACTGGACACGCTGGCGGCCGAACTGGGTGTCGACAACCTGAAGTTCGTCGGCTTCCGCGAACAGCCCCGCCAGTTTCTTGGCGAACTGCATGCCTACATTCAGCCGTCGCGCAACGAAGGTCTTTGTCTGGCGGCCCACGAAGCGATGCAAGCCGCGCTGCCGGTGATCGCTACATCCGTAGGAGAACTCGCGCATAGCATTGTCGACGGCGAAACCGGCCTGCTCTGCGGCGTCGGCGATGTCGAAGCCTTGGCGCAGGCGATCTTGACCCTGGTACGCGATCCGCAGCGTGCCGCGCAGATGGGCCAGGCCGCGCGCGCGCGCGTCATCGCGCGCTTCGGCGAAGATCAGTTCAGCACCAAGGGCCGCGCAATTCTGCAGCGCATCGAACGCGAGATCAGCGCGCGACGGTGACCGAGCCGCGCTCGAGGAATTCAGCGATGGCGGCGGCCGCACGTTGCGACGACGGCACCGCCGACAGATCAAACGTCTGACGCACGTACTCCTCTTGCAAGGCGCGATACTGGGGATGCGATGCGATCGCGCGTTCGAGCGTCGATTCGAGCGCGCCGACCTCTTCGAAGACCGGGCCTAGCGTCCACGCCGTGTAGTTGACGTCGCCGGCCCAGGCGACGTGTTGCGCGTTGGCGAACAGGCAGGGCCGCGGCCGCAGCAGAAATTCGCAGACCTGACTGCTGACGTCGCCGAGGTAGATATCGGCACCGAGTGTGTACGTCATGTCGGTGCAGGCGACGCTGCCGGTATCGATCAGCATGTGCGAGCAGTTGCGGTATTTGCGGTCGACGTCGGCGACCCAGGCGAGGTTGGGCGGATCGAAGTCGATCTGCAGGCGCCGGCGAAACAGCATCACATGCGGCGCGAAGACGAGATTGTAGCGATCGCTACGATAAAAGAACTCGAGGATGTCGCGGCCCATGCGGAACCAGGACGTCAGACCCGGCGCGCGGTGCGGGTTGTACAGCACCGTCGGCCGATCGTTGTCGAACAGTTTGCGCGGCTGCGGATCGAAGGCACCGACCGCGTCGAACTTCGAATAGCCGACCACCGCATAGTGTCCTTCGCGCAGCTCACCGGCTGCAGCCAGACGCTGGCGGATTTTTTCGCCGGCGACCAGCACCAGATCGAAGTCGCCACTGCGCGCGTCGAAGCCGATCGCACGGTCGCCGGCGCCGTGGCGGGTGTGGATCATCTGCAGATGCTTGAGTCCATACCGCGAGCGCAGCTGCAAGCTGGTCTTTTCCGGCACGACCAGCGCATCGAACTGCCGCAGCAAGTCGATATTCTCTCGCAGCCCGGCGATCTTGCGGATCGGCGCGAGGTGGTCGAGCGCTGAATTCAAGCGCCGCCAGCTGGCGCGCATTCCCAGCCTTGCCCACTCGCAGCGCTGGCCCGGAAAACGCGCGCCGATCACTTCAAGTGCGCTGCGTTCTTCATCCGAGCCGAAGATCAAGGTGATGCACCACTGCGGATATTGGCGCGATAGTTCGAACGCGATCGGTGCGCTATGCGCGACCTGATGCACGTGGTCGTGGTTGAACAGAAAGCCGATGTGATGCGTGGACAAGAGCGAGCCGGGAAGTTGATGGCGGACGGCCGGCATTCTAAGCAAAACGCTGCGCTCGAATATGCCGCTGCAATGTAAACGCGGGCGCCGCCGCCGCAGCGCTCAGTCGAACCGGCACGCGTGTTAGCGGCCCGACGGCCAGCAAGGACTGCCGCGCGCAGCTGTGCGACCGCTTGATTTACTATCCACAGCCCGATCCGGCCACGAAAAAACTTGCACATCGCCGAAACCGAAAAGCCCACGACCGCAACGCGTGCTGCGCCGACGGTATGGCTGTTGCTGGGCGAGAAAGCCGGCGAGATTGCGCAGTTGCGGCTGGTCGCTGCGAACCTCGGCTGGCCTGTCGTGGAACAAGCGCTCAGCACCGCGCGCGATTTCGGGCTCAAGCCGCCCTGGCCCGAGTTGGCGCTGTCATTCGGTAAAAGCCTGCCGGCAGCGTTGCACCTTCAGCGCGTCAGCGCTGGCCATACTCGGCTGGTGCACTTCGGACGCCCGCGCCGCATGCGCATGGATCGTCTCGATCTGATCGTGCCGATGCCGCCGGATCGTGTGCCGGCAGCGCGCAATGTCCTGTCTCTACGTATGCCCCTCAACCGTCAGGACGCTGCTGCGCTCGCTGCAGGTGCGGAAAAAATTGCACCACGGCTGGCCGCTTTACCGCGGCCTTGGACCGCGCTGATCGTCGGCGGTCGCACGCGCCATCTGGAGTTCGACTCCGCGGTCGCCACCACGCTCGGCACAGCCGCCGCGGCACATGCGAAAGCAAGACGCGGCAGCTTATTGGTGTCGACCAGTCCACGCACTGCGTCTGCAACCACCGACGCACTGCGCGCTGCGATCGACGTGCCCTGCGCTTTCTACGAGTTCCGTGCCGGCGATAGCGAAAATCCGCTGGCAGGCTACCTGGCGCTGGCCGACGACATCATCGTCAGCGGCGACAGCGCATCCATGCTCGCCGAAGCCTGGCGCACCGGCAAGCCGGTGCGCGTCGCCCGGCTGCCACGCCGCGCTGCGACACCGCTGCGCGCTGCGCAACGAATCTTGGACCACCTGCCCGGCATGGAGGATCGTCTTGTCCACGGCGGCTGGGTCGCTGCGCGTACCGATCTTCCAAGATGGCTCGACACCTTGGTGCAGCAAGGACTGGTCGGGGAACTCGGCGGCGCAGCGCCGAGAATACCGTTCGCAAACGAACTCGACGACGACCTGGCGCGCTGCGTACAGCGCATCCGCAGCCTGGTCGATTCCTGATCGAGGGATGGCGCGCTAAAGAAGAAATTCAGCGCGACAAAAGCTGGGTGACTGCGGGCGCCTAGCGCTGGCAAGTCCAAGCGTACGGAACAGCGAGGTTCATGCAAGCTCAGCGGTCGCGCTCAGCGAAGCCAAGGAGAGCGGCTCACGGCGTGCCGCAGCGGCTAACTCGAAAGCGTCGCTGCGGATGTGCTTGCGTGCGATTTCCGCTTTTAGCAACTCGGTGGTGACAATGCCGCGGTCCATGCATTCCACCAGCAAGGTGAAAAAAAACCGTTCTTGCCGTGGGTCTGGATGCGGCTGGTAGCGACCCTGCGGAGCCTGGTCGCCGGTGAGCGCCGACCTGAGTCGCCGCAGCCGCTGCTTGGCGCGTGCCGAAAGACTGGTGCCATGAGTGACGAAATCGGCGGCGAGCCCGGTTTTCCACGGCTGAGTGCGACGACGTGTGTTGTGCAGCATGCGTGTCGCCGGCGTCAGATGGTCGAAGTCATTCCATACCGGCGCCAGCGGTGCCACCGCGCCGGCTACTTCCAAGCGCAGCCACATCCATTCGCGATAATCGCGTTCGAAAGCGAACAAACAGCCGAAATCTTCTTCGACGCGCCAGTGCTTCAACTTTGCGCAATCGAGCAACATGACGCTGGACGCCCAGTGCGGCGCACCGCCAGGCGCATCTTCGTCGTCGGCATGCCGCGCCAGAATCGCAGCGTGCTGCATGTCGCAGGCCAATAGTTCGTTGACATCGCCAACGGCGAATACGTCGGGATCGATGACCAACGCGCGTCCGCGGTAGTCCATCAGACCGGGCACGGCAAAACGCAGCGGCGGAAATGATTGGAGATCGTCGTTGCGCCACACCGCCGATGCGCCGTCTCGCAGGTAGGTCTGTCCCTCGCGGGCCGCGAGGAACGGAAAGTCCTCGGCATGAATCAGGCACACCTCAAAGTTCTCGGGCGCAGCGCTGTTGCGCTTGAGCGCGTACTCGGAGACCAGCGCGCCGATGAGCTGTTTGGCGTTGGATTGGATGTAGACGCTGGGTTTCATAACGGCTGAATGAGGTCTGTGGAGCGGGCCGGAAAGGCCCGGCGCTTGGGCCAAAGTATCAGCCACAATCCAAGGCGCCTGCCAGTGCCGCGCTGGGCGAATTCGATTTCGATCGAATGGGTCGCTGTCAGCGCATATGCGCATCGGGCCCAGCGCGGCGGTCGCCCGCGTGCAAAAAAGCTGAACAGCTTGCAACGGGTCCATCGCAAAGCACGCGGCGGTCGAACGCTAGACCAACGGAAAGTGAACGCGGGCGACGCTCATATACGAGCCGGCGCAAAGCCGGCTCACCAACTTCTCCCCTTGTGTTTCCGCTTTTTGCTGAATCCGCACCTAGCTTGAGCCGCCCCTTGCAGCGCGCCGTCCGCTCGCGGCGTTTGTCACTAATATTTCATCGGTGTTAAGCTGGTTTTAAGATTTTGTTAAGCTGGCTTTAAGCTCATTCGTACCGATACCAGGATGTCAATGAAGAGTCGCCGGCCTCAGGAGGAATGCTTGAACAGCGCTTTTTGCCATCCTCGGCCGAACCGGGAACAGGCCCGGAACCGTCACCCATGAAGGCTGTAATCCTAAGTGCGGGCCAAGGCCGCCGCTTGTTGCCGCTGACGGCGAACCGGCCCAAGTGCTTGATCGAACTTGGCGGCCGCAGCCTGCTCGAATGGCAGCTGTGGTGCCTCGCCGAAGCCGGGATCGAGGAAGTCGTGATCGTCGTCGGCTACGGCGCTGAACAGGTAGAAGCTGTGCTGCAGGCACGTACGCCGCCTGGCCTTTCGGTCCGCACGCTGTACAACCCGTTTTACGAAGTCGCCGACAATCTCGCGAGTTGCTGGATGGCGCGCAGCGAACTGCGCGGCGAATGCCTGATCCTGAATGGCGACACCCTGATCGAACCGGCGATCGCGCGCCGGCTGCTCGGTCCGGTGACGCGGCCGATCACGGTCACGATCGATCGCAAGCCGAGCTACGACGCCGACGACATGAAGATCGAAAGCTTTGGCGACCGCCTGTGTGCGATCGGCAAGCAGCTGTCGGCAACGACCGTCAACGGCGAATCGATCGGCTTTCTGCGCTTCAGCGCCGAAGGCGCGCTGCGCTTCGTCGGTGAACTCGAACGCATCATGCGCACACCGGAAGGGCTGAAGTTCTGGTATCTGTCGGTGATCGATCGCATCGCGCGTGCGAGCGGCGACGTCGGCGTTCTGTCGATCGAGGGCCTGGGCTGGGGCGAGATGGATTTCCTCGAAGACGTCGCCAGCAACGAAGCCTTGGTTGCAGACTGGCTACAGCCTTCGATGCAACGGATCGCATCTTCTGCGCGTGCCGTCGCGTCCGGCCGCTGAATCGTCGCGACCTTGGCGTTAATCCGCACGCCAGACGGCGGCGAGGCTTGCGGCGAGTTCGACGATCTGTGCGTCCTCCAGGCCCACCGCCTCAGCCAGCTTCGGCATCTCGGGCCAGCCGGCATCGGCGAACTCGCGGCCGAAATGACTGCGCGTCCCTGCATAGCGCGGGATGACGTGGAAGTGCACGTCCGGATCGACCATCATCAGCATCAGGTAGTTGATGCGCTCGTACGCGACGAAGCCTCGCAGCATGCGCTCGATGCCCGCAGTGACATCGCGCAACTCGGCAAACGCCGCCGGACTGATCGCCGAAAACGTGCCAACCGGTTCCTTGCAAATCAGCACCAGCGCGCCCAGCGTCGGCTGCTTGGGCCTGAGCTGCACCGTCCAGCACGCCGTCTCGGCGATCAGGGACTTCGGGTACGCAAATTTAACCGCGGTGGCATTCGGCATGGTGGCTGGTGGTCTGCTGGCACGCGCTGGATCGACAGTGCCCGGAATACAAAAGTTTACGCGGCTGCCGCAGGCGCGTGCGCCGAAGCCGGGCTTGGTCGCGGCGAGACCACTGCGCTCCTCTTCCTCTGCACGATTCAATGACATCGACCAATCCCGTCGATGCCGTGGCCGAACCGGTGCATGGCCTGATCGTCGACGCCAACCCGGTGCGCCTTTGGGGCATGAGCTCCACCGAGCGCCTGCACCGCAGCCTGCGGCTGGTGGGTGTGAAAGCGGTCGAGACTGAGTCCGATCACCGCGCTGCGGCAGCACGCCTGCCGCCGCAGTGCCGGGTCGTCATCGTGTCCGACGACTGGGTATTCGACATGGCCCTGATCCGCGATCTCGCAGCCCGTCGCGACGGCGTGGTGCTGATCGATGCAGTCGATGGCATGGCGGTCGCGGCGAATGTCGCAGCAGCGCAGGTCGACGCCGCACGCGCAGCGCTTGCCGGCTCCAAGACCGCGCTGCCGGACGCTGCGCGGCTGACGCCGGAGCAGCTCAGCGGTGCCTACAACCACCAGCTGCGCAAACGCCAGACACCCTATCTGTTGCGGCTCACGCCGGCGTCGCTGCCGGCCATCGAGGCGCTCATGTTCGGTGCCTCGTACAAGGGTGTCACCGACGTCGTCACCAAGTACGTCTGGCCGCGGCCGGCGCGTTATGTCACGCGTGTCTGCGCCGAGCTGAAGGTGACGCCGAACCAAGTCACCTTACTGAGCTTGGTGTTGACCCTATGGTCGTTCTGGCTCTTTTGGAACGGGCACTATGCGCTCGGTCTGGCGAGCGGCTGGCTGATGACGTTTCTGGATACGGTCGACGGCAAGCTCGCACGGGTCACGCTGACCTATTCCAAATTCGGCGACATCTTCGATCATGGCATCGACCTGATTCATCCGCCGTTCTGGTGGTGGGCCTGGGTCGTCGGTCTGCCGGCCTACGGCACGCCGCTGAGCGCTGACGATGCGGAATGGATACTCGCGGTGATCCTGGTCGGCTACGTCCTGCAACGCGTGCTCGAAGGCGCCTTCATCAACCTGTTCGACATGCATATGCACGTGTGGCGGCGTTTCGACAGCCAGTTCCGCCTTTGGACCGCACGACGCAATCCCAACCTGCTGATCCTGACCCCGGCAGTGGCGCTGGGTCGCCCCGATCTCGGCATCGAACTGGTCGCGCTGTGGACCGCGCTGAGTCTCGCCGTGCACGCGCTGCAGATCGTGCAGGGATTATTCGCACGCCGTCACGGGCCGCTCGAATCCTGGTTGCGGCAATAAAGAAACCAGCATTGCACTGTGACCGCCTTACGCATGATGTATTCCGATGCGGGAGCCGGGTAAATCGCGCGCGATGATCGCGACGGGGTAGAACTTAAGTTTGTGGATACTGCGGCGAAACGCGCTTCGAGCGCACTCAGTCAAGCTGTGGGTAAAGTCCAGGGATCGAGGAGTTGCATAGAATTTTGAGCGCTAGCCGGATATTGATTTATAGAATGCGCAGCTTTGCGTCATGTTGATCCTCAGTGCGTAAGCCAGCTTTCATCCTGTTCGTACCATCCTACGGCTCCGGCGGCACCGGCGAATTCGTGCGCTCCGTGAGCCTCGCGCAAGCCGTCGCACAGCGTTGGCCGCAGGCGCGTATCGAGTTCCTGCTGCCCGGCGGCGCCGGCACCCGTCAGGATGCTCCGTTCCCGAAAACCTGCCACCAAGGGCCGCGTTCGAGCAAGGCCCAATTCAACAACGAGCACATTGCTCGTTTGCAGCCGGATCTGGTGATTTTCGACACGGGCTTGCACAGCAAGACGCTCCGACTATGTTCCCGCCTGGGCATCTTGACTGCCTTCGTCAGCGACCGCGGTGAAATCTGTCGCAGAGCGTTCAAGTTGGACCGACTACGGCTACTGGATGAGCACTGGCATCAGCGTGAGCACTGCGGCCTGCCAATATTCACCTCCACGCAGCGGTTCCTGAGCATTTTCGGCAAAACCGCGCGTCGCACCTTCGATACCTACATCGCCAGTGAACCGTACGAAGATGCACTCCCGCAGGAATTCACCGCATGCTTGTCCAAGCCCTTCGTATTACTGGCGCCTGGTGGTGGGGGTTATCAAATCGGCGGCCAACCGGTCAGCGAGATATATCTCTCAGCAGCCGAGCAGATCGCTGCGGAAACAGGCCTCGAATGTCTAACCTTGCTCGGCCCACTGTACGAAGGCTCCGCACGCGGGACTCGCACGCTTACGACGAAAACGGTCAGCCCAAGCCAGTTTATCGATCTTATGCGATGTGCTCGACTATTGGTTTGCAACGGCGGGCACAGTCTCACTCAGGCCATCGCCTGTGGTGTCGTTTGCATCGCCGCACCGCTTGGCGGCGGCGATCAGGAGGGTCGCATAGCGGCCTACAAAGCCGTCGGCCTTGTGCAAGGCTGTGCACCAACTGCCGCTGCGATTGTCGAAGCAACGCTGGCTTTGCTCGATCCGGAAACGTACAGACGACAGCGCATGCGAGTAGTCGCTGAAAAGATGGTCAACGGAATTCCTCTGATGTGCGACTCAATCGCGCGCCTTCTACCCAATCTGGGCCAGGCACTGGAGTCAAGGAACAATTAGCAGGCGCATGCGCGCTCTTCGATCGCCAGCCGGGTCCGCTCAAGACTCGAGGACAAGCTTGAGCGATGTCTCAACGGTCTCTCACCTGCTTGACGCCGTCCGCAACGGAAACACTTACGGACCGCTCGCGCCACGCTGACCAGATCGTCAGGCCCAGACCCGCCAACGCCACTGCGGCACCGGCGACCGGCACTGCGCTGAGCGAGCCGGTCTGCGCGATGACGACGCCGCCCAGCCAGGCGCCGCCGGCATTGCCGATGTTGAAGGCGCCGATGTTCAGAGTCGACGCCAGATTCGGCGCATCGCGTGCCTGATCGACGATGCGCACCTGCAGCGGCGGCACCGTCGCGAACGCCGCCGCACCCCATAGCACGAACACGATCGCGGCAGGCACTTTGGCGTGCATCGCGAACGCGAACAGGAACAGCAGCACGCTCAATGTTGCCAGAATGCCAATCAGGCCGGGCATCAGTTTCCAGTCGGCGATGCGGCCGCCGAGCCAGTTGCCGAAGGTAATGCCGACGCCGAACAGCAGCAGCAGCCAGGTCACCGCATGCGGCGTGAAGCCGCTGACCTGTTCGAAGATCGGCGCGATATAGGTGAACACGGTGAAGGTGCCGCCGAAGCCGAGCACGCTCATACCGAGTCCCATCCACACCTGCGGCTGACGCAGCACGCGGAATTCGCCGAGCAGACTGCCTTTCGGCATGTCGAGCTTGGCCGGCACCCAGGCGGCGATCGCGAGCGCGGCGATGATGCCGATGCCGGTGACGCCCCAGAACGTCGAGCGCCAGCCGAGCGCCTGCCCCAGGCCGGTGCCGAACGGCACACCGAGCACGTTGGCGAGGGTTAAGCCCGTGAACATCAGCGCAACCGCGCCGGCACGCTTGTCCGGCGGCACCAGGCTCGAAGCGACGACCGCGCCGATGCCGAAGAAGGCGCCGTGACTGAATGCGGTCAGCACGCGCGCCGCCATCAGCACCGCGTAGTTCGGTGCAATCGCACACAGCAGGTTGCCGACGATGAAGATGCCGGCGAGGCCGAGCAGCGCGGCTTTGCGCGGCAAGCGCGCCGTGGCGACGGCGAGAATTGGCGCGCCGACCGCGACACCGAGCGCATAGCCGGTGACCAGCAGGCCGGCGCTGGGAATCGACACCGCCAAATCCTTCGCCACCTCGGGCAACAAGCCCATGATGACGAACTCGGTAGTGCCGATGCCGAATGCGGCGAGGGCCAGGGCGATGATCGGCAAGGGCATCAGATTTCCTTCAGTGGCGCCGTAACGGCTGGCGCGCAGCACGCTTACGAATGCGGTGGACGAAGTACGAAGTGAACGACGCGAAAGACGGCCTTCCTGGCGGACCCAACATTCGTGCCGATCTGCGTAATCCGGCTTCGACCACGGGGTAGCGTTAAGAGTTGCCGAGCCCACGGTTTGAGGCGCGACGCAAAGTCCGCAACAATCCACGCCCGATGGACGATCATTACCCTCTGAGCGAACTCCCCACGCGTGCCGCCTGGCAGCGCAGCCTCGCCGAAGCGATCACGCGGCCGGCGGAACTGCTCGACGTGCTGGGACTCGATCCGACACTGCCCGCGCTCGACGGCTCGCCGCTACGCGACTTTCCGCTGCGTGTGCCGCGCGCCTTCGTCGCCCGCATGCGCCATGGCGATGCGCGCGATCCGCTGTTTCTGCAGGTCTGGCCGGCGAGCCTGGAACAGCAGCAGACGCCGGGGTTCAGCC
>JAQGNU010000040.1 GCA_028291645.1 Nevskia sp.
CCTGTTCAAACCCGTGCCGGGCATGCCCAAAAATGAAGGTGGAGGAGCGTGGATTCCAATCATTCAGCGACCCGACGTGTCGCCAGCTTTGAGATTTTCTATACCCAATTCCTGAGTCAGGACGGCGAAGCCCGCGGCGACTTGCCCGCCTTCGCAAAGGACGTCGAGCAACTGCGTGCGATGTACCAGTTGATGATCCGCACGCGCGCGTTCGACAAGAAGGCGGTGGCCTTGCAGCGCACCGGGCAGCTCGGCACGTATGCGGCCTGTCTCGGCCAGGAGGCGATCGGCGTCGCCATCGGCCATGCCTTGAAGGCCGACGACGTGTTCATTCCGGCCTATCGCGAATACGCCGCGCAGTTCGCGCGCGGCGTGCCGATGCGCGACATCCTGCTGTACTGGGGCGGCGACGAGCGCGGCATGAATTACGACAGCGGACCGTCGATGCTCGACTTCCCGCTGTCGGTGCCGATCGGCACGCACGTGCCGCAGTCGATCGGCGTCGGCTACGCATTCAAGCTCCGCAAAGAACCGCGCGTGGTGCTGGTGTCCTGCGGCGACGGCGCGACCTCGAAAGGCGATTTCTACGAAGCCGTCAGCAGCGCCAAGGTGTGGAACCTGCCGATCGTGTTCCTGGTCAGCAACAACGGCTGGGCAATCTCGCTGCCGTTCAATCGTCAGACCGGTGCCGAGACCGTCGCACAGAAAGCCTTTGCCGGCGGCATGCCGGGCGAACAGGTCGACGGCAACGATGTGATCGCAACGCGCTTCGTGCTGGAACGCGCGATCGAACGCGCGCGCCGCGGCGAAGGCCCGAGCCTGGTCGAAGCGGTGACGTATCGACTGCACGATCACACCACCGCCGACGATGCGCGACGTTATCGCTCTGCCGAAGAAGTGGAGGCGGCTTGGGATCGTTGCCCGGTGAAGCGCTACAAGGCCTGGCTGGAGAATTCCGGTCATTGGTCCGCGGCGGATGAAGAGGCGCTACAGACCGAAGCCACTGCAACCGCCGAAGCCGCCGCGCAGGAATTCCTCAAGATCGAAGCGCAGGCGCCGGAGTCGATCTTCGATCATCTCTACGCGACGCTGCCGAAGACGCTGGAGTGGCAACGCGACGAAGTGGCTGCGCGCGGTCCTATTGCAGGAGCGCACTGATGGCCGCACAGAACCTGGCGTTGATCGAAGCCATCAATCTCGCGCTTAAGAGCGAAATGGCACGCGACGAAAACGTCGTCGTGCTCGGCGAAGACATCGGCCGCAACGGCGGCGTGTTCCGCGCTACCGTCGGCCTGCTCGACACGTTCGGCGGCGATCGCGTGATCGACACACCCTTGGCCGAAACGCTGGTCGCGGCGATGGCGATCGGCCTGTCGACCCAGGGCTTGAAGCCGGTTGCCGAGATCCAGTTCTCCGGCTTCATGTATCCCTGTGTCGATCAGGTGGTGAATCACGCCACGCGCCTGCGCAACCGCACGCGCGGACGTCTGTCGTGCCCGATGGTAATTCGCGCACCCAACGGCGGCGGCATCCATGCGCCGGAACATCATTCCGAATCGCTGGAGACGACCTTTGCGCAGATGGCCGGACTGCGCGTCGTCGCACCGTCGAATCCGGCGCGCGCCTATGGCTTGCTGCTGGCCGCGATCCGCGATCCCGATCCGGTGATCTTCCTCGAACCGACGCGCTGCTACAGATTGTTCAAGCAGCCGGTCGAAGACGACGGCGAAGCGCTGCCGCTGGATACCTGCTTCATCGATCGCGAAGGCAGCGACATCACGCTGGTCAGTTGGGGCGCGATGATGCACGACACGCGTCTGGCCGCAGATGCGCTAGCCGAAGAAGGCATCTCAGCCGAGGTGGTCGACGTCGCCACACTCAAACCGCTGGACATGGACACCATCCTGACCAGCGTCGCCAAGACCGGCCGTTGCGTGATCGTGCAGGAATCGCCGCGCGCCGGCGGTTGGGCCTCGGAGATCGCCGCCAATCTGGCGGAGCACGGTCTGCTGAGCCTGTTCGCGCCGGTACTGCGCGTGTCGGGCTACGACACCATCATGCCGCTGGCGAGACAGGAGCGCGTCTACATTCCAGATACCGAACGCATACTGAAGGAAGTGCGCAAGGTGTTCGACGCGGCGCCGAAGGGCTAAGCCGCAGAACGATCCGGTCAAAGAAAAACTATCTGAGGAATCACATGAGCATCTTCAAACTCCCCGACCTCGGCGAAGGCCTGCAGGAAGCCGAAATCCGCGAGTGGCATGTCAAGGAAGGCGATGTCGTCAAGGTCGATCAGCCGCTGCTGGCGGTCGAGACCGCAAAAGCCGTCGTTGAAGTGCCGAGCCCGCAGGCCGGCAAGATCGTCAAGCTGTTTGGTGCGAGCGGCGACATGATGGAAGTCGGCAAGCCGCTGGTCGAATTCGAAGGCGGCGCCAGCGCGGCGACGCAGGAAGCGCCGCGCACGGAGCAGCCGACGCCGCCGGCGAGCACCGAGAAACCCGCTGGCAAGGCTGCGGACACGTCTGCGATCCGCGACAGCGGTGTCGTCGTCGGCGCGATGAAATCGGGCAACGATGTGGTCGCCGAGAAAGCGACCACCGTCGGCACCGCGGCCGGACTCAAGGTGACGCCGGCAGTGCGCGCACTGGCGCATCGGCTCAATGTCGACCTGACCATCATCACGCCGACCGGGCCGGACGGCATGGTCACGCAGTTCGACGTACAGCGCGTGCACAAGATTCTGACCGAAGTCGGCCCGCTGGAGAAGCTGCGTGGCGCACGCCGCGCGATGGCGAATGCGATGAGTCAGTCGCGCGACGAGGTGACGCCGGCGACCGTCACCGACGACGCCATCGTCAGCGGCTGGACCGGCAAGCAGGACCTGACCATTCGCCTGGTGCGCGGACTGGTCGCGGGCGCTAAGGCCGAGCCTTCGCTGAATGCCTGGTACGACCAGGCCGAAGTCGGTCGTCGCGTGCTGCCGAAGATGCACGTCGGCATTGCGGTCGATACGCCGGAAGGCTTGTTCGTCGCGGTGCTGCAGGACGTCGCCTCGCGTTCCGAGGAAAGCCTGCGCAGCGGCCTCGAGAAAATGAAAGAGGCGACCAAGAACCGTTCGGTGCCGCCGGAGGAATTGCGCGGCTATACCATCACGCTGTCGAATTTCGGCCGCTTCGGCGGCAAGTACGCGACCCCGGTGATCGTGCCGCCGACGGTGGCGATCGTCGCCGCCGGCGCCACGCGTGATGCAGTGATGCCGATCGATGGCGAGATCAGGATCGCCAAAGTGCTGCCGCTGTCGCTCACCTTCGATCACCGCTGCGTCACCGGCGGCGAAGCCACGCGTTTCCTCGCGGCGATGATTGCGGATCTGCAGAAACCGAGCTAGCGCTGGCTCCGGAGCGGCCCGAACCAGCGTGGGCCGCACTCCTTACGGCATGTCTCGCAACTGCATGTCTCGCAAGTGCGGCTTGCGCTTCGGCAACTCCGGTCCGGTGTAATCCATATTCAGGATTTCTGCGGCGCCATCGATCTCGTTGTTCTCGATCGGTACCAGATAATTCTGCAGCAGGCCGATCCTGCTATCGAAGCGGACATAGTGCGTCTGCCCCGCCGCGAGCGTCAGCGGCAATTTGTCTTCCACATCGCCGCCCACCAGCACTTCGTAGTGGCCCGGTTCGCGATCGACGAAGAAGAAGCTGCTCGCCTTGGCGATTCCGACCGTTTCGCCGTTCAGGCTGACCGCCGGCTGCAAAGCAGCATCCTTGGTGGTCGTGCGATAGAAATAAACCCGGCTCTGGGTCAGCGGCAAGGACGGAATCCGGCGCGACAAATCCTTGAACGTATTGCCGGTCGCGCACGCGGACACCAGCGCACTTGCCACGAGCAAGAGCAACATCCACCTGGACTTCACTGGTACGGTCTCCCTGAGCATCTATCGTGTGTAACTGAACCGACTGCGTGCTCATTTTGACGGACTTGCGGTCGATGAGGAAGCCGTATCTTCATCCTGCCAGGCGCAGCCTGCGCGGATAATGCGTCACGCGCCAGAAATTGCCGGCGCGTGACGGTCGCCTTGCTCAGATTGCTTTGCCGGTGTCGATGCCGAGCGTTTTTGCAAGCCAGGTGTCGAGGCTGACGCGGCCCGGGCCGGCGATCAGGAACCATAGGAACACCACGATGTAGAGCGGTTCGTCGAGATCGAAGAAATCGTCGAAGGCCGCGACCGGCTTGATCGCCACCGTCAACAGGGCGACCACCATGTTGATGATCATCGGGATCGAAATCAGGCGCGTGAACAGCCCCAGCATCAGCAGGGCGCCGCCGACCAGTTCGGTGGCCGCCGAGAACGGCGCGGTGAATTCCGGGTATGGCAGGCCCCAGCCGACGAAGCGCTGGATAGCGCCGTCCAGATTGTGCAGCTTGGCCCAGCCGGTCTCGAACCAGAAGTAACCGAACACCAGCCGCACCGACAGCGGCCCGAGCCAGTCCAGCGACCTGGCTAGGCGCAGCAGTGCCGTGCATTGATCGACGACAGATTTCATGACGCGTTCTCCTGAGATGACCCAGCTTGAGTGGAACCCACACCGCAACGGCATCGCTGCGGCCAAGACTTGCCCGTAGTCGCGACGCCCGGCGCCGCAAGCTATTCGTGTTTTAAATCGTCGACTGAAGCCGCTAACTGAACTCGAGTTCCGCAACCAGCTGATCGCTGATCCAGCGCTTCAGCATTCCTGCGGCGACCATCGCCACTTCCTCGGGCTCGATCCATTCGCACAGGCGTTCGCAGAGATCGCCGAAGCCGAGGTGTGTGCGCACCGCATCGAGCGCGGCCGCCTCCGCGACGCCGAGCGCGCGCCAGTGAATCATGTGCTGCTGGCGCCACAGCAACCAGGTTTCGGCTGGCGTCGACTGCGTCTGCGGCAACGGCTGTGACTTGCCGTGTGCACCGACCAAGGCCGCCGCGTTGCTGCGCAACTGCAGATGGCGCGCAGACGGATGCAGCAGCACGCGCATCTCGCCCCAAGCCGCGGGTGCAATCTGCGTCATCGCTGCGAGTGGTAGTACCGACGCATCGGGCGCATCGAATACCTCTCCCTGCGACCATTCGAATGCGGCGAGATCGGCGAGTTCAGGACGCTGCGGCTGTACCGCACGCAGATGCTCGGCGAGATGGCGACCGAACCAGCGCAGCGAAGGCGTATCGGATGGATGCGCCGCGATGTAGCCGCGGCCGACGCCTTCGAACGATTCCGCACCGAGCAGTTCGAACAGCACCGGATAGTCGCCGCGCAGCACTTCCAGCAGACGCAGTCGATACGCATCGGCATAGATGCCAAGCCGCGTCTGCGCGTCGGCGATGTCGTCGGCGACAACCAGCGCGCGGAGATCGGCACCGCCCTGCAGCAGAAAACTCTGCATGCGGCTTTGCAAAGGTGCGAGCAGCGGCGCAGCCCTCATGCCGAGGCCTCCACTTCCGCATGCTTTATGGTGGTGGCGATGCCGCGCGCGTGCGCAAGTTCAGCCAGCAGCTCGGGCAGCAGCGGAATGTGATCGTCGCGTTCGATCATCGTCGGCACTGTACCGAAGCGCTGTACTGCAATCGCATACAAGGCCCATACCGGATCGGGCACCGGATGATCGTGGGTGTCGATCACCAGCTTGCCGTTGTGGCTGTGCCCGGCCAGATGTATCTGCTGCACGCGCTCGACCGGAATCGCATCGATGAAAGTCTGCGGATCGAAGCCGTGATTGCAGCTGTTGACGTAGATATTGTTGACGTCGAGCAACAGTCCGCAGTCGGCTTCTTCGGCGACTGCGCGGATGAATTCCCACTCCGGCAAGGCCGAGTGTTTGAAGCTGAGATAACTGGAAATGTTTTCCAGCAGGATCTGGCGACCGAGAAAATCCTGCACCTCGCGCACGCGCCGCGCGATGTGCCGCACCGCTTCGTCGGTATGCGGCAGCGGCAGCAGATCGTGCAGGTTGCGGCCGGCGACGCCGGTCCAGCAGAAGTGATCGGAGATGAATCTCGGCTGCACACGTTCTGCCAGCGCCTTCAGTTGGATCAGGTAGGCGCGATCGAGCGGATCGGTGCTGCCGATGGATAAGGAAACGCCGTGCATCACCATCGGATAGCGTTCGGCGATGCGGTCCAGATAGTGCAGCGGCTTGCCGCCACCGACCATGTAGTTCTCGCTGAGAATTTCGAGCCAGTCGATCGGCCATTCGGCGCAGGCATCGTCGGCGGTCGGACCATTCAGAATCGCTTCGTAGTGGTCGGTGCGCAGCCCCAGGCCGAAGCCGAGCGCCGCGTTCGCAGCTGCAGTGTGAAGGTCGCGACGCATGTCGGGGCTTGTTTCGGAAACAAGGCCGGTCGTCCGCGCTGGACGACCGGCCCGGTTTCATCCGGCTTTACTTGGCCGGTTCGAACTTGCCGCCGGCAGTGGCGCAATCAGCCTTGGACTTTTCCAGGAAGCCCTGGCCTTTGCAGGCGTTCTGGCCCTTGCACGAGTTTGCCGCGGTCTTACAGGCGCTGGTGCCTTTGCAGGAATTGGCGCCCATGCAGTGGCCCATCTTGGCGTCGGCGGTATCGCCGGCGGAAGCCATCGGTGCGGCAAGGAACATCGTGGCAGCGGCAGCGGCAAGCGCGAAGCCGTTCATCTTGGTTGCGATTTTCATTATCAATCTCCAGAGACCCTGGGGTCGTTGATGCAGCGTTGGACTTTCATGTTGGGCATTTCAGGTGCGCTGTTGCATCGACACCTTCGTACCCGGCGAATCCTACCGTGCGTCCTTTGCAGCGCCCATGCTCGGCCGTGTCGCTTTCATGTCCCATCGTCCCGGTCGAACGGATGCTGGTTGGACACTGTTGCTCTACGCGTAAGCCTGCTGCGCGGATGCAGCAGGCTGCCGCAGCTTATTGTGCAGCGCCCACCGGTGCTATAGTTTTTCTGACTCCGCCCTAAGTTGAATGCTCGTGACCAAGCTCATCTTCGCGATCGTTATGCTCAGCGTCGGCAGCGCCGCCATCGCCGATGAACTCGTCCTGCCGCAGCACAACAGCGGCGACAGCAGCGCGATTGCCGCACTGCCGCAAAAAGGCCAGACCATGCAGGCGGTGATGCGCGCGTTCGGCGCGCCGCAGCTGAAGCACGCGGCAGTCGGCGGCGAGACGCCGCGGCACCCGCCGATCACGCGCTGGGATTACGCCGGCTTCTCGGTGTTCTTCGAACACGCGCACGTGGTCGATGCGGTGGTGCCGGATCATCCGCCGCCGGTCTATCACAGCGAGCAGTTGCAAGCCGCCAGCCAGTAGCCCGGCGTCGCGCGGCAAGGCTCGGCGCTTTCACGCCGATGTCATTTGTCTGCGCCAGCCTGTCTGATCCTCACTCTTAAATCATTCCGCGCCGCCATGTCCGCCAGCGTTTTCCTGCCACCCGAATGGGCTTTGCAGTCTGCAGTGATGCTGACCTGGCCGCGCCGCGATGGCGATTTCGCCAACAGCTTCGACGCGGTTGAAGGTAATTTTTTTGCGATCGCGGTGGCGATTGCGCGCTTCGAGAATCTGCACGTCAACGTTGCCGATGATGCGCCGGGACTTGCCGCGAAACTGGTCGGCGCCGGCGTGCCGAAATCGAAGCTGCGCGTGTTCCAGGTGCCGAACGACGATGTCTGGGCGCGCGATCACGGTCCGATTACAGTGCTGCGCAGCGGCGACGCCGGCAGCGATCATCCGCAAGCCGTGCATCTCGATTTCACCTTCAACGGCTGGGGCGGAAAATTTCCGCACCTGCGCGACAACGAACTGACGCGCCGGCTGATCACGCTCGGCGCCTGGGATGCGCCGGTGGAAACGGTCGACTTCGTGCTCGAAGGCGGCGCGATCGAAGTCGACGGCGCCGGCAGTCTGCTGACCACCGAACGCTGCTTGCTGAGTCCCACACGCAATCCGAAACTCGATCGTGCCGCAATCGAAGCACTGCTGATCGACAAGCTCGGCGTGCAGCGCGTGCTGTGGCTCAAGCACGGCGATCTGCTCGGCGATGACACCGACGGCCACATCGATACTGTGGCGCGTTTCTGCAATGCGCATACGATCGCCTACCAAGCCTGCGACGACCAAGACGATCCGCATTACGCCGATCTCGCCGCGATGGCGCAGGAACTGCAGCAACTGCGCACACCGGGCGGCATGCCTTACGAATTGGTGCCGCTGCCCTTGCCCAAGCCGATTGTCGACGAGGACGGCAAAGTGCTGCCGGCCGGCTACGCCAATTTCCTGATCGTCAACGGCGCCGTGCTGGCACCGGTTTATGGCGATGCCAACGATGGCCTGGCGATCGAACGCCTGCGTAGCTGTTTCTCCGATCGCGAAATCGTGCCGATTGATTGTCGCGCGCTGATTCACCAGTATGGCAGTCTGCATTGCGTGACCATGCAGATTCCGGCCTGAGCCGCCGCTGCACTGCGCGGCCTTGAAGGCTGCCGCGACAGGCGCACAATCAGCTCGCCGTACAATACGGCCCGCCGTTCGATGAGTGCCTATCCATGAACCCGTTCCAGCGCCGCATCAATCAAGCCGGCAACGAATTCCGCGAATTCGCCGAAGATCCGAAGCGCACGATGCCGCTGGCGATTGCGGTCGGCGCGCTGAAGGGCGCAATCGTCGGCCTGGCGATCGGCAAAGTCGCGCTGGCAACCGCAGCCGGCATCGCCGGTGGTGCCGTCGTCGGCGCCGCGCTGTCCTGGCGCGCGCAGCGTGCGAAAGCCACTGCCGACAAAGCGGAAATCCCACGATGACGCGCATCCTGCGCGCAGGCATCGTCCAACATGCCTGCAGCGACAATCGTGCAGACAATCTGCGCCGCTCCGCAGCCGGCATACGCGAAGCCGCAGACAAGGGCGCCAAGCTGGTGCTGCTGCAGGAACTGCACACCAGCCTGTATTTCTGCCAGCACGAATCACCTAAGCTGTTCGATCTGGCGGAATCGATTCCAGGACCATCGACCGAATACTTCGGCGCGCTCGCAAAAGAGTTGGGCGTGGTCATCGTCGCCTCGCTGTTCGAGAAGCGCGCGCCGGGGCTGTATCACAACACCGCAGTCGTGCTGGAAAGCGACGGCCGCCTGATCGGCAAGTATCGCAAGATGCATATCCCGGACGATCCGGGCTACTACGAGAAGTTCTACTTCACGCCTGGCGATGCCAGCATCGCGGGCACGCCGGCTGATGCCGCGAGCACCGCGCCTGGCGCACCGCTGGCCGGCTTCGTGCCGATTGCAAGCTCGGTCGGCACGCTCGGCGTGCTGGTGTGCTGGGACCAGTGGTATCCGGAAGCCGCGCGCCTGATGGCGCTGGCGGGTGCGGAACTGCTGCTCTACCCGACTGCGATCGGCGCCAATCCGACCGATCCGGCAGACGAGCAGGCGCGTCAGCGCGATGCCTGGATCACGGTGCAACGCGCGCATGCCGTCGCCAATGGTCTGCCGGTACTCGTCGCCAACCGCATCGGCTTCGAACCGGATCCGACTGAGCAGACCGTAGGCGCGCAATTCTGGGGTTCGAGTTTCGTCGCCGGCCCGCAAGGCGAATATCTGACGCAGGCCTCGACCGACAGCGCCGAAGTGCAGGTGGTCGATATCGACCTGGAACGTTCCGAAAACGTGCGGCGCTGGTGGCCGTTCCTGCGCGATCGGCGTGTCGATGCGTATGGCGACCTGGTGCGGCGCTTCCGCGATTGACTCCGTAGCTTGGGGTGAGCGGTAGCGAACCCCAACACTCCATGACGCAAACGACAGAGATCGCAATCGCACACGGCTGCACGGCGAGACCGGGCGCGTTCGTCGATTGATGGCGGCAAATGTTGGGGTTCGCTGTGCTCACCCCAAGCTACCCGGTCCTCGGCACAGCGGCGATCCAGCGGCAATTTCTTGCGCAAATTCAGCCAGTCTCGGGCACCTACCCGTCATGCCTCTTGACGCGCGCCGAGAAATCACAAGAATAGCTGCCAAAGCAGTGATTGTTTAAGCAGTAACTGTCGAGGCACTCAATGTCCAAGCAGCATTACCGGGCGGCAACCTACAAGGCCCGGTCCAGCATCGGCTATCTGGTGAAACGTTCGCACGCGCTGATGCTCGACAATCTGGAGCCGGCGTTCGCCGAGCAGGGTTTCAGTTTCATTCAGTGGGTCGTGCTGATGTATCTGCGCGACGGCATTGCGGTCAACGCGAAAGACATCTGCGTCGAATTCCGCCACGACAGCGGCGCGCTGACGCGCGTGATCGATCAACTCGCCGAGCGCGGCCTGGTGGAACGCGTACGCGGCATGGTCGATCGTCGCAAGGTCGATCTGCACCTGACACCGGCAGGGCGTGCCGCGGTCGAGGCGTTGATTCCGACGGTCGTCGACAAACTCAATTTCGCGCTCGGCGATTTCAGCAGCGCCGAGGTGCGTGAATTCACCCGGCTGCTGACCAAGCTCAACAGCGCCATGCAATTGCATCTGGATAAGGCGTCGTCGCCGACGGCCGTAGACGCCAAGGAATAATCATCATGCTCAGGAAAGGGATTTCGCTGGCGCTCGGCATGCTGCTCGCCGCGTGCGTGCTGCCGCCGAAAGAGCGACCGCATCCGCAACCGGTCGCGGACGATCAGGTCGGACTCGGCAGCGTCAGCGTATCGCCGGCACCGCAAGGCTGGTGGAAGAGCTTCGACGACCCGCAGCTGAATCGGCTGATCGATCAGGCATTCAGCAACAGTCCGACGCTGGCGCAGGCCAGCGCGCGCTTGCGTCAAGCCGTCGCACAGGCCGATGCCGCACATGCCGGCCTGCTGCCGAAAGCGACACTCGATGCGAGCTTGCTGCGCCAGCACGCACCGGAGAACTACATCATTCCGCCGCCGCTCGCCGGCACGGTTTCGTGGATGGGCCAGGGCGGCGCCAACCTGAGCTGGGATCTGGATTTCTGGGGACGCCAGGCCGACGCGGTGAAGCAGGCCCGCGCACTGGCGCAGGCCGCGAATCTGGAGATCGACAATTCTCGGCTACTGCTGGCGGGCGCGATTGCACAGGCCTACGTCGAGCTGTACCGCTCGAGCGCACTGGCGGATATCGCCAGTCGTGCCGAGGCACAACGTCAGCACATCATCGACATCACACGGCAGCGCGTCGCCGCCGGCCTCGATACGCAACTCGAATTGCGCACCGCCGAAGGCCAGTTGCCACAGGCACGCGTCGCACGTGCACAGGCGCAGGCTGCAGCCGATCTGGCGGTGCATCAGCTGGCGACGATTTCCGGCCAGGGCGCGGAAGTCTATGCATCGTTCCAGAAGCCGCAGATCAACATGGATGCGGCGCTGCCGCTGCCGACCGAGCTGCCGATCAATCTGCTCGCACGGCGTCCAGACGTACTCGCAGCGCGCTTGCAGATTCAGGCCGCGGATGCGCAACGTCTGGCCGCGAAAGCGGCGTTCTATCCCGACGTCAGCCTGCGCGCGATCGCCGGCTTCGGCGCCTTCGGACTCGACAACCTGTTCGAGTTGAGCGCGCGCGGTTACGGCGGCGGCCCGGTGATTTCCTTGCCGCTGTTCGACGCCGGTCGTCTGCGCGCCGAATACACCGGCAGCGAAGCGGTGCTCGACGCCGCAGTGGCGAGCTATAACAACACCGTGCTGCAAGCGGTGCAGCAGACGGCCGATCAGCTCACCCGCATCGACGCGCTCGGCCGCGAACGCGTCGATCAGCAGCAGACGCTGGCCGCGACCGAAGACGCCTATCGCATCGCCGAAGAACGCTATCGCGCCGGACTCGCCAGTTATCTGTCGGTGCTGAATGCGGAAACCAACGTACTCAACGCACGCCGCGACAGCGTCGACATCGTCGCCGGCCAGGTGATCGCGCGGGTGACGCTGCTGCTGGCGCTCGGCGGCAGTTTCGACCCCGCCACTTCGACCAGCGTCGCCAGCACGCGGGCAACGGCACCCCCCAATTCCAATGACGCTGCATCGCAGGCCACTCCATGAGCACTCCGAACCCTGAAGCTTCCGCACCCTCCAACGGCAGTTCGCGTCGCCGCGGCCTACTGATCCTCGGCGCCGTCGTCGTCATCGGCGGCCTCGCTTACCTCGCCTATTGGCTGCTCTACGCGCGCAACTTCGAGAGCACCGACGACGCCTACGTCAACGGCGACGTCGTGCAGGTGACCAGCGAAGTGCCGGGCACCGTCATCGCGCTGCATATCGACGACACGCAGGCGGTACAAGCCGGCCAGCCGCTGCTGGAGCTCGATCCCGCCGATGCGAAGGTTGCGGAAGCGAATGCCGAAGCCGATCTCGCACGCGCGGTACGCCAGGTGCGCGGTCTGTTCGCGCAAGGCGAGCAACTGCGGGCGCAAATCGATCAGCGTGAACAGGCCCTGCGGACTGCGGAATCGGATCTGAAGCGGCGCCAGAGCCTGCTTAGCGACGGCGCGATTTCCGGCGAAGAGTTGTCGCATGCACGCGACAACGTCACCTCGATGCGCGCCGCCGTCGCCGCGGCGCGCGAACAACTCGGCCAGACCGTCGCACAGATCGATGGCACCACCATCGCAAATCACCCGCAGGTACTGGCTGCCGCTGCGGCCGTACGCAATGTCGCGCTGGCGCTGCGTCGCACCAGGATCACCGCGCCGGTCAGCGGTGTCGTGGCGAAGCGCTCGGTGCAGGTCGGCCAGCGCGTTGCCGCCGGCACGCCGCTGCTGGCGGTGGTGCCGCTCGATGACGTCTGGGTCGACGCCAACTTCAAGGAAGTGCAGCTAGCGCGCATGCGCGCCGGACAGCCGGTCGTCGTGCATGCCGACACCTACGGCAGCGACGTGACCTTCCACGGCCGTCTGGCCGGCCTGGCCGCCGGCAGCGGCAATGCCTTCGCGCTGCTGCCATCGCAGAACGCTTCGGGCAACTGGATCAAGATCGTGCA
>JAQGNU010000047.1 GCA_028291645.1 Nevskia sp.
CATTCATCGGCAGCAGGAATGCAGCGATGGCTTCTGCCTCGCCGGCGATCCTCGTCACCACCATGACCTGGCCGCTCCATATCGCGCCCACCACCAGCGTCTTGTGCGCGTTGATTTCGAATCCGCCAGCCACTGGCGATGCCAGGGCTTCGACGCGGTTAACCGGTGCATCGTCGTTGCGCTCAGCGTACGCGAAGGCGACGATCGTCTTACCTTCAACGATACTGGCAAGATATCGCTCGCGTTGCGCGAGGGTACCTACGCGTGCGATCAGGCCTGCCGCACAGATCACGGTGGAAACGTACGGAGAGATGACCAAGTGCTTACCGAACGCCGACATGATCAGCATCGCCGCGACGGAACCCGCACCAAGGCCGCCACAGTCTTCAGGCAGCGTAGCGCCGAGGATGCCCAGCGCTCCGAGCTCGGTCCAGAAAGGTCGGTGGAAGCCGTGATGTTCAGCGACCGCCGTGCGACGGACAGCGAAACTGTGCCGCTCAACGGCTAGCCGTTCGACCATGTCGCGCAGCATGCGCTGCTCGTCGGTTAGCGTGAAATTCACCGCAGTTCTCCCGGCGTGATACTGGATGGCCTTCGCGAAGCGACCGTCATCCAACCTCAATTGATCTTGACGCGAGTTAAATTATATATGCAATGGACATTCAATGGATGAAAAATATACGATAGATCACGAGCCACGTACAGCGAGGGGATCCGAACAATGACAAACGCCGACTACAGCGACATCGCCTATGAAGTGATCGGGTCGGTTGCACGCGTTTCGCACAATCGGCCGGATCGACGGAATGCCGAGGGAACCGCTCTGCTCGACCAACTCGATGATGCGCTATCGCGCGCTGCCGCCGATCAAGACATCCGCGTCGTCATCGTAGGCGGCAAGGGCGATCACTTCTCGGCCGGACACGACGTCAAGGAGGCGATGGGGCGTCCCGACGTTGTCGAGACGCGTTATGCCTACGAAGAACAGCACTACCTCGGCTACTGTCTACGGCTTTGGGACTTTCCCAAACCGACGATTGCACAGGTGCAAGGGGCGTGTATTGCCGGGGGATTCATGGTGGCCAATATGTGCGATCTGGTTGTCGCATCCGAGGAAGCCTACTTCTCCGATCCTGTGTGCGGCACTTTGGCGGCTGCAGCAACGGAAGTGCTGATTCATCCTTGGGTGCTGGGCCTGCGTACCGCGAAGGACTTCCTCTATACCGGACGGAAGATGTTTGCCGAGGAGGCGCATCGGATCGGCATGGTCAACCGCGTGTTTTCGCGCGCCAGTTTGGAAGCGGAAACACTTGCCTTGGCAAGTCACATCGCCAAGGCGCCGCCGTTCGCGATGAAGATGCTGAAGCGTTCGTTAAACCGCACTGCCGACATGCAGGGCTTCCGCAATGCAATCCAGGCGCATTTCGATACCCACGAGCTGTGCCATACGACGCAGGAGTACAAAGACGTTCGCGCGAGCGGCCTCGCCGCGTCGATCGGGCGGACTAAAGAACTGGCAGCGAAGTAAGCCTTACAGCCGCAGCGCGGTTTTCGCGAGGATGTTGCGCTGAACTTCGCTCGAGCCGCCATAGATGGTGGCGGCGCGCATGTTGAGGTAGCGGGCCATCGCCACACTCGCGTCGCCAGCGGTCGCCGAACTCATCGGCGTCGTGTCATGGGCGTAGGCGGACTGGCTGCCGCCTGCCAATACGCAGAGTTCACTGGCGCGCTGTAGCGTCTCGGTGCCGGCGAGCTTGAGCAGCGACGTCGTCACGCCAAGATTCTCACCGACGTCGGCTGTGAGCATGCGCAACTCACCGGCCTCCAGCGCGTCAGTCTCCATGCTCAACTCGGCAAAACGCCGACGAAAATCGGTATCGCGCCAGCGCCGGCCGTCCGCTCGGGCGAGGTGTTTGGCCTGCATCAGCAGCCTACGTACGCGCGGGCCGTAGACGCCGCTGCGCTCGAACTCCAGCAGGCGTTTGGCGATCGTCCAACCATCACCTTCCGCGCCGATGCGATTGTCGGCCGGCACCTGGACGCCATCGAAGAACAGCTGGTTGACCTCGTGCTCGCCAGACATGCTGATGATGGGTTTAACCGTCAGCCCCGGCGAGCGCATGTCGGCGAGCAGGAAGGTGATGCCCTGTTGCGGTCGCTCGTGCGTCGAGGTGCGCACCAGCAGAAAGACCCAGTCGGCATACTGGGCATGCGTAGTCCACAGTTTGGTGCCGTCGACGACGTACACATCACCCTCGCGACGACCTCGGCAGCTCAGCGCGGCGAGATCCGAACCCGCGCCTGGTTCAGAATAGCCCTGACACCAATAATCGTCGCCTGATCGCAGGTGCGGCAGAAAACGCGCTTTCTGTTGCGCCGTTCCGAAATGAATCAGGATCGGGCCGCACATCAACAGGCCGGCCGATGACAGGGTCGGAGCGTTCGCCAGCGCGCATTCCTGCTCGAAGATATATTTTTGCAGCGGCCCCCAACCGCGGCCGCCATGCTCGGACGGCCAGGTCGGAGTGATCCAGCCCTGCTGATACAAAATTCGATGCCAGACTCGGCCGACTGCAGCGGGCGAGAAGACACCGATCTGCATCGCGCCGGCTGCTCGTAGCTCAGCGGTCAGCGCGCGGTCGAGAAACGCTCGGACTTCGGTGCGGAACTGGACCGGATCGGTGCTTTCAGGAACGTCGGACATGAAAGTGGGCCTTGGCGCTTGATCCACCAGCTTAGCGCTCGCTCAGGCTTATTTCAATCAGGAAATATACATTTCCTATGTCGAATTCAATTCAGCTGAGCCCCAAGCAATGCTACGGCTGCGCGCAAATCGTCCTTGAGTTGCCGCAATGAGCGCTCGGTCATGTGATGGTCGAAGCCCACCAGCGCGATACCGCGTGTGGCGCGATCCGCGCCACTGGGCAACAAGGCGGCCAGAATCGTCACGCCGCGGATATAGCTGCCGCGATCAATCGCCACACCTTCAACTTTGGTCCGCTCGACCTCCGCGTACCAATCCTCGAAGCGTGGTGCCTTTTCCCAGCGCAAGCTATCGAACCGCTTCTTCAACTCATCCCGTTTGAGGTTGCGGGATGCCGCAACGCAACGACCGGTTGCGCTGATGAAGGCAGGAAACCGGCTTCCTACATTCACATGCAGGCTGACCAAGTTATCTGAGCGAGAGATCGCGACCACGACCATCCGCTCGCGCCGATCGAGCTCGACCGCAATCGCAGTGACTTGATGTGTAGCCGCAAGTTGATCGAGCACAGGCTGTACGAGCTTGGGGTATTCGCGCGAGGCCATGGCCTCGCGTACCAGGGTCATCAGCCCGATGCCTGTTTGATAGGTCTTGTTGATCGGGTCGAAAGTAACGAAGCCTTCTTCGGCCAGCGCGCGCAAGACGTGGAAGCAGGTACTCGGCACCAATTCGACGCGGCGAGCAATTTCGGTCACACCCAGTCCCGTGCGTTCAGCGGCCAATAGGCGCAGCACGGCGGCCGCGCGCGAGACAGCCGGCGCACGATTAACGCTCGCCTCCTCGGTCTCAGGATCGGGGATGGACGGTTCCGAACGTCGCTTCACGTTTTCTTCTCGCCGTAATTTTTGCCGAAAGCGGCTTCGGCGGCGAATGTACGGCATAAAGCAGACACTGCCTAGCGGCCAGCGGGGCACTCGTAGCGACAACTGCCCGTAGGATCAGCTCGCAGGATCGCGCCCGCAGCGGCTCGTCGCGGTGTCCCGATAAGCAGGCGGATGGATCAGGCGGCGCTGCGTGCGAGCGGTGCTGCGTCTACGCCGAGGGCACGCATACGCGCGAAATCCACGACCTGTCGCGCCATCAATTCCAGTTGCTTTTCGACTCCGGTGTCGAGACAGGCGCCATCGACGTCGAAGATTTTCGAGCTACTGTTGATGGCCACGCCGACCGGGGTTGGCCAGCCGCGCAAGGCATGAACGATGGAGCGCAGCGCTGCGAGCGTGCTACCCGTGGCCTGCCAGCCATATGCGCTGGCGACACAGCCGACGGCACGGCCGTCGAAATAGGCTGCTCCATCGCCACGCATATCTTCGACGTAGTCCAGCGCATTCTTGATCAGGCCGGAAATCGAGCCGTGGTAGCCGGGTGAGGAAACGATGATGCCGTGACTTTGTCGCAGCATGCAGATGAGTTCGGTGGCCTGCGGCGAGCGTTCCGATTTGTCCTGCGCGTACATCGGAAACTCCAACGCGGGGCCGGCGAATATCGCGGTTTTAGCGCCGGCGCGTTCGGCGGCTTTGAGTGCGAAACGCAGCGCAAGCTCAGACGACGAACCCGTTCGTGTAGTGCCGCCCAATCCGACGATAAGTGGAACGAAGGTATTCATGCATTCAGTCCTTACGATCAGATAAAGCTGCGAACCCGCCTGCTTTCGTTGAGGCAGACCTGCACCCAAGCGTCTCGCACAGCCGCCCATTTCGGTGCTATTCATCGCGCGGCAGTCAGCGTAAATCGATGTCGCCCGATGTTTACTAAATAGTATGGTACTGTCTAAACTATGTCAATCAGTGGACGACCGGCCAGCTTCCGGCGAAGATGACTGCGATCGCTGATCCCGGATGGAGAAAATCCTGCCTGTGGCGCGGTCGCGATTCCGTAGCGCCGGGGGAAAGGAGCTATCGGGAGCGATTTCCGCAATGCCCGGTTCCCCGCTGCCCACG
>JAQGNU010000048.1 GCA_028291645.1 Nevskia sp.
GCTTCCTTAAGCGACGGCAAGCTCTACGCGCGCGACAAGCCGGCTGCGCTGGCGGCGCAGACGCGGCTGTCGGGCATTACGGTCGAGCTCGGCGCGGTCTACGCGCAGTGGGAAAAACTGGAAGCGCAGGCGGGGCGCTGAGGATTAGCCGCCGCTGAGCGTCGAGCGGAAGAAATCCCAGACCACGGTGCCGGTGTCGACGTCGGTGCTGCCGTCGCCGATGTAGTGCCGCACCAGCAGGCTCTTGATCGGCCGGCCGGGCATCGTGTGACCGGCGCCATGCACGATGTACTCGACCGACTGCGCGCCGCCTGCGCAGCCGCCGCGCACGCGCTTTTCGGTGTAATGCTGATCGTCGGTGCCGCCGACGCGCTGGTTGCTCAGCTGTTGTGAGCAGCGCGCGCGATCGGCCCAGAACGAAAAGGTCTGTTCGGCCGATAACAGCTCGGGCTGTTCTTCACCATTCTTGACCACACCGCGACGCTGGCCCAGGAACGGAAACAGCGGATCGCTGGTGCCATTGATCGATAGCCAGGGCAACGGCTTGGCGTTTTTACAGTCGCGCTGTTCGTCCGTCGGCAGATTGGAGATCAGGTTCGCCGCCGCGTGCAGCACGTCGCCGGCTGCGCAGGCGAAATGCTGGGTCATCGCGCCGCCGTTGGAAGGGCCGAACATGAACACCGCATTGGGGTTGCCGTGGTCCTGCTGCACCACCTGCTGGATCACCGCGCGCAGGAAGCCGACATCGTCCGCCTTCGAGGCCTTGCCGCCGAGTACCGCGCCGCGGCCGTCGTTCCAATGCTTATTGAGTCCGGCGGGTGCGACGACGATGAAGTTGTTCTGTTGTGCGACGGTCGGCATGCTGGTTTCTTTCCACATGTCCTCCGGTCCCTGCGTGCCGCCGTGCAGCATGACGACGATTGGCGCGGCAGCGCCGCCACCGCGCGCCGGCTGGATCAGATAGGTGCGCGACACGCCGTCGACGTTGATCGTGCGGGTCTGTGCGGTGCTGGGATCGCCGAATGGCGGCGCGCCCGGAGCGGACTCTGCACTGGCACGGCGCTCGAACAGTCGCGCGCTGGCGCTGTCGGCGAGCATCAGGCCGAGCGTGAACAGTGCGACGGTGGCGAGCAGTCCGCGCGATTTGCGCGCGTAGGAATGCGACGGCGTTTGCGGGCGGCGGGCGTTCGTAGCCATGACAGAGTTCCTTGGTTGACCTAGCGCTTGGTGCATGGAACGCGCCGCAAGTTCCGCTTTCGATATGGACGGCGGCGCTCCAGCCGCTCAACGGCGGGCGAGTGCCGACGAAATTGCTGCGCGATCCGATTCCGGTTCAAGTCTAAGCGGCGAATCTTAACGTCGCCGTAAGCTGGCCGACGACCGCTTGCCGGCCGCTGAATGCAAGCACAGATCGGCTCAGCTATCCGGCGCACGCTCCGGCGAGGGTGCCAGCGACGCCGGATTCGGCAACAGCTTGCGGCACTCTGCCGGCAGCTGGTCGTACGCCGCTTGCGCGGCTGCGCCGACGCCGCCGGTATCGCGCACCAGTGCGGCGATGCGCGGCTCGCAGTCGAGTGCCGCGCCGCTATCGCTATGTCCGCCTGAACCGGACTTCAGTGCGAAGTAGGCAATCGCGCCGATCGCGATCAGCGTCAGCAGCAGGCTCAGCATGCCGCCGGATTGATGCGGTCGGCCGAGATGTTCCGATCGGGAAGTCATGCTTAGGATTTCGGCAGCGGCGTGAATTCGGTTTCGCCCGGCACGCGCGCGAAGGCTTGTGCCGCCCAGTCGGCCTTGGCCTGCTCGATGCGCTCCGGCCGCGACGATACGAAGTTCCAGAAGATGTGGCGTTCGCTGTCGAGCGGCGCGCCGCCGAGCAGCATCACGCGACCGCCCTGCGGCGCGGTGAAGCTGATTTCGGCGCCTGGCGCGAGCACCAGCATGCTGCCGGCCGGATAGCGGATGCCGTCGACTTCAATCGCCTGATCGACCGGGTAGATCGCGCGTTCCGTGTATTCGTTGGAGACGCTCAGGCTGGCGCCGGCATCCATCAAAGCCTCGACGTAAAAAGTCGGCGACGCCGTGACCGCCGGCGATGCCGCGCCGTACGCGTTACCGGCGATGATCCGCAGCAGTACGCCGGGTTTGTGCACCGTCGGCAGCGACTCGGCCGGATGGTGCACGAAGCTCGGCGCGACTTCCTCGGCGTCGCGTGGCAGCGCCACCCAGGACTGGATGCCATGCATCGCCGAGCCCGCCGCGCGGTCCGCGTCGGTACTGCGCTCGGAGTGGACGATGCCGCGGCCCGCCGTCATCCAGTTCACCGCACCGGCTTCGATCGTCTGCACGCTACCAATGCTGTCGCGATGCATGATGCGGCCTGCGAACAGATAGGTCACCGTCGCCAGGCCGATATGCGGATGCGGACGCACGTCCATGCCTGCACCCGGCGCCATCTGCACCGGACCCATGTGGTCGAAGAAGATGAACGGCCCGACCATTTTGCGATGCCCGATCGGCAGCACGCGGCGTACGCTGAAACCGCCGAGGTCGCGCTCGCGGCCGGCGATGATGTCGATGACGGCGCTGTTCATGCGCAGCTTCCTTGAAGTCTAAAAAATCAATTTCGCGCAAAGCATGCAGAGAACGCAAACGCTTTCGACGGCGCTTATCTCGCTGCCGCGGTTTGCATGCTTCGCGCGAACGCTTTTTTCACCGGCCCGCGCAGTTCAGGCTTCGGCTGCGTCGATGGTCGCATCATTAGTCTTGCAGAGCCTGACTCAGCTTGTGTGCCAGTTCGCCGCGCCGGTAGGGCTTCGGTAGCAGCAGCATGTCCGGGTCCGGTCGACCCGCATCGGCGACGGTGTCGGCCGCGAACCCGGAGGTGTAGAGCACCGGCAGCGCGGGCCGCAGGCATCGCGCGGCCGCGGCGAGCGCAACGCCGCTCATGCCGCCCGGCATCGCCAGATCGGTGAACAGCAGATCGATGCTGCTGTCCTGCTGCAGCAGCGCCAGCGCATCGGCGCCGCAAGCGGCCTCGACGACGCGGTAGCCGAGTGTCAGCAATTGTCCGCGCGCATACGCCCGCACCATGTTGTCGTCCTCGACCAGCAGGACGAGCTGCCCGCGGCCGATCGCCGGTTCCTGCACCGGCGTCTGCTGCGGCTCGACGTCGGCCACCTGCGGCAGGTAGATGCTGACCCGCGTGCCCTTGCCGCTTTCCGATTCGATCGCGATGTGTCCGTGCGACTGTTTGACGAAGCCATAGGCCATCGCCAGTCCCAGGCCGGTGCCCTTGCCTTGCTCCTTGGTAGTGAAGAACGGTTCGAACACATGCGGCAGATGCGCGACGGAAATCCCGCTGCCCTGATCCGACACCACCAGGCTGACGAAGGCGCCCACGCCAAGTTCGCCGTAGCGGGCGGCGTGTGCTGCATCGATCTGCAGGTTGCGCGTCTCGATGACCAGCCGGCCGCCGGCCGGCATCGCGTCGCGCGCATTGATGCAGAGGTTGAGCACCGCGCTTTCGAGCTGACCGGGATCGACCAGCGTGGTCCAGAGCCCGTCGCCGCAGACCAGTTCGATTTCGATGTGGCCGCCGAGCGTGCGCCGCAGCAGCGGCTCCATCTCGGTCAGCAGATGATTCAGGTTGACCGCTCGCGGCGCCAGCAATTGCTTGCGCGCGAACGCCAACAGGCGCCGCGTGAGATCGGCGCTGCGCTGCGCAGCCTGGCCGATCTGCTCGGCGAGTTTCCGCTGCGGCGGCTGCGATCGCAGTTGCTCGCTCAGCAACTCGGCATTGCCCTGGATCACCGTCAGCAGATTGTTGAAATCGTGTGCGACGCCACCGGTAAGCTGCCCGAGCGCTTCGAGCTGCTGCGACTGGCGCCGATTTTCCTCGGTCCGCTTGCGCTCGGTGATGTCGCGTTCGACCGCCACCCAATGCGTGCAGCCGCCGCTGTCGTCGGTAATCGGGACGATGTCCATTTCGAGCCAGAAGGGTTCGCCCGAGCGGGTGTAGTTGATCAGCTCGGCGCGGACCGGCTGCCGGCGCTTCAGCGCGGCGCCGACACGATCCAGCTCGTCGCGCTGGGTCGCGGGACCTTGCAGCAGGCGCGGCGACTTGCCGATCACGTCCTCGCGGCGATAGCCGGTGCGTCGCTCGAACGCATCGTTGACGAACACGATGCGCGGCCCCGGCTCCTCGATCGGCTCGGCTTCGGTGATGAGGACGATGTCACTGAGTCGATCGATCGCGGTTTCAAGCAGGCGCAGGCGCGCCTGATCGGGCTGGCGGCCGATGCTGGGGCTCAGCTCGCGGCAACGCGCTTCGCTTGCGGTGCGCGCTTCATCGTCGCGCGCGGTGCGCTCGGCAGCGACCGGATCGGTGATGTCCGTGTGCATCACCATCTCGAAGTCCGCGCAAGCCAGGCCGGGTCGAGCATCCTGCTGCGACCCGTCGTGTCCAGCACTGCGAGGTTCGCCGATAGTTCATCCCGCAGTGCTGTGGCCGTCGCCGGCATCGGCGCATCCAGGCCGCCCAACGGATTCACGCTTCGGCCTGCAACGTCTCGCCGAGCAACTCTTCCCAGCGCGCCCTCGAACTGCTGCCGCTGCGCCAGTGCGCGATCCATCGATCGAGCGCGGCCGCATCCATCGGCCGGCCGATGAAGAAGCCCATCGCGTAGTGGCAGCCGATCTGGCTGAAAAATTGCAGCACCTCCACCGAGTCGATGCCGGAGGCGGTGACGCGCAGATCGAGGCCGCCGCCGAGATCGACAATGCACTTGATCACCGCGCGGCCCTCGCGCGTGTTGCCGATGGTGTTGAACAAGGCAGGATCGATCTTCAGTTCGGAGATCGGCAGGCGCACCAGGTGGATCAGCGAGATGTAGCCGACACCGAAATTGCCGAGCGAAAGGTCAAAGCCTTTCAGACGCAAGCGGGTCAGCAGTTCCAGCGCGGCTACCGTGTCGCTCATCGCGGTGGCTTCCGAAACCTGCAGCGAGACGCGCCGCGTGTCGATGCCGTGCTGCGTGCACATTTTGTCGAGCGTCTCGACCAGGCTGAGACTGTTCAGGCTGGCGGCGGAAAGTTTGAGCGTCAATCCGAGCGCGCCGCCGGGAAACTGCCGGCCGAGCCAAGCGAGCGCTTGCTGCGCGACCGTCTCGGTCAAACCGTCGATCAAGCCCTCGCGCTCGGCCAGCGGGATGAAGCGGTCGGCCGTCAGCAGGCCCGCCTGCGGATGTTGCCAGCGCGCGCTGACTTCGATGCCGACGAGTTCGCCGGTGATGAAATCCACCGTCGGCATGAACACCGGCACGAGTTCGCCTTTCTGGATTGCGCGGCGCAGATCCGCCTCGGTCGGCGCATACAGCGCGGCACCGGTGGACGCGCCCGCCGGGCTGCGTCCAGCCGGCGTCGTCGGCACGTCGAGCAGCGCCTGCAGTTCGCGCTTGGCGAACGGCTTGAGCAGCGCGCCGGCCACGTCCAGGCCGTTGGAGGCAGCGGCGCGCATCGCGGCATCGACGATCGAGCCGCCCAGGCCGCTGTACACGATGATGCGCGCACGGCAGCGGCGCCGGGCCAGCAGGTTCATGACCTCGACGCCGTCTTCATTCGGCATTGCCAGGTCGACCGCGATGTGGCTGGGCCGCCAGCTGTCGACCGTTTTGAGCAAGTCGGTCACCCGGCTGACGACGCGGCCCTGTCCGCCCAGTGCTTCCACCATCGACACCGCAACCGCGGCGACTGCGGCATCGTCGTCCATCACCACCATACGCACGTCGTCCATGAGAGATCCTGTAAAGCGTTTGCAGTTGAAAGCGATTGCGCGCTGCTGCAGCGATGGCTTACCCAAGACCGCAAGAGGGCGACCAGCTTGCGCTCCCACAGCTGGAAACACCACCGGCCACGCGCGCGCGATCGGCCGGGCGATGGCATTGTCGATGCGCCGGCATTGTTCCAGTGCCGGCTGTCCGACGCGCCCGAGATGGACGGTGAAATCAGGCGATTCCCGCAGGTCGGCGAGCTTCACGAAAACCCGCGGGCGAGAGCAGCGACAGGCGCTTTCCTGCCGAAAATCGCCGGCACTGCGTGCGCCGTGCGAAAAAACCGCTTCCCGAGTAAACTACGCGACCTTTTTTGCCGCGTCGCAGCATAAAGGCAGCCCTGCGTCATTCCGGTCCATTACGGCCCGATCTTCCAGCAGGGTGCGACCTTTGCGAACCATCCGGTTCGCCGGTCTCCCAGCGGCGCTATATCACCGGACGTTTTTTTGTGAGTATTCAGAACCTACGCAACATCGCCATCATCGCCCACGTCGACCACGGCAAGACCACTTTGGTGGACAAGCTGCTGCGACAGTCGCAGACCCTGGACGCACGCGAAAACCTCGGCGAGCGGGTGATGGATTCGAACGATCTCGAACGCGAGCGCGGCATCACCATCCTGTCGAAGAACACCGCGATCCGCTGGATGGACAAGCGCACCGATATCGAATACCGCATCAACATC
>JAQGNU010000050.1 GCA_028291645.1 Nevskia sp.
TACGGCGATCAACACTTCGAGCAGGGTCAGCCCGGATTGCGCGCGTACGTAGTGCATCTTCAGGTGCACGAGAATGTCGTCGCGTTCGGATTTTTGATGGAGACGCGGCCGGCCGTATAGACCGTCACGCAGCGCGTGTACTTCGGCAGACTGTTCGGCAGCACCGTAAAGGTATCGGTGGCGGCGGCGAAATGGTTCGAGGTATCCAGCGTACCCGCGCTGCCCGCGCCGTTGAAGCTCACCGCCTTGGCAAAAGCAGACGTGGCGCTGATGGTGCTGCCCTTGCTGAACGGCACTTCGGTTTTCAAAGTGGCCGCCGTCGTGCTGCCCGTCGGCGTGTAGTACAGCAAGTAGCCTTCCGTCCAGCTGGCGCTGTTGGCGGTATCACAGGAACTGCCGTCGCTCGAAACGCACAGCGTCACCGTCTGCCCGCGTGCGAGCGCCTCGCTGCGCGCCAGCGTCAGCAGCCTCAACAAGCTATTGGCGTCCGTCGCCGCCTGATTCTGTTTGACGCTGGACGTGAAAGACGGAATGCCGATCGTCAGCAAGATCGCCGCGACGGCTACCCCGACCATCAGTTCGAGCAAGGTAAACCCAGAATTCCCTTTCATTTTTTTCTGTTTATTTCTCATCCTCATCGCGCACGCTATAGCGCCGACCACATGCAGTCCAATAGGCCGAAGCATAGACCCCCTGGTGCACCCGACGAACGGCACTCTTGCGGTGACGAACGATGCGTCCCCGCCCCCCTGCCGGACCGACGGCGACAGTTTAAGCAAATCTCGAAGCGATAGGGGAGAGCGGCTTGTGCGCGTCGAGCAGGGTCCGGCGGCTGCAACTGCCTAGGGTAATCTGCAGTTGGAGTCCGTCTGAGGATTGCATATCCGCACTCGGCCGATGAAGATCACGACCTTTCGGTTGACTGCTGGCGCGGCGTTCGCCTTGACGAAGAAATTGCCATTGCTGTTCGCCACGCCCTCGCTGTTGAACGAAACGAAGTTGGCGTAGCTGCTGCTCAGACTCGCGCATGGCAGGAAAGGCGCGTTCACCGCGAGCACTTTTTCGGTCGGCGCCAGAATGCCGTCACGGTCGGGATCGGCGAAGGTCACGAAGCCCTGGGTCCAACTCGCCGCGCTGCCGTGGGCGCACTGCAGGCCATCGCTCGATTTGCATATCGAAACGCTGGCGTTGCGGGTGACGGCTTCGTCGCGCGCACGGGTCAGCACAACGAGCATTGCATTGGCGCCGCTGACGACGCAGTTCTGCTGCAAAGTTGCAGTGAATGGAGGCAAGCCCAGCGTCAACAGGATCGTGGTGACCGCCATCGCCACGATCAGTTCTAGCAGCGTAAACCCTCGATTGCGAATCATCATCGCCCCTGCTGATTCGAAGCGTCATGGACTTCGAAATCACTGGGACGAGCTTGTCATGGCGTGCGCCGCAAGCAAGCTGAAATCGCCTGCGCGACGTGAGCTATCGCACGTTGCGTCAGCAGATGGTGCCTTGCTCGGGGGTGAAGCTATGCAAACAGTCGGCGGACTTTTGCCAGCGATCGTTCGAGCTGTTCAAGATCGTCGCTGCCGTTGTACACGGCCAAGGACGCACGTACGGTGGCGGGAATGCCGAAGCGCTGCATCAGCGGCATCGTGCAGTGATGCCCCGTGCGCACGGCAACACCATCCTGATCGAGGATGGTGCCGATATCCTGCGGGTGCGCGCAGTCCATCACGAACGACAGGATCGCGCCCTTGCCCGGAGCGGTGCCGACGATGCGCAGACCTTCGATCGTGCTCAAGCGCTGCGTGCCTTCCTCCAGCAACCGATGCTCGTGTGCAGCGATCGCGTCGAGGCCGATGCTGTCAATGTAGTCCAGCGCGGCGGCAAAGCCGATCGCACCCGACATGTCCGGTGTGCCGGCTTCGAACTTGTACGGCACATCGTTCCAGGTGCTGCCTTCGAACGCGACCGTGCGGATCATGTCGCCGCCGCCGTGCCAGGGCTGCATCGCCTCGAGATGCGCGCGCTTGGCGTAGAGCGCGCCGAAACCGGTGGGACCGTAGGCCTTGTGCGCCGAGCAGGCATAGAAATCGACGTCGAGCGCTTTCACATCGACCGGCACATGCGCGATCGCCTGCGCGCCGTCGACCAGCACCGGAATGCCGCGCGCATGCGCTTCGCGGATCAGTTCCGCAATCGGGTTGATGGTGCCGAGCGTATTCGAAACGTGGACCACGGCGACCAGCTTGGTGCGCGCGCTCAGCAATGCGCGCCAGGCATCGACGTCGAGCTCGCCGCGATCGGTGATCGGCGCCGGCACCACGCGCGCACCGCTGCGCGCGGCGACCAGCTGCCAGGGCACGATGTTGGAATGATGCTCCATGCCGGTCAGCAGGATTTCGTCGCCGGGCTGCAGCCGCGGCTGCAGAAAGCTGTAGGCGACCAGATTGATCGCCTCGGTGGTGCCGCGCGTGAACACGATCTCCTCGCGCGTCGCCTTCAGGAACGCGGCGATGCGATCGCGTGCGGACTCGTAGGCGGTGGTGGCGCGTTCGGCGAGATCGTGCACCGCGCGATGCACATTGGCGTTCTGATGTCGGTAGTAGCCATCCAGCGCGTGCAGCACCGTCTCGGGCTTCTGCGTGGTCGCGGCATTGTCGAGATAGACCAGACGGCCGCCGCGTACCGGCTCGCGCAGAATCGGAAAGTCGGCGCGAATCGCGGTCAGATCGAAGTCGACCTTGGCCGGTGCAAAACGCTGCGGCTGATTCACGACACCGCCTCGATCAAGGCGTCCAGTTCCGGATCGTCCGGAAAATTCAGGATGTCTTCGATATGCCGGCGCAGTGGTGCATAACCGACGTGGTCGAGAATCTCGATTGCGAACGCGCGCAGCAGCAGCGACTTCGCGGTCGCGGCATCGATGCCGCGGCTGCGCAGATAGGCGAGGGCGCTGTCGTCGAGTTGGCCGACAGTGGCGCCGTGCGCGCACTTGACGTCGTCCGCGTAGATTTCCAGATCCGGCTTGGCGTTGACTTCCGCATGCTTCGACAGCAGCAGGTTGGCGATACGCTGCTCGGAATCGGTCTTCTGCGCGCCCGGCTGCACGACGACTTTTCCGCTGAACACCGCGCGCGTGCGCTCGCCGACAATGCCGCGGAAATGTTCGCGGCTGCGGCCGTGCGGCGCGGCGTGGACGATGCGCGTGTGGTTGTCGACGTGTGCGCGCGGCTGCGGCGCATACAGGCCATGCACTTCGGCATCGGCACCGGCGCCATCGAGCGAAACATTGAAGTCGTGGCGCGTGAAGCCGCCGCCGGCATCGAGGCACAGCGCCTTGAGCCGCGCATCGCGCGCCAGGCGCGCATCGATACGCGTCAGCAGATTCGCACCAGCGCGCTCAAACTGCAGGCGATGCAGCCGCAGTTGGGCATTGGCGCCGAGTTCGATGTCCAGCGTATGCGTCGCCAGGCGTTCGCCGCCGCTGTCGCGTGCGAATTCCAGAATCACCGTGGCACTGGCACCCGCGCCGAGCACGATGCGATGACGCTGATGGCTCATCGTCGCCGCCGCGTCGCCGCTACCGAGGAACAGCACGTGCAGCGGTGCATCGAGGTGTTCATTCGCCGCGAGCTGCAGGTTCAGTCCGCTGGCGGCAAAGGCTGCGTTGAGTGCGAGCAGCCCGTCGGCCGCCGGCGTTTCGATCGTCGGCAGCTCGCCATGAAATTGCGCTGCGCTGCTGTGCGTCGGGTCGAAGCGGCCGTCGACGAACACCAGGCGTTCGGTCCCGTCAATCGTCTTGAGATCGGCGCGGGCGCCGAACTCGTTGGCGAGACCGAAGGTTTTATCGGCCAGCGGCGACAGGTCGGTATAGCGCCAGTCTTCCTCGCGCTTGCTCGGAAAGCCCAGCGTCAGGAAGCGCTGCAGCTGACGGCCGCGCGTGCTGCGCTCGCTATCCGACAGCGTTGCCGCGAAGCGCTCGAATGCTTCGCTGTACGGCTGCAGCTTCATGCCGCCTCCAGCCAGCCATAGCCTTTCTGTTCCAACTCCTGCGCCAGCTCGGGCCCACCACTCTTGACGATGCGGCCGCGCGCAAGCACGTGCACGAAATCCGGCTGCACATAGTCGAGCAGACGCTGGTAGTGCGTCACCAGCACCGTCGCGCGCTCCGGCGAGCGCAAGGTGTTGATGCCGTCGGCGACGATCTTCAAGGCGTCGATGTCGAGGCCGGAATCGGTCTCGTCGAGAATCATCAGGCGCGGTTCCAGAATCAGCATCTGCAGAATCTCGTTGCGCTTCTTCTCGCCACCGGAGAAGCCTTCGTTGACGCCGCGCGACAGCATCTTCGGATCGATCTTGACGATCTTGGCGCGGTCGCGAATCCAGGCGAGAAAGTCGCTGGCTTCGATCTCGCTGCCGCCGCGATATTTGCGCCGCGCGTTGATCGCCGCTTTTAGCAGCGTCAGATTGCTGACGCCCGGAATCTCGACCGGATACTGGAAGCCGAGGAAGACGCCTTCGCAGGCGCGCACTTCCGGTTCCAGCGTCAGCAGATCCTTGCCGTCGAATTCAACTTCGCCGGCAGTGGCGACGTAGCCCTCGCGTCCGGCCAGCACGTGCGCCAGCGTCGACTTGCCGGAACCGTTCGGGCCCATGATCGCGTGGACTTCGCCGGCCTTCACTTCGAAGCTGAGGCCCTTGAGGATTTCCTTGCCGTCGACAGTGGCGTGGAGGTCTTTGATGTTCAGCATTGCTTTACTCATTTCGTGCGCTCGGCAATTGGCGAAAGCCAATCGCTACGCGGTTCCAGGCATTCATGCCGACGATCAATAACGTCAGCTCGACCAACTCTTTCTCGTTGAACTGTTCGCTGGCAGCGGCGTAGTCGGCGTCGGGCGCATGCGTCTGTGCGATCAGCGTCAGCGACTCGGCCCAGGCCAGCGCGGCGCGCTCGCGTGCATCGAAGAACGGTACTTCGCGCCAGACGCTGAGACAGTCGAGCCGCTGCTGCGTCTCACCGGCGCTGCGCGCCTGGCGGTTGTGCATATCGATGCAGTAGGCGCAGCCGTTGATCTGCGATATGCGCAATTCCAGCAGCGCACGCAGCTTTACATCGAAAGCGGATTTATCCAGATACGCGTTGATACCCGACAGCGCCTTGACGGCGTCCGGCGCGGCGGCGCGGTAGTTGATACGAGTGCTCATAAGTCTTGTTCCGGAAGGCTGATCTGCAGCGGACGCCGCATTAGCCAACCGCTCCTTCCAGGCTGACCTGCAACAGCTTCTGCGCTTCCACCGCGAACTCCATCGGCAATTCCTTGAACACATCCTTGCAGAAGCCGTTGACGATCATCGACACCGCTTCTTCTTCGGAAATGCCGCGGGCGCGGCAGTAATACAGCTGGTCTTCGGCGATCTTCGACGTCGTCGCCTCGTGCTCCAGCCGCGCGCTCGGATTGCGCACTTCGGTATAGGGGAACGTGTGCGCGCCGCATTGATCGCCGATCAGCAGGGAATCGCACTGCGTGTAGTTGCGTGCGTTGTCGGCGCCTTCGAGCACGCGCACCAGGCCGCGATACGACTGCTGGCCGCGACCGGCGGAGATACCCTTGGCGACGATGGTCGACTTGGTGTTCTTGCCGACATGGATCATCTTGGTGCCGGTGTCGGCCTGCTGACGGTGATTGGTCAGCGCGACCGAATAGAACTCGCCGACCGAATCGTCGCCGCGCAGGATGCAGCTCGGATACTTCCAGGTGATCGCCGAGCCGGTTTCGACCTGCGTCCACGAAATCTTCGAGCGCGCGCCTCTGCAATCGCCACGCTTGGTGACGAAATTATAGATGCCGCCTTTGCCTTCCTCGTCGCCCGGATACCAGTTCTGCACGGT
>JAQGNU010000053.1 GCA_028291645.1 Nevskia sp.
AGCCGTTCGCGGCCGATGCCTTCAATGGTTCCACCGGTTATTTTCCGGCGCTGTTCGGTATCAGCTTGATGGGCCTCTATCTAGCGATCCGCAGGCAGCCGCTGGCCACAGCATTCTTCATCGCCGCAGCGGTGTTCCTGCTGTCGCTGACTTTCCGCACTTACGATGCTGCCTGGTGTGCGTCGTTTCCGCTCGGCACGCACTGGATCTGGCACTGCCTGAATGCGGTGACGCTGAGCTTGGTAGCCGCTGCAATGATTCGTGCAGAATCGTTGAAGAAGACTGCTTAGGTTTCCGATCGCAGATGTCGCACGCGAGATCGTTCGCCGCTGTCGCCGACAAGTCCGCGACCGTGCTGATCCTCGGCAGCATGCCGGGTCAGGCCTCGTTGCTGGCGCAGCAGTATTACGCGCATCCACGCAATGCGTTCTGGCGCATTCAAGGCGATCTGATCGGCGCGCGTCCAGAGTTGCCGTATGCGGAACGGCTGCGGCTGCTACGCGCGAATGGCATTGCGTTGTGGGACGTGCTCGAGTCCTGCATCCGTGTCGGCAGTCTGGATTCCGACATCGAGGAGCTTTCCGTCGTTGCCAACGACTTCGCCGGCTTTTTCAAACGCCATCGCAATATCCGTCGCGTGTTCTTCAATGGCGCGAAGGCCGAGCAAAGCTTTCAACGTCATGTGCATGCCGGATTGGCATCGCTCGCGCTGCGTTATTGGCGCTTGCCTTCGACCAGCCCGGCGCATGCCGGCATGCCTTACGCGAAAAAATTGGAAGCCTGGCGCGCCATCACCGCCGCGGAGCTTGCTTAAACGAACAGCGTAAACGCGGTCGTCACGAAGCTCTCGTCGTCGTGTCACACCACAGTCAAGCGCAACTCCTAGAGTGCGGCAAACAAACCGCGAGCGCGCAGATGACAATCAAAAGTTTTGGTCTCCTTCCCCGATCCTGCCTATTGGCCGGCACTGCCCTGTTGGCCGCGAGCTGTGTGCTTTCCGCCTGCAACAACGATAACAACGGCGACCACAGCGTTCCCTTCGAGACGCTCGACGGCAAGCAGCCGTCGGTCATCGGCCATCGCGGCCTGCCGGGCCTGTTCCCGGAGGAAACCCAGCCTTCCTACGAAAACGCTGCGGATGTCGGCGCCGATTCACTCGAGGAGGATCTGCATCTGAGCAAGGACTGCGTGCTGGTCGCGCGCCACAATCCCTGGCTCAGCGACAACACCAATATTGCAGAGGTCGCCGCATCGAATCCTACGGTTGCCGCACGCAAGCGCACCGTGCCAGGCCGTCTGGTCGATGTGACTTACGACCTCGCGACCTACGGCGGTCCGGCGCAATATCTCAGCGACCTGAGCGATCCGAGCGATCCGAAATCAGTGTTGAAATCGCTGATCGTCGACGGCGAAGACCACACCGGCGACTGGTCGATCACCGACTTCACGCTAGCTGAGTTGAAGCAATGGGTCCGCGGCACCACCTACGACGATCGCGCCGAGCGCCCGACCGTCGACAACGGCAAGTACCCGGTGCTGAGCTTCCAGGAAATCATCAACATCGCCAAAGCCAAGAGCACCTCCACCGGTCGCACCCTGTCGGTGTATCCGGAAGCGAAGAATCCGATCTGGAATGATGCGCAGGCGATTGCCAACGGTTGCGGCGCGGCCGGCAGTCATCCGCTCGAAGACGCGATGATCAAGATCATCAACGACAACGGGCTGAACAGCAAAGACGCGCCGATCCTGGTGCAGAGCTTCGATCCGGAGAGCTTGAAGTATTTCCGCTCCGCCGGCTTGAAGACAAAGGTCGTGCAGTTAGTCGACGGCAACGCGGTCGACTACAAAACCGGCGCGATGATTTATCAGACCGACGACGTCTACAACTTCGTCGACGGCCGCCCGTACAGCTGGACGCTCGCCGGCAATGGCCATTATTTCGGCGACTTGCTGACACCGACCGGCCTCGCCGAGGTCAAGGCTTATGCCGATGGCATTGGTCCGTGGAAACCGCAAGTGATGTCCTGGGTGATCTCACCGTTCCCGACGACCAACGCCGACGGCACGCCGTTCACTGGCACGCTCGCCGACGTCAACAAAGTCACGCCGACCAGCCTGATCAAAGACGCGCATACGGCGGGCCTGTTCGTGCACAGCTACACCTTCCGCGACGAGACGCGTTACCTGCCGGGCGTCTACATGGGCGATCCGAAAGCGGAATTCATCAAGTTCTTCGAAGCCGGCCTCGACGGCGCGTTCACCGACTTCGCCAACACCGGCGTCGCCGCACGCAAGGATTTCCTGCAACAGACCGGACACTGAACGCCGGCATCGTCTAAGTGCGTCACTGGTGTCCGACTCAGCACAGGCTTAGGGCGGATAACCGGTGATGCGGCGGATACGCCGATACAATGGACGCAAGCGCGGATAGAGTTCGCGATAGACCTCGCGATACAGCGCATCGTAGGTTTTCGTCGTTTCCAGCACAGGTTGGAAAATGCGTCCGCTGCGCGTCATTGCAGCGACGGCAGCCGCATGGTTGGCGTGCAGGCCGAGTCCGACGGCGAGATTGATCGCGGCACCCAGCGCGGAGGTTTCATAAACCTCCGGTCGTTCGATCGCCTGCCCGAATACGTCGGCGGTGATCTGCATCGCCGCATCGCTCTGCGAGCCACCGCCGGCGGCGACGAAGCGCCGCAACGGCCGGCCGAGCTTGCGTTCGATCTGTTCCTTGCCGCTGCGCAAGCCGTACGCAAGACCTTCCAGGATCGCGCGATACAGATGCGCGCGCGTATGCACGTCGCCAAAGCCAATGATCGCGCCCTTGGCTTCGGGATCGCGCACGCCGGGCGACCAGTACGCTTGCAAGGTCAGCCCCATCGCACCGGGCGGCACGCTGGCAAGCAGTTCGTCGAACAGGGATTCGACGGCGACGCCACGTTCGAGCGCCAGCGCCTGTTCGCGATGCGCGAACTCGCGCTTGAACCAACTCACCATCCAGAAACCGCGATGAATCTGAATCTCGGTGTTGTAGGCGTTCGGCGATGCCGCCGGATAGGCCGGCAGCAGGCGCTGCACTTCGAGGTAGCGCGTCTGCGTCGTGTTGATCGTCGCCGAGGTACCGAATGAAAGGGCTGCGATGTCCGCATCGATCGCACCGCTGCCGAGCACTTCGCAGGCCTTGTCGGCAGCAGCCGCGATCACCGGCAGCGCGCGCGGCAATCCGAGTTCATCCGCGACTGCGGGCAGCAGACTGCCGAGCAGCGCACCCGGCGGCAACAATCGCGGCAGTTGCTGTGGCGTCACGCGCACAGCGCGCCATTTGAAATCGCCCGGCTTGGCCCACTGCAGCCGCTGGTAGTCGAACGGCACGAAGCCGACCTGGCTGCCGCTGGAATCGAGGAATTCGCCGACCATGCGGCGCGTCAGCCAGCCCGACAGGAACAGGAACTTTTCAGTCGCCGCCCATAATTTCGGTTCGTGTTGCGCCAGCCAGTTGGCTTCCGACTCGCGCTGGAAATGCAGGATCAGATCGCGTGCGCCGGCCAGCGCGAAGACGCTATTCCAGAACGCGCCGAGCGGCGGCAGTTCACTGGCACGACGCTGATCGAGCCAGACGATTGCCGGTCGCAGCGCACGGCCCTGCGCGTCGCTGCAGACCATCGTGTCGCGCTGGGTCGTGACGGCAATGCCACCGATCTGCGCAGGCTGCACCGTGCCTTCGCGCCACAGCGCCTGGCACGCCGTGACGATCGCGCTCCAGTACACGTCGACATCCTGCTCGGCCCAACCGGGTTGCGGTGACCGATAGCTCGGCTCGAATACCACTTGTGCTTTCGCGAGCAGATGTCCTGCAGCATCGAACACGATCGCGCGTGCGCTCTGCGTGCCGACATCGATCGCCAACAGCAGCGGCGCGCTCACGGCGGCACCGCGTGCAGCGTCTGCCAGTCGCGGAGATAGCGAGCGCGTTCTGCGAGCCAGCGCGTGTCGTCCCATCCAAGCTCGTCGCGACAGATCACGGCGACGCCATCGAGAATATCGACGCCGCCCTGCGGCAGCAACAGGCCGAGACGCGTGCGGCGCAGCAGCAGATCGTCGAGATGCACGACCTGTTCGTGCCGCGCGGCCCAGCGCAGTTCGGCCCAGCAGTACGGCGTGCCGTCGATTGCAGCACGATCTGCCGCGCTGGCCTGCGTGCGCGACCAGGCCGGGAAAGCATCGCCATAACGCGCAGCAAGTGCATCATTACTCGTGGCTGGCTGTGCCGATATTTGCAGTTTCAGGCTCGGCACCTGCACCGCAGCCGCCTGCAGCACTTGCCGCGCAGTCAGCCGAAAAGTCGTCAGCTTGCCGCCGGTAATGCCGATGTAGCCCGGTGCAGTCCACATGGCCGATTCGCGCGACTCGGATGACGGATCGGCCTTGCCGCCGGCAACGATTGGCCGCACGCCGGCGTAGCACGCGCTCGCGTCTTTGAGGGTCAAGGCAAGCTGCGGAAACTGATGCGCCAGGCCTTCGATCAGATACGCCGCCTCGTCGCTGCTGATATGTGGTGCGCCGTGCTCGACCTGATCGACATCGGTGGTGCCGCACAGCGCGACGCCGAGCCATGGATAGACGAATACCGGGCGACGGTCGCGCGGATGCAGCCACGACACCGCCTGCCGCACCGGCAGACGCTGCAACGGGAAGATCAGATGACTGCCGCGCAAGGGCCGCAGCGTTGGCGCACCGTCGGGTGCGTTCGCCAGCGTGCCGGCCGCAGCACCGACGGCATTGATCACAAGGCTTGTGGCGATGCTGGCTTCTGCACCGCTGACGGCATCCTGCAGCACGACGCCGGCGACGCGGCCCGCGCGATGCACGAGCCCGCTCGCACGCACGTAATTCAGCGTGACTGCGCCCGCCGCACTTGCTTCGAAAATGAGCTTCAGCGTCAGCCGCGCATCATCGGTGCGGGCATCGTCGTAAGTCACCGCACCGAGCAGACCTTCGCTGCGGATGTCGGGTTCGAGCGCCAGCGCTTGTGCCGCTGTCAATGAACGCGAGCGCCATTGGCCGCCCATCAGATCGTAAACAGCGAGCCCCGCGCGCAAGGTGCGCAGCCCGGGACGCATGTCGCGATAGACCGGCATCAGGAACGGCTGCGTTTCGATCAGTCCACTGCGTTCGCGCAGCAGGCGGTTGCGCTCGCGTACCGATTCCAGCGTCAACCGCCAATGACCGCCGGCGAGATAGCGCAGGCCGCCATGCACCAGCTTCGACGACGCGCTTGAAGTACCGGATGCGAAATCGCCCTGCTCCACCAGCAGCGCCTTCAGCCCGCTGCGAGCCGCTTCTGCGACGACGCCGGCACCGGTGATACCGCCGCCGATGAGGATCAGATCGAAATGCGGTGGCAGGTCCGCGAGCGACACTCGCGGCGTCATGCGAAGACTCGCGCCTGCAAGCGCATGAATGCGATCACGCGAACAGCTTGCCCGGATTCATGATGCCGTCCGGATCGAGCTCGCGCGCGGCGGCACGGATCAGATCCATACCGAGCGCGCCTTTTTCCTGCGGCAGATACGGTGCGTGATCGACGCCGACGCCGTGCTGATGGCTGATGGTGCCACCGTTGGCAACAATCGCAGCCGAGGTCGCATGTTTGAGCCGCCGCCAGCGATCGAGGTTTTCCTCATAGCTCGATGCCGCGCGGAACACGAAGGTCGAATAAATGCTGCAGCCCTGACGATAGACGTGCGACAGATGGGTGAAGGCATGCACACGCTCGCCGGCGCCGGCGAAGACCTCGCGCGCGGCGTGCTCGATCGCATTCATCGCTGCGCTGACCTGCGGCCAGTTCAGCGCGGTCTCGACCGTATCGGCACCATAGCCGGCGCTCCACAGCACATTGCGCAGATAGGGCCCGGCGAAACGCTTCGCCGCCCAGGCCTTGCCCATCGTGCGTCCGGCATGGACGCCGTGGAATTGCTTGGCGATGCCAAGCGCATCGCGCCGCATGCGCAGCACTTCGCGATGCGCACCGGTAGCGCCGAACATCAGCAGCACCGGCTTCAGACCCGAGCCGCGCAGCCGCAGATAGCGGCGCAGCCATGCGATGGTTTTTTCGTGGCCGGCCAGGGTCAGCTGCGTTTGCGTTTCGATGGCGTTGCTGAGACGCAGCATCGACAGTGGAATATCGCTCTGCACGATGTGGCGCACCGCATCGAGACCGGCTTCCCAGGACGGAAAGAACACCGCGTGAAAATCTTCGCATTCCGGCAGCGGCCTTATGCGCACGCTGACTTCGGTCAGCAGTCCGAGGCGCCCTTCCGAACCGAGCACCGCCTCGCGCAGATCGGGGCCGGCGCTGGATGCGGGGAATCCGCCGACCTGCAGTTCACCACGCGGCGTCACCATGCGGCCGCCCGCGAACAGCTGTTCGATGCGGCCATAACGCGCCGACTGCTGACCGCTGGAACGCGTCACCACCCAGCCGCCGACGGTGGAGTATTCGTAGGACTGCGGAAAATGCCCGAGCAGATAGCCATGGCTGGCAAGCTGCGCTTCGATTTGCGGACCTGGGGTGCCGGCCCCGAAAGTCGCCAGCTGCGAGATCTTGTCGATCGCCAGCAAACGATTCATCGCTTCCAGCGAGATGTTGACCACCGGCCGATCCTGCGCCGCGATATTCAGGTGACCGACCACGCTGGTGCCGCCGCCATAGGGCACGACCTGCGCGCCGAGCTGTTGCGCGGCTTGCACCGCGGCGACGACTTCATCATGCGTCGTCGGCCGTGCAACGCCGTCCGCGACCGGGCCGATACGACCGTAGCGCAGCGCGATCCAATCCGGGAAACTCTGACCGCGTGCATGCCGCAATCGCGTTTCTGCATCGGTGACGAACAGCGAACTCGACGCCAGCCGCGACGCGGCGACGCTGGCGAGCGCATCGGGCAAGGTCGCATCGAATGTACGGCCGCCCTCGCCAACCACCTCACGCAGAAACGCGCGCGCCACTTCACCCAGCTGTTCGTTGCGATCCTCTTCGCCCCAACCGTTCCAGCGTCGCATGCTTTCGCGGCTCCTGAGCTGCGCTTAACGTGAATGCTGCCCGGCAGTCTACTCAGCGCCGTCGGACATTAATATGGCGTTCACATGCCGCTTGCGGAACCGGATCGATTTTCGATGATTTACCGCGGACGCTTCGCCCCGACGCCTTCGGGCCCGCTGCACGCGGGCTCACTATTGACCGCGCTCGCCAGCTATCTGCAGGCGCGCGCAGTGGCGGGACAGTGGCTGCTGCGAATCGACGATCTTGACCGGGCACGCTGCCGACCCGAACACACCGATACGATCCTGCGGCAACTCGAAGCGCACGGTTTGTACTGGGATGCCGCACCACGCCTGCAGAGTCAGCACGTCGACGAATACGCAGCCGCTTATGAGCAGCTGCTCGCACAAGGCTTGGTCTACGGCTGCGCTTGCGCCCGCGCACAGCTGGCGCAGACTTCGCGCAGCGGCGTGGATGGTCCGGTCTACGCCGGGACTTGCCGCGATCAAGCGAAGGACCTGCGTAGTGCTGCCGTTCGCCTGCGGGTGGCAGCGATTGAGCTGCAGATCGACGACGCCTGCCAGGGCCGGTTGCGACGCCAACTCGAACGCGACGTCGGCGATTTCATCGTGCGTCGTGCCGACGGTCAGATCGCCTACCAACTCGCCTGCGTCATCGACGAACAGCAGCAGGGCATCACCGAAGTGGTGCGCGGTGCGGACCTCATCGGTTCCAGCTTTAAGCAGCGCTATCTGCGGCAGCTGCTCGATCTGGCGCAGCCCGCCTATCTCCACATTCCGGTATTGGTCGATGCGCAAGGCCAGAAGCTGAGCAAACAGAATCATGCGGCATCGATCGATGCGTACAGCGTGGTCGACAATTTGTTCGCATGTCTGAGCCGGCTGGGTCAGCAGCCTCCGGCGTCATTGCGCCAGGCCGGTGCGGCGGAAATTCTCCAATGGGCGACTGTCGGCTGGACCCTGCGCCAAGTGCCTCAGCTGACCAGACTGCCAGCACCAGCCGACGTAGGCGCTTGGTGACAGCCACTCTCATCTGGCATGCTTGTCCGCATTGCAACATCGGACCCGCATGAACGATATCCGCGTCATCAAGAAGTATCCGAACCGGCGCCTGTACGACACCAACGTCAGCCGCTACATCACACTCGAGGAAGTACGCCAGCTCGTGTTGAGCAACGTACGCTTTCGCGTCGAGGATAAGCGCAGCCGCGAGGACATTACGCGCAGCATTTTGCTGCAGGTGATTTCCGAGCAGGAGGAGGGCGGCAATCCGATTTTCAGTTCGGATCTGCTGACGCACATCATCCGCGTCTACGGCGATCCGATGCAGACCAGCATCAGTCGCTATCTCGAACTGTCGATGCAGCTTTACCTGGAACAGCAGCATCACTTCAGCGATCAGCTGAAAGGCCTGCTGGGTCAGGCGGCGGCCAATCCGGTGCTGCGCTTGAAGGAACTCGCAGACAAGCAGGTGCCGATTTGGCGCTCGGTACGCAAGGAATTCCTGAAGAGCCTGTCGCGTGCGAAATCGATCACTCCGCTGCGCGAGAAAGACGAAGATTGAGCTTCACTCGGTCCGGATCGGGGCGTTTCGGATCACCCTAAAAAGCGGCGGCGGCAACTTGAACCGACGCACATTCATCAGCTAACCGTCTGATTGAACTGGGGATAAATTCAAAAGCTCGTTGTTGACAGCATCGACAAGCTTCCATATACTGCAGTGCAACAAAATTAATGCAAGCAACGCTTAATAATTTTTTAATAGAGCGTTGCCGGAAGCCTCCTCCAGAAAGGCCTTGCGCCTTTCTCGCACCTTGCCCCCTAAGTCATTAGGGGGTTTTTTTTGGTGGTCGTTGCCCTGCTCTGCTTTGAAGCGGCGTGTGGTGCAACGAGCGCCGGAAGTGTGCAACAACTTGCTCCCGGGAGCAACCCCAGGAGCATATTGTTATGCGTAAAGCGCGGCCGCCTTACGGAGCGGCGACGTCGATCGACTTCATCGACAGGCGGATACGGCCCTGGCGATCGATCTCGAGCACCTTTACGCGTACCGTCTGGCCTTCGCTGAGTTCGTCCGAAACGCTTTCGACACGCTTGTCCGAAATCTGTGAAATGTGCACGAGGCCGTCCTTGCCCGGCAGGATCGTCACGAAAGCGCCGAAGTCCATCAGCTTGGCGACCTTGCCTTCATAGATCTCACCGACCTGAACGTCGCGCGTCAGCGCTTCGATACGGGCAATGGCAGCCTTGGCGGCATCGCCATCGACCGCCGCAATCTTGACGGTGCCATCGTCGTCGATGTCGATGCTGGTGCCGGTCTCTTCGGTGATCGCGCGGATGGTGACGCCGCCCTTGCCGATGATGTCGCGAATCTTGTCCGGATGGACCTTGATCGTGGTGATGCGCGGCGCGAATTCCGACATCTCCTGGCGCGGCTTATCGAGCACCTTCACCATCGCTTCGAGAATGTGCAGACGGCCGGCCTTGGCCTGCTCCAGCGCCTGCTTCATGATCTCGCCGGTGATGCCGGTGATCTTGATATCCATCTGCAGCGCGGTGACGCCGCTGGTGGTACCGGTGACCTTGAAGTCCATGTCGCCAAGGTGATCTTCGTCGCCGAGGATATCGGTGAGCACGGCCCAGCGCTGGCCTTCCTTGATCAGACCCATCGCCACGCCGGCCACCGGCGCCTTGATCGGCACGCCCGCGTCCATCAATGCCAGGCTGGCCGCACAGGTGCTGGCCATCGAACTGGAACCATTGGATTCGGTGACTTCGGCAACGATGCGGACGACGTACGGGAATTCCTTCTCGAGATCCGGCATGACCGCGGCGACGCCGCGCTTGGCCAGACGTCCGTGACCGATCTCGCGGCGTTTCGGCGCGTTCAAACGGCCGGTTTCACCAACGCAGTACGGCGGGAAGTTGTAGTGCAGCATGAACTGCTCGCGATACTCGCCGCCGACATCGTCGATCAGCTGCGCGTCCTTGCCGGTGCCAAGCGTTGCAACCGCCAGCACCTGGGTTTCGCCGCGCGTGAAGATCGCCGAGCCATGCGTGCGCGGCAACACGCCGACGCCCATAGCCAGACCGCGTACGGTCTTGTTGTCGCGACCGTCGATGCGCGGCTGACCATCGAGAATGCGGTTGCGGACGACGCGCGATTCGAGTTCTTCGAACGCGGTCTTGACCTTGCCGACATCGAACTTCGGTTGTTGGCCACCGGCCAGCGCTTCGACCGCCTGGCTGCGCACCATCGCGAGCTGATCGCGACGCAACTGCTTGTCGGCAACAGCGTAAGCCTTGACCACTTCGGATTCGTACACGCCGATTGCAGTGACCAGTTCGTGTGCCGACTCGGACGGCTTCCAATCCCACTTCGGTTTGCCGACTTCACCAACCAGTTCGTTGATCGCCTGGATCGCGACCTGCATCTGCTCATGACCGAACAACACGGCGCCGAGCATGATTTCTTCGGACAGCTGTTCGGCTTCTGATTCCACCATCAGTACCGCGTCGCTGGTGCCGGCGACGACCAGCTCCAGCTGCGAGGTTTCGAGCTGTTTGACGGTCGGGTTGAGGATGTAGGCACCATCGGCGTAACCGATTTTGGCAGCGCCGATCGGGCCCTGGAACGGCACACCGGCCAGCGCCATCGCGCAGGACGCACCAAGCAGCGCCGGAATATCGCCAGGCACCTGCGGGTTCAGCGACAGCACCGTCGCGACAACCTGGATTTCGTTGTAAAAACCTTCCGGGAACAGCGGACGCAGCGGGCGATCGATCAGCCGCGAGGTCAGCGTTTCTTTTTCGGTGGGGCGGCCTTCACGCTTGAAGAAGCCACCCGGGATGCGGCCACCGGCGTAGGTGCGCTCCATGTAGTCGACGGTGAGGGGAAAGAAGTCCTGGCCTTCCTTCGCTTCCTTCTTGGCGACGACGGTGACCATGACCACGGTCTGGTCGACGCTGACGATAACGGCTGCGGTAGCCTGACGCGCAACAGCGCCGGTCTCGAAGGTGACTTCGTGCGCGCCGTAGCGGAATGTTTTTTTGACGGGCGCGACGGGATATGCGTCGGAATTGACCATAGTGTGCTCGACTCTAATTTTCGAAAGGGGGAAACGAAAACTGCGCCTTAACGGCGCAGTCCGAGATCTGCGATGAGCTTCGAATAACGGCTCTCATCTTCCCGCTTCAGATAGTCGAGCAGCGTGCGGCGCTGATTCACCATCTTCAGCAGGCCGCGGCGCGAATGATGGTCTTTCTTGTTCGCTTCGAAGTGACCGCCGAGGCTGTTGATACGCTCGGTCAGCAGTGCCACTTGGACTTCCGGCGAACCGGTATCGGCTTTACCGCGCTGGTGCTTTTCGACGACGGCGCGTTTTTGATCAACGGACAACGGCATTTACAACTCCAGAGTATGTTTTTCGATGGGTTAACAAGCTATTTTAGCTGGCGGGGCCTTGCGCGACAACTAGCGACCGATCAATCGCCGGACAGCCCGGTTGTTGCAGCCGATTCCTCGGGAACCTCGCGGCCGAGCCAGCGCCGCGGCGCTAAAACGCCCTGGCCATCGTGCTCGCCCAGCCAGATCAGGCTGCCGGCGCCATTGACGACGCACAGCAAGCCAGCCGGCGCGTCTGCGGCAATCGGAATCGGCGTGCCCGCGCGTAGTCGCCGTTCGTCAGCCGGTGTCACCGCCACCCGCGGCCAATGCGCGAGTACCGCGAGCGACGGTTGCAGGAACCGCTGGCGACGCGCCTCCGCGTCGGCGCAATCCTCCAGCGTCTGCAGATCGACCATCGCGGCCGCTTCGAAACGACCGAGGCCGATGCGACGCAGCGCCGACAGATGCGCGTGTTCACCGGCAGCGGCAGCCCAGTCTTCCGCGAGCGTGCGCACATAGGTGCCTTTGGAACAGCGCACTTCGAATTCGAAGCGGTCGCTGTCGAAGGCGGTGAGCCGCAGTTCGTGAATCACCACGTCGCGCGGTTCGCGTTCGACTTCGATGCCTTCGCGCGCCAGCTTATAAAGCTTTAACCCCTCGCGCTTGATCGCCGAATACATCGGCGGAATCTGCCGGATGGGGCCGAGAAATCTCGGAATCAGCGCTTCGAAGTCCGCACTTGTCGAATGCGGAATCGATTCGGCGATCGGCTTGCCGTCGGCATCGCCGGTGTTGGTTTTGACGCCGAGTCGCACGCTCGCGCGATAGGTCTTGTCGGCATCGAGCAGATACGCAGACAGCTTGGTCGCCTGCCCCAGGCAGATCGGTAGCAAGCCAGTCGCGAGCGGATCGAGGCTGCCGGTATGACCAGCCTTGTCCGCCCATAGCAGCCGCTTGACCCTTTGCAGCGCAGCATTCGAAGTCAGCCCAGCGGGTTTATCGAGCAGCAGGACGCCGTCGACTGCGCGGCGCTCAGTCCTTCTTGGCAGGTTCGTCACTGGGGCCGACCGTTACAGGGCCTTGTGCCGGTTGCGCCTTGTCACGCGCGGTCGCGGCGCGGATCAGCACGCTGATGCGGTCGCCTTCGCGCAGCGCCATGTCGGCAACGAAACGCAGCTGCGGCGTGTAGCGCATTTTCAGGCGCGAACCGAGCGAACGCCGCAAACGCATCGCCGCACCTTCCAGCACTTTGACGGCGACGCGCAGCTGCGCGTCATCGCCGAACGAGCTGATCGAGATCTTGGCGTTGCGCAGATCCGGCGAACAATCGACGTGCGTGACGGTGACCTGACCGATGCGCGGATCGGTCAATTCATCGCGGATCAGCTCGGTCAGTTCGCGCTGCAATTGCGGCGCGAGACGCGCAGCGCGTGGATATTCTCTCGGCATGGGCTGCGAGGCTTACGCCTCCGCCTTCACCGTGCGCTTGACTTCGATGCGTTCGAAGCATTCGATCTGGTCGCCCGGCTTGACGTCGTTGTAGTTCTTCACGCCGATGCCGCACTCGGTGCCGGCTTCGACTTTATTAACGTCGTCTTTGAAGCGGCGCAAGCTTTCGAGTTCGCCTTCGTAGATCACCGTGTTATTGCGCAACACGCGGATCGGCAGACCGCGCCGCACTTCGCCATCCATCACCAGACAGCCGGCGATGTTGCCGAGCTTGGAACTGCGGAACACGTCGCGCACCTGGGCGACACCGACGATCTGCTCGCGCGTTTCGGTACCCAGCAGACCCGACACCGCGCTCGCCACATCATCCAGCACTTCGTAGATGATGCTGTAGTAACGCATGTCGACGCCGTTGTCCTGGATGCGGCGACGCGCCACGCTGTCGGCACGGACGTTGAAGCCGATGATGATCGCGCGCGAGGCCAGCGCGAGATCGACATCCGACTCGCTGATGCCGCCGACCGCGCTCGAGACGACGTTGATCTTGACCTCGGCGCTCGGCATCTTGCGCAAGGATTCGGTCAGCGCTTCGGCGCTGCCCTGCACGTCCGCCTTGATCATCAGGTTGAGCACCTTGTGCTCGCCATCGCCCATGCGCGAGAACACCTGATCCATGCGCACCGCCTGCGACGACGCCAGCTTGGCTTCGCGCAGCTTCACTTCGCGCAGTTCGGCGAGTTCGCGCGCCTTGCGTTCGTCGGCAACGACGACGACATCGTCACCGACATCCGGTGCGCCCGACAAACCAAGCACCGCCACCGGAATCGACGGACCAGCTTCCTTGATTGGCTTGCCGGCCTCGTCGAACATCGCGCGCACGCGGCCGAAATACGGGCCGGTGAGGATGATGTCGCCCTGACGCAGGATACCGGCGCGCACCAGCACGGTGGCAACCGGGCCACGGCCTTTCTCGAGCGAAGACTCGACGATGGTGCCGCGGGCGGAGCCGTCGATCGGCGAGGTCAGTTCCAGCACTTCAGCCTGCAACAGGATCGCGTCGAGCAGTGTATCGATGCCTTCGCCGGTAATCGAGGACACGCCGACGAACTGCACGTCGCCGCCGTACTCTTCCGGAATCACTTCTTCCTTCACCAGTTCGTTCTTGACGCGGCTGAGATCGGCGCCGGGCTTGTCGATCTTGGTGACCGCCACGATGATCGGCGCTTTCGCGGCCTTGGCGTGCTGGATCGCTTCCTTGGTCTGCGGCTTGACGCCGTCGTCGCCGGCAACCACCAGGATGACGATGTCGGTGATCTGCGCGCCGCGCGCGCGCATGCGTGTGAACGCGGCATGGCCCGGCGTATCGAGGAAGGTGATCACACCCTTCGGCGTGGTCACGTGATACGCACCGATGTGCTGGGTGATACCGCCCGCTTCGCCGGCGGCGACGCGGGTCTTGCGGATGTAGTCGAGCAGCGAAGTCTTGCCGTGATCGACGTGCCCCATGATGGTGACGACCGGCGGCCGCGGCGCGGTCGGCAAATCCTTGTTGGCATCGCCGGCGACGGCCTGGATCAGGCCCTCTTCAGTATCGCTGTCCTTGACCGCGCGACCCTTGTGGCCGAGCTCCTCGACCATCAGCATCGCGGTGTCCTGATCGATGCTCTGGTTGATGGTCGCCATCATGCCGTTCTTCATCATCACCTTGATCAGCTCGGTGGCCTTCACCGCCATGCGGTTGGCCAGCTCGCCCACGGTGATCGCTTCCGGCACTTCGACTTCACGCACCACCGGCGCGGTCGGCTTCTCGAACACATGCAGATTGTCGACGCGGATTTGGCCGCTCGGCTTCTTCGATTTCTTCTCGCGACGGCCGCCTTTGCCTTCGCCCAGATGCAATTCGTTGCGCCCGCCGCGGGCGGCGCGATCCTTTTCCGGCTTCTTCGCCGCGACGGGCGTCGGCGCCGGGGTCGGCGCCTGCGGCACCACACGCACTTCGGTCGCGCGGCGCAGATTCTCGGCGGCACGCTTGCGCGAAGACTCGGCATCGGCGCGCGCGCGGTAGATCGGATCGCTCTTCAAACGATCCTGGTGCTCGCTTTGCTGCTTCTGCGAAGCCTCGGCTTCCGCCTGCTGGCGCTGCATTTCTTCCTCGCGCAGCTTGCGCGCGGCTTCGTCCTGCACCCGCCGGGCGGCGGCTTCCGCCGCGGCATGTGCCTCGGCTTCGCGCCGAGCCTGCGCCGCCGCTTCGGCCGCTTCGGCGGCGGCGTCGATGGCCTCGTCGCTACCGTCGGCCTCATCCGCCTTGACGTAGGTGCGGCGCTTGCGCACCTCGATGCTGACCGTCTTGGTCGGCGCGCCGCGGCCGCCGCCGAGCTTCAGCTCGGTGGTTTCCTTGCGCTTCAGCGTGATGCGGCCCGGATTGCCGGTGTTCAGCACGGTCGAGGTGCGCGCAGTCTTCTGCAGATGCGCCAGCAGCGCCATCTTATCGGTCGGACTGATCGGCGATTTTTCGTCGGCCACGCTGACGCCCGCCAGTTTCAACTGGGAAAGCATTTCCGGCACCGGCTTATGCAGCTCGGCTGCCAGATCGGATACCGTCAATGTACTCATTCGGACTCTTTAACTTTAGGCTTGTTGAGTGCTGAAACCACGCGCAGCCATGATCAGCTGCCGGGCAACGGCCTCATCGAGATGGGGGACTTTTTCCAGCAGTTCGTCGGTGGCGAGATCGGCCAGATCGTCGCGCGTGATGACGCCAGCCGTGGCCAATTTGTAGCCCAGCTCTTCGTCGACGCCATCGACCGCCAGCAGATCATCGGCCGGCTTCACCGACGCGGCTTCCTCAGCCTTCGCCAGCGCCTTGTTCAGCAGTACGTCGCGCGCGCGGTTGCGCAACTCTTCGACCACCTGTTCGTCGAACTCGGCAATGCCGAGCAGTTCCTCGGGCGGCACGTAGGCAACTTCCTCGACCGAGGCAAAGCCTTCCTGCACCAGGATCGAAGCGATGTCGGCATCGACGTCGAGCTGCTCCATGAACAGCTGCAGCACGGCTTGGTTTTCCTGGTCCTTCTTGCTCTCCGCCTCGGTGGCGGTCATCACGTTCAGCACCCAGCCGGTCAGTTCTGACGCAAGCCGCACGTTCTGGCCGCCGCGGCCGATCGCCTGCGCCAGCTTTTCTTCGGCGACGGCAATCGCCATCGCGTGTGCCTCTTCATCGACGATGATCGATTCGACTTCCGCCGGCGCCATCGCATTGATGACGAACTGCGCGATGTTCTCGTCCCAGGGCACGATGTCGATGCGCTCGCCGGCGAGTTCGTTGGACACGCTCTGCACGCGCGAACCGCGCATGCCGACGCAGGCGCCGACCGGATCGATACGCTTATCCTTGGCCTGCACCGCGATCTTCGCGCGCAGGCCCGGGTCGCGTGCGGCACCCTTGATCTCGATCAGGCCCTGTGCGATTTCCGGCACCTCGAGCTTGAACAGTTCCATCAGGAACTTCGGCGAGGTACGGCTCAGGAACAGCTGCGGGCCGCGAATCTGCGGGCTGACTTCGTACAGATAGCCGCGCACGCGGTCACCCGGGCGCAGCGGTTCGCGCGGCACCACATGCTCGCGCGGAATGATCGCTTCGGTGGTGCCGCCGAGATCGACGATCACCGCACCGCGCTCCATGCGCTTGACGATGCCGGTCATCAGTTCGCCGACGCGTTCCTGGTAGGCCTCGACCACGCGCGCACGTTCGGCGTCGCGCACGCGCTGGAAAATCACCTGCTTGGCTTTCTGCGCAGCGATGCGGCCGAAATCGACGGACGGCAGCGCCTGTTCGCGCACGTCGCCGACCTGGGCTTCCGGGTTGTCCATCTGCGCACGCGCCAGCAGAATCTGGCGCGCCGGCGATTCGAAGTTTTCGTCTTCGTCGTCGAGCACGGTCCAGACGCGGAAGGTTTCGTATTCGCCGGTCTTGCGATCGATGGCGACACGGATATCCCAGTCGGCACCGTAGTGTTCCTTGCTGGCCGAGGCGAGCGCGGCCTCAAGGGCTTCGAACACGACTTCCTGTTCCACGCCCTTCTCGTTCGAGAGGACTTCGGCCATCAGCAGGAGATCTTTGTTGTTCATCAGCCCGTCTTTCCTAAATTAAGTTTGGTGGCAAAGTTGGGTACCAACCGTGCCCGCTCGATGTCGGCCAACGGCAATACATAGCGGCCCTCGGGTGCTTCGAGGACCACGGACTCCACATCACATTCGGCGATCACGCCCTGAAAGCGTTTACGCCCGTTCTGCGGCACCAGCATCTGCACCTTCACCGCTTCGCCTTTAAACCGCTGGAAATGCGCCGGCGTCACCAGCGGCCGGTCGAGTCCCGGAGAGGACACTTCCAGCCGGTAGGCCTGCTCGATCGCATCTTCCACATCCAGCAACGCCGCCACTTCACGGCTCACTTTTTCGCAATCTTCCAGCGTGATGCCGGCTACGGCATCAATGTAAATACGCAGCGTCGAACCACCCTTATATGGGTTGAATTCAAGCAAAACCAACTCGTAGCCCAGGTCGTTGACGACCGGCTCTAACAAGTCATTCAATCTGTTGCTCACTACTGCCAAAGTTCCTCCGCAAGCAGGCATCCCTGCGTCTGCGTTACGCCCGGCCAACCTGACCGAACTTGCGCCGGCGCTGCCCCCACTGCCCGTACTGGGACATCTGCGAAGCTCCGGCGCGGCCAACAAAAAAGGCCCTCGCGGGGCCTGGTGCTGCAACCAGTTGTTGGTAGCGGGGGTAGGATTCGAACCTACGACCTTCGGGTTATGAGCCCGACGAGCTGCCAGACTGCTCCACCCCGCACCGCGTAGTCGGTAAGTATAGCGGCGGGGCACTTGCTACACAACCTTAACCGACTCCTTTTCAACACCAGTCGGGGCATTCGCTGGTCGAATGCCCTGCCCATTCGCGCATCATCGCATATGGGCGGCGGCAGGTGCTCCTTCGTCGGCGTTTTTTTCCTGCCAGAGGGCATTGGCAGCGGGATCGATGACGTTCAGCAGTCGCGCCAGCAGAGACTTCAGCACCGGCGCTTCGCCGGGACCGAGGCGATGCAGGACTTGCTGCTCCACCGCCTTGGCTGCGGAAATCACGCGCAGCGCGCTGTCGCGGCCGCTGTCGGTCAATTCATAAATCTGCTTGTCGGTCGCCGAGCTGCGTACGAGTCCGCGCTCGATCAGTGAGGCCAGCGCGCGATGTCCGCTCTCATCGAGGATGCCGGCCATGCCGGCGTCGAGATCGGCAACCGTGAGACGTGCCTTCAGCGTCAGCGCGGACAGCACGTAGAAATCTTCATCGCTCAGATGCGCGTCGGTCAGATAGCGGCGGATTTGCGCGAGGAAGCGGAAATGGCTGCGGCCGAGTTGATAGCCGAGGAAATCGTCGCCGAAGCTGCCGGCCAGATGGGCGCTGCGCGGCTGCAGATCCGGCGGATCGCGCAGCGTCGCGTGCGCGTACTTGCCGCCATGGAACACCAGCGGCGGCGCATCGTTGCGATCGAACGACAGGACCTCGCCGATAAAGATGACGTGATCGCCGCCCTCGTACTGGAACGCGGTGCGGCACTGGAAGCGCGCCATGCAGCCGCGCAGCAGCGGCACGCCCTCGACACCGGTTTCGATATCGAGGCCGGCGAATTTATCTTCACCACGTTTGGCGAAGCGACCGGACAGTCCATCCTGATCGGCGGCCAGCACATGCACCGCCCAATGCGGCGCCGACTGGAACGCCGGCAGGCTCAGTGAACTGGTCGCCAGACTCCACAGCACCAGCGGCGGATTCAGCGAGACCGAATTGAAGCTATTGACCGTGAGCCCGAAGGGCGTGCCATCGGCGCTGCGCGTGGTGATGATCGTGACCCCGGTCGCAAAGCTGCCCAGGGCACGGCGGAAATCGGCGGCGTCGAATGGTTTAGCGCTCATGCGATATCGTACAACGGACGGCCGCCTGGGTTCCGCTCGCCGCACACCCACCGACGCCGGCAGTCACACTCGTACCGTCGCCGCCGCAAACGCACCCGAGTCATAGGTTGTACTTGATGCTAAAGGTGACGTTGTCGCGATCCGTATACGGATGCTGCAGCAACTGGCTGCCGCGGATGGTGCGTGTCGCATCGCCGAGGAAGATGTTGTAGCCGACACCGACTTCCAGATTGTCGAGATAAGTCGCGCCGACGCCGACGGTGACCCGTTGATCGCCTTCCGCGTACAGCGGGCCGAACAGACCCTGCGCTGCCGGATTGCCCTTGACGATGGTCGCGAACGAAATCGGATAGGTGATATCGATGCCGGAAAAAACATTGTGGTTCTTCGGCAATGCCAGCACCTGGAAACCCCAGGCGGTTCTGCTGCCCATGGTCTGGTCGCCGTTGCCGACCGGGAAGATGGCCGGCGACTGTTCGATGGCATCGACACTGAACACATGGATGACACCGGCTTCACCGACGATGTTGATCTCATCGAAGAAGATGCCCGGATTGGTGGCCGCGATCGCGGAGGTCAGCACCTGGCCGACTTTCGCGCGGCTATAGATCGGATTCAGCAAGCCGCCAACCATGGCCTGCACGCCGACATCCTGGCCGTCGCGATAATTGACTTCACCGGCGACGTTGAGCGGCCCGAGCACAGTCGAGAAACTCGTTCCGTACAAGTGAATGCCGTCGAAGTATTTGACCTGGTACGAGGTCGGCTCCGGCAAGTTGAACGCTTGCGTCGTCACCGGCACCCCGGCCAGCGTACCGATCACCGGATAGCCCGCGTTGAGCACCACTGCCGGCGTTTCGTCGGCGTAGCGCAAGTAGAACAGGCCGACATTGGTGACCGGCGTCAGCTGATACTTGAGGCCGACCGCAAAGTGTCCCCAGTTGCTCGGCTTGATGTCGGGGCCGCGCGCCGTGTTGATCGTGGCCGGTGCGTTGAACAGCGTGCCGCCGATACCGCCGAGATTGCACAAACCGCTGAGATCGATCGGACCGAACTTGAGCAGCCCCGGACAGCCGTCGAGATTCAGCGGATTGATGGAACCGTAGGCGAATTGGCCGCCCGGACCCACTTCGTCCTGGATCGAATAGAAATCACCGACCGGAAACACTTCGGTGGCGTGATAGTTGAGCTGATAGGTGCCGACCAGCGAGAGGTCATTGGTGACGCCGAGTTGGAACGACACCTGGTTCAGCGGCAGCAGGATGTCCTTGACCTCGGCGCCGGGGATGAAAGCCTTGGTCGCATCGTTCGGCGCCTGCGCGTTGGAGATGCCGCCGAAGAACAGGCTCTCGCCGTAGGCGACCAGTTGTTTGCCCGCGCGGACATTCAGAAAACTCTCGCCGCCGAGCGACCAGTCGGCGAAGCCGTAGGCCTCGAGCAGACGCACGCGTTGTCCGTCGTAATAACGCGCACCCGAGCTGAAATGATTGTTGGGACCAGTTTTGTTGGTGGTCTCCGGCGAGTTGTTGTCGTTCGGATGGTGATAGACCTGATCGTAGAAACCATCGCCGCTGGCGACGATGCCGTAGTTCTTGTGGATCACCTGGATTTCTGCGAGGCCGCTGACGCGATTGTTGACCAGGCTGCCGGCCTTGAAGTTGCGATCGCCATCGTCGAAGTTGATCGTATTCGACAGGCCGGTGTGATCGAACGCCCGGCCGGCCAGATAGTCCTGCAAGGTCAGATGCAACTGCAGCGGATTGACTTCGGCGTTGACCAAGGCACCGGAACGTCCCTCGGTACGCATTGCCACACCGTAGCCGAGCGTCAGCTTGTACGACACTGCGGTATCGGCGCCGAGGTCGAACGAACCCGCCAGCGCCGTTGCGGGAATCCATCCAACAAGCGTCATCACCAGTGCAGCCAGTACCCCTCTCAAACCGCCTCTCAAACCATATACGCGGACAAATTTATAGTTATGGAAACCCATATCGCATCGCTCCCCCAGTCAAACATTCGATCACTGCCGGCCAACGTAGGCTGCGCATCTAGCAGGGGCATCACCCATACTGACTAGGCGCATTTTTTATTGGCCCCCTGCCACGCTTGTGCAAACGTAGCCACTCGTCCTGCTGACAACTCATTCAGTCGAGCGCTCACAGCGCTCTGCGATCAAGTCGGTTTGGTCAGTCCCAGTTTCTCCAAGGCCTGGCTGATTTCCGGCAGTATGTTTGGATCGTCGATCGTCGCCGGCGCGTTGTAGCTACGGCCGTCGGCAATCGCACGCATGGTCGCGCGCAGCACTTTGCCGGAGCGCGTTTTCGGCAGGCGGGCGACGATCGTCGCCTGCTTGAATGCCGCGACCGCTCCGATCTGCTCGCGCACCCGCAACACCAGTTCCTGCACGATCTCCGCGTGCGGCCGCTGCACGCCGGCCTTGAGTACCACCAGGCCCACCGGCAGCTGCCCCTTCAAGGCATCGGCGACGCCGATCACCGCACACTCAGCGACGTCCGCATGGCCCGCCAGCACTTCCTCCATTGCACCGGTCGACAGCCGATGGCCGGCGACATTGATGATGTCGTCGATGCGCGACATCACCCAGACGTAAGCATCGTCATCGATATAGCCGGCGTCGCCGGTCAGGTAATAGCCGGGATAGCGCGTCAGATAGGTGCTGATGTAACCCGCATCGTTGTGCCACAAGGTCGGCAGCGTGCCCGGCGGCATCGGCAGCTTGATGACGATGTTGCCGATGGTGCCGGCCGGCACCGGCGCACCGACTTCATCCAGCACCTGCACGTCATAGCCGGGCACCGGCACCGTCGCCGAACCCGGTTTGATCGGCATCGGCTGCAGTCCGCGGCAGTTCGCCGCCACCGGCCAGCCGGTTTCGGTCTGCCACCAGTGGTCGACCACCGGCACCTGCAATTTGTCCTGCGCCCAGGCGATGGTGTCCGGATCGCAGCGCTCGCCAGCCAGGAATAGTGTCTTCAAGCTGGATAAATCATGGCCCGCAATCAATTCACCACGCGGATCGTCCTTCTTGATCGCACGGAATGCGGTCGGCGCGGTGAACAGCGCTTTCACGCGATGCTGCGCGATCACGCGCCAGAACGCAGCAGCGTCGGGCGTGCCGACCGGCTTGCCTTCGTACATCACCGAGGTCGCGCCGATCAGCAGCGGTGCGTAGACCATGTAGGAGTGGCCGACCGCCCAGCCGACATCGGACATCGCCCAGAAAACTTCGCCGGGATGGATGTCGTAGACCGCCCGCATCGAAAACTGTAGCGCCACTGCATGGCCGCCGTGATCGCGCACCACGCCCTTGGGCTTACCCGTCGTTCCGGAGGTGTAGAGGATGTAGAGCGGATCGGTCGCTGCAGTGTCCGCGCACGCTGCCGGTTGCGCCGCAGCCACCGCCTCGTTCCAATCCAGATCGCGCCCGGCCTGCAGCGCTGCCCGCACCTGCGGCCGCTGCAGCACGATGCAGCGCTCAAGCTTATGCTGCGCGATCTGCAGTGCTTCATCGAGCAGCGGCTTGTACAGCACGACCCGGCCGGGCTCGATGCCGCAGGATGCCGACACCACCACGCGCGGCTTGGCGTCGTCGATACGCTTGGCCAGTTCCATCGCGGCGAAACCGCCGAACACCACCGAATGCACTGCACCGATGCGGGCGCAGGCGAGCATCGCAATCAGCGTCTGCGGCACCACCGGCATGTAGATGACGACACGATCGCCGTGACGCACGCCGTTGGCGGCGAGCGCGCCGGCGAACAGCGCGACCGCATCGCGCAGCGCGCGATAAGTAAAGTGCTCGACGGCGCCGGTGAGCGGACTGTCGTAGATCAGCGCAGTCTGCTCGGCACGACCGTTTTCGACATGGCGGTCGAGCGCGTTGTAGCAGGTGTTGAGACGTCCGCCGCTGAACCAGCGATACAGCGGCGCAGCCGAGTCGTCGAGCACGCGGTCCCAGCGCCGCGTCCACTGCAGCGCCTGCGCCTGCTCGCCCCAGAACCCAGCCGGATCAGCCAGCGAGCGCCGATACGCGTCGATATAACGCGTGTCGACGCCGATGCCGTGGCTATCACTCATTCAAGTCACTCATTCAAGCTCTCCTCGACGGCTCTGCGGCGCGCTTCGGTTGACTGCTTACATACGGAACACACCGTAACGCGGATCGCCTATCGGCGTATTCAGTGCAGCGCTGAGCGCGATGCCGAGCGCGTTGCGGGTGTCCACCGGATCGAGAATGCCATCGTCCCAGACCTCGGACGTCGAATACAGTGCACTCGACTGGCGCTTGACGTCGGCCAGCACCGGCTCGCGGATTGTCGCGACTTCTTCCGGCGTGAGCTGCTTGCCGTGGCGTGCGAGCTGCCGGATCTTGACGTCGGCCAGCGTGTTCGCCGCCTGCTCCGCGCCCATCACCGAAATCTGGCTCTGCGGCCACATGAACAGGAAGCGCGGATCGAACGCGCGGCCGCTCATGCCGTAGTTGCCGGCACCGAACGAGCCATTGACGATGACGGTGAACTTCGGCACTTCCGAACACGACACCGCCATGATCATCTTGGCGCCGTCTTTGGTGATGCCGCGCTGTTCGTATTCCTTGCCGACCATGAAGCCGGTGATGTTCTGCAGGAACAG
>JAQGNU010000062.1 GCA_028291645.1 Nevskia sp.
TGGTGCTGATCAGTTACGGTGCGCCCAGCTACCTCGGTGCGAAGACGCCGGTCGACGATGCCGCGCTCGGTTTCTCCTGGCATCTGTACTGCCCGGTGCCGGACAGCAAGCTGCTGCCGCTGGGGCAGATCACCTGCAGCATTCTCAACAGCCTCGTTTATAACCAGGCGAAGTCTGGCGCCGCGCGGCTCGGTGCGGCCAGCCTCGTCACCGAGTTCGGCGCCACCGACGATCCCGACGAGATCACGCGCTCGACCACACTGTTCGACGCGCAGCTGCTCGGCTGGATGTACTGGGCCTACAAGTACTGGAACGACCCGACCACTTCTGGCGGCAATACGCAAAGCCTGTTCACCGACGATGCCGATCTGACGACGGTGAAGACGGCCAAGCTGAAGCTGCTCGAGCGCAGCTATCCGCAGTTCACCGCCGGCATCCCGGAGGCGCTGTCGTTCGATGCCGAGTCCGGTGCATTCAGTTATCGCTATACACCGCGCGCTGCGACTGGGCCGACCGAAATCTATCTGCCGCTGGCGCTGCACTATCCGAACGGCTACACGGTGACTGTCAGCGGTGCACAGATCACCTCGGCAGCAGGCGCCGGACGTTTGATCTTGCAAAATCTTGCGGATGCCACCGAAGTCAGTGTCAGCGTCAGTGCGCGATGACCGACCCGGCTTTTCAGCGCGCGTCACCAGCCATGTTTGTCGATTTGCCGGTGGCGACGTTCGGGCGTTTGACACGATCGTCGCGCGACAATTACGTTACCGACCGGTCGGTACATTATTTAACTGCACACAAGGTCCGTGAAGTCATGTCCAAGGCAGTGTCACCCGCGACGCGTACACGTGGCCGACCCAGCTCGCGCGAAACCATGCTGGATGCCGCCGAAGCCGTGGTGCTGAAACAAGGCGTCGCCAAGCTGACGCTCGACGCAGTGGCGAAGCAGGCCGGTGCCAGCAAGGGCGGCGTGATGTACAACTTTCCGTCGAAGAATGCGCTGCTGACCGCATTGGTCGAGCGCATCATCGCAGGCAATGCGCAGGGCATCGCCGCCGCTGCGGCGAAGATGCCGGATTCACCGAGCCGTCGGCTGAAGGCTTACGTGAAGAACTCGGTCGACGATCTGCAAGGCGACGATCGTGTCAGCGGCGCGCTGCTGGCCGCCGTTGCCAACAACACTAAGCTGGTCGAGCGCATGCGCATGTTCATCGATCAGCGATTTGCCGAGACCAGCAAGGGTATGGATTTCGAGCGCGCCGCGATCGTGCATCTGGCGACCGAAGGACTGTGGTTCATGGAGTTGTTGCAGGTGTCGCCGTTCACGCCACGGCAACGTGCAAGGCTGGCACGGCGACTGCTGGAGATGGCCGACGAGAGTGCCGCCCAATGAGCGCGATGGAGCCGGAAACCAGGGTGCTGAGCCAGACGCGAACGCGGATTGCATCGTCATCGTCGAACCTCGAAGCCGGGCTGGCGCGGTCGAGCGTGGATGCGGCGGCGGAACGCTATCGCGCGTTGAGTCGCGCGATAGCCGGCCGGCCGCTGCCGCTGGCCTTGCTCGATCTCGACGTGCTCGATCGCAATGCGCAGGACCTGCTCAAGCGCGCCGGCGGCCTGCCGATCCGGCTCGGCACCAAATCGATCCGCTGCGTCGAAGTGCTGCGCCGCATGCTGGCGCTGTCGCCGCGCTTCCAGGGACTGCTGTGTTACTCGGCGCGCGAAGCGGCCTGGCTGGCGTCGCTCGGTTTCGATGATTTACTGGTGGCCTATCCAACCGTCGATGCGGCCGACCTCGATGCGGTGGCGGCGCAACTGCAACGCGGCAAGCGCATCGTGCTGATGGTCGACGATCCTGTGCAGATCAGTTTGATCGAAGCGCGTGCGCGTGCGCTCGGAGTCTGTTTCCTGCTGTCGATCGACGTCGATATGTCGTCGCGCTTTCCGGGAATCTATTTCGGCATGCGCCGCTCGCCGTTGACCGCACCGGCCGCCGTGGTGGGGCTCGCCAAGCTCATCGCGCAGACGCCGCAGACGCTGAAACTGGTCGGGCTGATGGGCTACGAAGGCCAGATTGCCGGATTGCAGGATGCGGTGCCGGGGCAGGGACTGAAAAACGCGATGCTACGGATGCTGAAGCGGCGTTCGGTGCGTGAACTCAGCGCGCGCCGCCAGGCCGCGGTGCAGGCACTGCGCGAGGCGGGCTTTGCGCTGGAGTTCGTCAACGGCGGTGGCACCGGCAGCCTGGAAAGCACGGCGGCCGATCCTTCGGTGACAGAAATCGCTGCGGGTTCTGGCCTGTATTCACCCGGGTTGTTCGATCACTTCGAACAGTTCCACAATCCACCGGCGCTGTGCTTTGCGCTGCAGGTGGTGCGCCAGCCGACGCCGGACATCGTCACCTGCGGCGGTGGCGGCTACATCGCTTCCGGTCCGGCCGGCGCAGATCGTCTGCCGCGCCCTTATCTGCCGGCGGGCATGCAACTGATCGCACAGGAAGGTGCCGGCGAAGTGCAGACGCCGGTGGTGCTGCCCGCCGGCGTGCAGATCAAGATCGGCGAGCCGCTGTTCTTTCGTCACGCCAAGGCCGGCGAACTGGCCGAGCGCTTCGAGCAACTGTTGCTGCTGCAGGGCGGTGAGATCGCCGGCGCGGCAGCGACTTATCGCGGCCAGCATCAATGCTTCCTTTAAATCCGAGAGTTCGCCGATGAGCAGCAACACGCTGGTTGAAACTCCGGCCGGCAGCGTCAACCAGCGCGGCTGGAGCAACTGGTCGGGCGCGGTGCAATTCACCCCGAAGCAGTACACGCGGCCCGACAGCCTTGCCGCGCTGCAAGCGGTGGTGCGCAATACCGCTGCCGCCGGGCGTCGGCTGCGCGTATCCGGCAGCGGCCATTCGTTCGTGCCGCTGGTGGCGACCGACGATCAGCTGCTGTCGCTCGATCAACTCTCGGGCATCGAAAGCTGCGCCGACGGCCAGGCGACGATCTGGGCTGGTACACAACTGCGCCCACTCGGCGGCATGCTTGAGCAGCGCGGCTATTCGATGCTGAATCTCGGCGACATCAATGTGCAGGCGCTGGCCGGCGCGGTCGCCACCGGCACGCACGGTACCGGTGCTGCACTGGGCTCGATCTCTTCGCAAGTCTTGGGCTTGACGCTGGTGCTGCCAGGCGGCGAGACGGTCGAATGCTCGGCCACGCAGGAGCCGGAGCTGTTCGCCGCCGCGCGCGTCGCGCTCGGCTCGCTCGGCGTGATGGCGAAGATCACGGTGAAGCTCGAAAAGGCGTATCGCCTGAAGCTGAGCAAGCAGGCGATGGATCTCGACGAGTGCCTAGCGCGGGCGCCGCAATTCGCCGCCGACTATCGCCACTTCGAGTTCTACTGGTGTCCGCATACGCGGCGCACGCTGGTCAAGCTGATGAATCCGACCGAAGAGCCGGAATCGAACCGCGGCCTGACGACGTTCACCGAACTGGTACTGGAAAACGGTGCGCTCGATCTGCTGTCGCGTATCTCGCGCGCCAATCCGAACTGGGCGCCGGCGATGTCGAAAGTCATCGCCTGGTCGGCCGGCGCGGATGAAAGCCATATGGTCGCCAGCAGCCATCGCGCGTTCTCGACCTTGCGCATGGTGCGCTTCAACGAAATGGAGTACGAACTGCCGGCGCCAGACGGCGCCGATGCGCTGCGCGAACTCGCGGAGTTCGTCGACAAGAAGCGCATCCTGGTGCACTTCCCGGTCGAGTATCGCTACGTCGCTGCCGACGACATCTGGTTGTCGCCGTTCTATCGGCGCGACGCGGTGGCGATCTCGGTGCATCAATACAAGGGCATGGATTACGCGCCTTACTTCCGCGGCGCCGAAGCGATTTTCCGCAACCACGGCGGCCGTCCGCACTGGGGCAAGATGCATACGCTGACCGCGAAGGAACTGGCGCCGCTGTATCCGCAGTGGGATGCGTTTCATGCGCTGCGCCGTCGCATCGATCCGCAGGGCGTGTTCGTCAATCCGTACCTGCGCACGCTGTTCGGAGACTAGCGCCTTGATCCAATGCAAGGAACTGCGCGGATGAAAGACGCACGCTGGCGCGTATTGGCACTGTATGGCGCCTGGAACGGCCTGATGCAGTTCGAATGGCTGCGTTTCGCGCCGATCACCGATACCGTGGCTGCGCAGTACCACATGAGCGCCAGCGAAGTCGGGCAGTTGTCGCTGGTATTTCCGCTGCTGTTCCTGCCGCTGGCGCTGCCGAGCGGATGGCTGATCGACCGGCGCAGCGCGCGCTTCTCGCTGAACCTGAGCGCCGTGCTGATGACGCTCGGCGTTGCGCTGCGCGCGCTTGCGCCGAATGCGGCCGCATTGCTTGCCGGACAAACCGTGCTGGCGATCGCACAACCCTTGGTGATGGCGCTGATCTCGAAACTAGTTGGCGTCTGGTTCGCCGAAGACGAGCGCCTGCAGGCGACCGGTCTCGGCACCTTGTCGATCTTCGTCGGCCTCGGTCTGGCATTTCTGCTGGTGCCGCCGACTGCCGCGGGCGATGTGCACGAAAGCTTGTGGGTCGACGTGTTTGCACTCGCAGCCTTATTGCTGGCAACGCTGCTGGGCGTACCGAAAGATTCTTCGCTGCACGCGGGAACCGCATCGTCGTCGCCGACGCTGTCGTGGTTCGCCGGCCTGCGCACGCTGCTGAAGAGCCGTTTGTTCGCCGCGATTCTACTGCTGATCTTTTTTGCCAACGGTTATTCCAATGCGATTTTCACCTGGCTCGAACCGATGTTGCTGCCGCAGGGTATCAATGCGACGCAGGCCGGCATTGCCGGCTTGCTGATTCTCGCCGGCGGCATTCTCGGCATGAGCCTGCTGCCGCGCATGCGCGATATCGAGCAAGGCCTGCGGCCGCTGATGCTGTTGGTGACCGGCATCGGCATCCCGTTGACGATCGTGCTGCTGACGTCGAGTCATTTCATCTGGGTGATGCTGGCGAGCTTTTTGATTGGTGCCTTGCTGCTGTCGCCGCTGCCGATTTTCGTCGATGTGGTCGCGCGGCTCGGCGGCGCGGCACTCGCCGGCACTGCCGTCAGCAGCTTCTGGTTGGTCGGCAATGCCGGGGCGGCGGCGGCGATCGGCGTGATGTCCTGGGTCGCCGATCAGCAGCGCTGGCCGCTGGCCCTGTGGATTCTGCTCGGCCTGCTCGCAGTCAATTTCGTGATCGCTGGTCTGCTGCTGCGCGCGTCGAAAGCCTGATCAACCGCCGGTTTGCGTCGCCTTGGACGTTGCAGGGTCGCTCAATGCCGAGCGGCGCCTGTCGATTGCCCGCAGACTGAAAATCCGGTAACTGCCGTAGCGCTTGGCGAGCGCCAGTTCGCCGACGTATTCAAGCTTGAAGCGCTGTGCCGCGTCGAGCATCAGCCTGGCGGCGAACAACTCGGTAACGAAGATCATGCCGGGCGGCGTGATCGGTTCGATGCGTGCGGTGAATGCCAGTTGCGAGCCGTAGTAGACGGTCGCATCGACGATCGGATCGTGGCCGGCGAAGACCGGTCCGAAGTGCGCGGCGAGGCGCAGTTCGATCTCGGCGAGGCCGCCGGTTTCGGTTGCGCGCAGCTGTTCGAAGCGTGCCTGGATCGCGATCGCGATCTCTGCAGCGGTCAGCGCATCCTCGGTCACCAGATGCAGCGCGTCGCCCCAGGTGCCGCGAAACAGCACGCGTGTTCCGAAGCGTTCGACGATGCGTGCCATCGAACCCATCACCACTTCCCAGAAGCGCGGCAGCTCCTCGTCGCGCAGTCGGCGGAAGCCGACGATGTCGGCGAAGATCAGACCGGCGAAGCGGCGCTGACCGTTGTTGATCGCACGCAGCTGTGGCGGTTCGGGCAGGTTTTCCGCGGTCTGCGGTGGAATCGTGTCGCCGTCGTCGAGGAACAGTTCGCGCACCTGGCAGCCGAGGCGTCCGGCATCGAGCGCGGCGAGCCCATCGGCAACGGCGGCGACGTAGTCCTGCGACCACAGGGATTCGCTGTCGAGAAAGCCGCGCGCGACGGTAACATCGCCGGCCTGTTCCAGCAGTGCTTCGAGCCGCTGTGCCGATGCCGCGCCGAAGCTCTGGCTCCAACGCGCGAGTACGTCGCTGCGTTCGCCCGGCAGCACGACGTGCAGGTGCGCGCCGCGCGTACGCAGCTGTTCCGCAGCATCGAGGTCGGGCACGCGGTCGAGCACGATGAACACCAGTGCGCTGGTGTAGTCGCCCGGCAGCGCAGTGTTGTATTGCGTGCCGGCACGGTGCCGTACACGAATCACTTCCGGCAGCCACAGCAGCGTCGGCAGCGCGTCGTCGAGTTGCAGCGCCCTGCACAGCAGCTGCAGCTGCGCACGCGTGCGGCTGCGTGCATTGAAGTTGCCGCGCATCAGCTGATCGGCGCCGCCGAGGCTGCGGCGATAGCGCTGCAGATCGCCGATCAGCAGACAGGCTTCGGCTTCGGTGACGCAGCGATAGTAGCGATCGGTTTCGCTCGCGCCATCGCTGCCGGTATCCGCCAGCAGCGTGAGTACGTCGAGCGCCAGCTGCCGCGCACGCGCACTGTCGCCGGCCAGTTGAAACATGGTGGCCGCATTGATTGCGGTGAAATGTCCGCCGGTCAAGCGGTAGGCGGCGAGATAGGCCTGCGCGGCGCGCAGGAAGCTGTGGCCGGCGGGGTCATCGCCGTGCGGCGCGGATGTTGCTTCGATGCGATGAGCGTGATCGTCACCTGCCGGCGGATCGATCGACACGCCCGCCAGCGCCAGATCTTTCAGCAGGCGGCCCTTCAGCGCCAGCCAGTCCTCGTCGCGCTCATCGCCGTGCAAGCCGAGTTCGTTGTAGCGGCGCCAGGCCAAGGCCGTGCTGCCGGCGTTGACCAGCGCCAGCAGCGAAAGATATTGCAGGCGCGAGGAATCGAGTCCGCGCGCGCGCGCCTGCTGTGCAAGGTCGTAGCAGTGCACGTAGTTGCCGGCCTGCATCGCCGCGGATGCACCTGCGGCATAGCTTTGTGCGGTTGCCGGCAGCGCAGCAGTGGCGGCCACCGCGGCGTTGTCGCCGAGCGATTCCGGATCAACCAGGATCAGGCGCCGCTTGCCGGGCGTGCTGGCGCTGATCGCCGGCAGCGTCGAATACTTTTCCGGCACCTTGTGCGGATTGCGGCGCCAGTCCACCACTTCCGCAGTGCCGCCCGGACGGCTCGGGTTCTCGCGCCGTAGGATCGCCACCAGAATGTCGGAACGCTGCGCCAGGCAGGCCGCCAGGCGGCGGTACTGGCTCTGGCGAAACACTGCGGAGCGCAGGCGTTCTGGATCGATCGCATCCGGCAGCAGATCGATCACCGCACTGCAGGTGTGCAAGATCTGCGTCAACTGGCTGTGCTGACGCTCGATCGCATCATTATCGACGTTGCCGCTGGCTTCGGCGACCAACACCCAGTCGTCCAGCAGCATCGGCATCGGCAATGGCGCCAGGCCGATGGTTCGATAGACGATGCCGGCTTCACGCAACCATTCGCTGACGACGCGGGTGAACAACAAGTCTGCGCCCGGCGCCAAGCCGGTCAGCACGCAGACCGGACGCGATTGCGCGCCTTCGAACAAATGCGGCAGCACACCGTCGCGCAGCTGCGCAGTGACATTGTCCTCTTCGGTCGGGGTCAGCAGCAGATGACCACTGCCGCCGAGCAGCAACTCGTCGCGCGCGCCGGGTGGCGGCTGATCGAGCAGGTGCAACCATGCTGCCAGCGAAAGGCGAGTGGTTGCTTGCATGCGTAGTGAGATCACCCAAGCCGGAAGAAGGTGAACCTACTTTAATCCGAGGTTCACCTTGCTGTCGCGATCCGGCAATGCGGCCGAACGCTGGCGCCGGTCGCGGTCAGGCAAGACCGCTCAGCCGATGTATTCGAGCGCCAGCGCGACGGCTTCGCCGCCACCGATACAGAGGCTGGCGACGCCCTTACTGCCGCCGGTCTTGCGCAGCGCCGCCACCAGTGTCGCGACCAGGCGCGCACCGCTGGCACCGATCGGATGGCCCAGCGCGCAGGCGCCGCCGTGGATGTTGACCTTGGCCGGATCGAGCTGGTGTTCCTGCGTCGCCGCCATCGTTACGATGGCGAAGGCTTCATTGATTTCCCACAGATCGACGTCGGCGGCTTTCCAGCCGGCTTGCTCCAAAACCTTGGCGATCGCGTAGACCGGTGCAACGGTGAACTCGCCGGGCGCGCGCGAATGCTGTGCGTAAGACACGATGCGCGCGAGCGGTTTCAGGCCGCGCCGGCTTGCTTCCGACTGCAGCATCAGCGTGACTGCGGCAGCGCCGTCGGAGATCGAGGCCGAACTGGCGGCGGTCACCGTGCCGTCCTTCTTGAACGCCGGCTTCAAGCTCGGGATTTTTTCCGGCTTGGCTTTGGCCGGGGCTTCGTCGCGGCCGATGGTCTCGGCGCCGCCACGACCACCGACTTCGACCGGCGTGATTTCGAAATCGAAGCTGCCGTCCTGGCTCGCCTGCAGTGCGCGCTTCAGCGAAGTGATCGCGAACTCGTCCTGCTGCTGCCGCGTGAAGCCATATTTCTCGGCGGTGCGTTCGGCGTAGATGCCCATCGGCGTACGCTTTTCGTAGGCGTCTTCGAGACCGTCGAGCGCCATGTGATCGAGCACTTCGCTGTGGCCGTAGCGATAGCCGCCGCGCGCCTTCGGCAGCAGATACGGCGCATTGGTCATGCTCTCCATGCCGCCGGCGACCATCAGCTTGGCGCTGCCGGCTTTCAGCAGATCGGCCGCCAGCATGATCGCCTTCAGGCCGGAGCCGCACATCTTGTTGATCGTGGTGCAGGCGACATCGAGCGGCAGGCCGGCGCCGAGTGCGGCCTGGCGCGCCGGTGCCTGGCCCTGGCCGGCGCCGAGCACATTGCCCATGATGACTTCCTCGATATCCGCCGGTGCGACGCCGGCACGCTCGACCGCGGCCTTGATCGCGGCCGCGCCGAGTTGCGATGCGCTCAGGCTGGACAGCGCGCCGAGCATGCCGCCCATCGGCGTACGCGCGATGGAAACCAGGACGACGGGATCTTGGGAAGGGGCAGCGGACATGCGCAGGGTCTCCGGAAGCGATCTGTTGTTTGCAAGGGGGCGTGCGCGCCTGCGCAGCGGCGTGAATTATCCCGCAAAGCGGACAACTTGTTTATTCGGGTAATCCCCACAGCGCGCCGGCGTGCGCTATAAAGCTGCAGGGAAATGGGGAACGGCGATTGAATACGAGTCAGGACAGCGGTTCTGCGAATGACGATGTGGCGCGCGGCCTGGCGCTGGATGGCACCGTGGCCGACCCGGAGCTGACGCGGCAACAGGTCGGCTTCCTGCAGCGGCAGGCCGCGCTGCAAACCGAGCAACTGCAGAACCTGCGCACGCAGAATCTGCGCGATCGCCTGCGCATCGTGTTCGATGTCGCACTCAGTCTCGGCGTCGTCGGCTTGCTCAGCCTGGCCGCCTGGGGCGTGATCGGCGCCTGGCGTTCGCAGAACGTCGTTGTCAGCGCGTTCGAGGTGCCGCCGTCGTTCGAGCAACAGGGCTTGAGCGGCACCGTCGTTGCCGCTGCGGTGCTGGACCGGCTGCGTGCGCTGCAGGATGCGACCCGCACGACGTCGGCTAAGCGCGATATCGAGGACGCCTGGAGCGGCGATCTGAAGCTGGAGATTCCCGAGGCGCATGTTTCGATCGGCGAACTGCAGCGCTACCTGCATGATGCGCTCGGCAACGAAACCCGCATCAGCGGCAGTCTGATCCAGCAGAGTGATGTCATCGCGCTGACGGTGCGCGGCCGCGGCATTCCGGCGAAAATTTTCAGCGGCAAGCGCGAGCAATTCGCCAGCCTGACTAATCAAGCCGCCGAATACCTCTATGGCCGTTCCGAGCCGACGCTGTTCGCCGCTTACCTGGTCGCCGAAGGCCGCGATGACGAAGCCATTGCGCTGGCCAAGGCCAGCTATACGCGTTCACTTGCGGTCGATCGGCCGGCGCTGCTTAACAGCTGGGCCAATGGGCTCGACGATCAAGGGCAGGTTGCCGAAGCACTCGAAAAACACCGCGAGGCGATCCGTCTGAAGCCAGACTTCTGGGTTGGCTACAGCAATGTCATCAACGACCAGTTCCTGCTCGGCGACGAAGAGGGCGCCTACCGCAGCGGCCGCGACCTTGAGTTGCGTTCACATCGCCACGGCCTGTTCGGTTCGAAATCACCGAGTGTCTACTACCTCAATCTCGATACGCTGATTCTGGACCTGCCGGCCGAACATCAGGATCTGCTTCAAGACGAAGCCGCCAACCATGGTGAGGGCAGCAGTGCCGCGCAGGACGCACCGGCCGATGCCGAAATGCTGGCGCGCATGCACGACACTGCGCACGCGCGGCTGGTGCTGCAGACCTCGCCCGGCCTCGGCAGCGATCCTTACGTCGCCGCCGAAACGCATTACGTCGAAGGTCTGATGGCGCTGGATCGCGGCGACTACGCCGCGGCGCTTACCTCCTACGAATCGCTCAGCGGTGCGCTCGAAAAGAATCCTGGATTGGTGGTCAATCTCAACTTTCCGTACTGCTGGATTGCACTCGGCGAAGAGCTGGGGGGCCATGCGCGACAAGCCGACGCAGCCCTGCAGAAGGGCGGCCATCTGGTCGATTGTTATCGCTTCAAAGGCGATATCGACGACCACCGCGGCGACTGGGTGCTCGCACAGCAGGACTATGCGGCGGCGGTCGCGTTGGCGCCCGATTTACCGGGGCCGTACGACAGTTGGGGTGCAGCGCTGGCGCGACATGGTGACGCGGCCGGCGCCATCGCCAAGTTCAAGGAGTCGAACCGGCGCGGCCCGCATTGGTGCGATCCGCTCGAACGCTGGGGCGAAGTTCTGGCGTCGCAGGGCGATCTGCAAGCGGCGCTGGAGCGCTACGCCGAAGCGGCGAAATACACACCGGCCTGGGGCCACCTCGATCTGGTGTGGGCACAAGCGCTGGAAAAGCTCGGGCGCAAGGACAAGGCCAGACAAAAATACAGGGCCGCACTGGACGCCGAACTCAGCGATGCCGAACGCAAGCTCGCAGGCGATGCCTTAGCGCAGCTTTGAGCGCAGGGTGGCAGCCGCATCACGATTGCGGCTGCCCAGGATCGCGGCTTACTTCAACTCGCGTTCGACCGCGGTGACCTTGCCATCGCGGAACGTCACCGTCATCACGTCGCGTTCGCGGCGGCTCGGGTAGTCGAGGTAGTAGGGGAAGGCTGGCGCGTAGTAGTGGTGATAGAAGCCGGTGTAGAGCAGCGTGCCCTGATCGCTTTCGTATTCGACGTAGCGCCAGACGCGGCTCTGGCCCTTGTCGTCGGTGCGTTCGCTGATGCGGTCGGGCTCGCCGACTGCCAGCTTCACTGCCGCCTCATCGAAGCCGATGCCGACCTGGCCCTGTTTGATCAGCTCGCGCTGCTCCGGCGAGTACGACGAGAACGTCGCCTGGTTCTCGCGGATGCGGTCTTCCGGCGTTTCTGCGCAGGCCGCCAGCAACAGGAAAACGCTGGCCACTGCGAAAGTCAGCGGGGCTCTGAAGGTTCGGGTGTTCATGACAGGTCTCGTCGAATCGGCGGCACCGTGCCGCGCGGCGTCACTTCGACTTTAGCGCGGGCCGCGGGGTTCCGCGAGCGCCTGACGGCGCAGCCGTTTTTACCTTGCTTGCGATCAGTGAACGCTGCGCTTCGCCACCCATGTGGTTGATCAGCGTGCGGTACATCGAGCCGATCGTGAACATCACGGTTTCGAGTGGCGTGCTGAAGCCTTCCTGCAGCCAGCGCGTCGCCGCGTGGATGTTGGCGCCGACCAGCGCGGCCGACAGCAGGTCGACATCGATGCCGAGCTTGCGCGCTTGCGGGATCAGCCGATCGACCACATCGCGCGTCAGGTTCATGAAGTTGCGCGTGGCTTCCTCGGCGATGCGACGGCTGTCGTGGCCGATGCTGACCGCCTCGATCAGCATGATGCGCGCGCGCCGCGGATCGTTGCGCACGTATTCGAAGAACACGCGCAAACCCGCCTCCGCCAGTCCTAGCGGTTGCTTCTCGGTGTTTGCCAGCGCTTGCAGCGTGGCGTCGCGCAACTCGCCGTTGAGCTGGCTGTAGACCGCGATGAACAACGCGTCGAGGCCGCGAAAGGATTCGTAGAAATAGCGCTCGGTGAGCTGCGCGCCGGCGCAGATCTCGCGCACTGTGACGCCGTGGAAGCCGCGCTCACCAAACGCTTCGATGGCGGCGTCGATCAACTGCTGGCGGCGCAGCTGCTTGCGCGCTTCCGGCGCGACGCCGCGGAAGCTGCGGCGCCGCGGCGGGGTGGGGCCGGTGTCGGAACTCATGTGCCAATGTTGACACGGAACGTTGTCAATAATAAAGTGACAACAGTCGTTGTCAAAACTACTTGGAGCGAGGAACCACGCATGGCGTTCGATCGGGAAGCTTCCCAGCCGTTGTCGGTGATCGTGATCGGTACCGGCTTTTCCGGCCTCGGCATGGCGGTCGGCCTGAAGCAGGCAGGCATCGAATCGTTCGTGATCCTGGAGCGCGCCGAAGCGGTCGGCGGCACCTGGCGCGATAACCACTATCCCGGCTGCGCCTGCGATGTGCAGTCGCACCTGTATTCGTTTTCGTTCGAGCAGAACCCGGAATGGACCCGCATGTACGCGCGCCAACCGGAGATCAAGGCCTACCTGCAGCACGCGGCCGACAAGTACGCGCTGATGCCGCATGTGCGCTTCGGTGCCAACGTGGTCGAAGCGCGTTACGACGACGCGACTGCGTTGTGGCAGGTGAAGACCGCCGACGGCCGCGTGTTCGTCGCCCAAGTTGTCGTCTCCGGCATGGGCGGCCTGAGCAATCCGGCGTATCCGAAGCTGCCCGGCATCGAAAACTTCCAGGGCAAGGCGTTCCATTCGGCGACCTGGGATCACGCCTACGATCTGGCCGGCAAGCGTGTCGCGGTGATCGGCACCGGCGCCAGCGCGATCCAGTTCGTGCCGCAGATTGCGGACAAGGTCGGGCAGCTCGATCTGTATCAGCGCACGCCGCCGTGGATCGTGCCGAAGCCGGACCGCCCGATCAGCGCGCGTGAGCGCCGCTGGTTCAAGCGTCTGCCGTTCCTGCAGCGGCTGTTCCGGTTCGGCATCTACTGCGCGATGGAAACGCGCGTGCTCGGCTTCGTGCTGAATCCAAAATTAATGTTACTGGTGCAGAAGCTGGCGCTGGCGCATATCGCGCGGCAGGTGAAGGATCCGCTGCTGCGCAGGAAGCTGACGCCGGACTACACCATCGGCTGCAAGCGCGTGCTGATCTCGAACGATTACTACCCGGCACTGACCAAGCCGAACGTCGAGGTCGTCACCGACTCGATCAAGGAAGTGCGTGCGCATTCGATCGTCACTGCCGATGGTGTGGAGCGTCCGATCGACACGATGATCTACGGCACTGGCTTCGCCATCCAGACGATGATTCCGCGCGGCACCATCTTCGGCCGCAAGGGCCTCGACATGTTCGATGTCTGGAAGGAAGGTCCGCAGGCTTACCTCGGCGCTGCCGTTCCCGGCTTCCCGAACCTGTTCATGCTGATGGGCCCGAACACCGGTCTTGGCCACACTTCGCAGGTGTTCATGATCGAATCGCAGATTCGCTACGTGATGGACTGCCTGCAAACGATGAAGCAGCGCAAGCTGCGCGCGGTGGAAGTGCGGGCCGAGGTCTACGATCGCTTCAACGAAAACCTGCAGGGCCAGTTGACGCAGACGGTCTGGGCCAGCGGCTGCAAGAGCTGGTATGTCAACGAGAGCGGTCGCAACACTACGCTGTGGCCGGGCTTCACGTTCCGCTTCCGCAGCAAGACACGGCATTTCAAAGCGGCCGAGTACGTGCTGGAGCCGGCGCGCGTCACTGTCAGCGCTTGAGTCGTCGCATCATCTAAAAACAGCGGCGTGAGTGCGCCGCAGCAGGGGAGAACAATGAAGTCATTCAACGGTAAAGTTGCCGCCATCACCGGCGCCGGTTCCGGCATGGGCCGCACGCTGGCGCTGAACCTGGCGGGTAGGCAATGTCATCTGGCGCTCAGCGACGTTAACGAAGCAGGTCTGGAGCAGACCGCGGCGGCGGCGCGCGCATTTGGCATCAAGGTGACGACTGCGCGCGTCGACGTCGCCAATCGCGAGGCGATGTACGCCTGGGCCGAGCAGGTTGCTGCCGATCACGGCCGCGTCAATCTGATCTTCAACAATGCCGGTGTCGCCTTGAATGCGCCGCTGGAAACGGTCAGCGCCGCCGATTTCGAATGGGTCATGGGCATCAACTTCTGGGGCGTGGTGTACGGCTCGCAAGCCTTCCTGCCGCAGCTGAAGAAAAGCGGCGATGGCCACATCATCAACACCTCCAGTCTGTTCGGCCTGATCGGCACACCGGGCACGGGCTGCTATTCGGCAAGCAAGTTCGCGGTGCGCGGCTATACCGAGAGCTTGCGCATCGAACTCGACATGATGAAGTTCGGCGTGAGCGCCACCTGTGTGCATCCGGGCGGCATCCGCACCGAGATCAACCGCAGCGCGCGCGCTTCAAGCGAATCCGAAAAGCTGTTCGGCATCAGCGCCGAGCAGGCCCGCGATCGTTTCGACAAGCTGTTGAACACGACCTCGGCGGAGAAGGCGGCGCGCATCATCATCGGCGCGGTCGAGCGCAACGCGCGACGTGTCGTCGTCGGTCCGGATGCCAAGGCGATGGATATTTTGGTGCGGATTCTGGGCAGCTGGTACCAGCCCTTGGTGAGTTGGCATACGCGCAGATTGTTGCGCTGACGGCGCCGGCGACGCGCTTAGCCCTGCAACGCGCCTGCTTCGCTGCGCGCGCTTTGCGTCAACGACAATGCCACGTCGGTACGTGCGGCACGCTTCGTCAGTGACTGGCCTTCAGCAGATCAGAGTGTCTGGGCGCGACGCCAAGCATGCGGCGTCGCGCCGATTTTCTGGGTGAAGACCCTGCTCAAATGACTCTGGTCGGCGAACCCGCAGGCGAGTGCGATTTCGGCCAGAGACCGCATTGAAGTGACCATCAGGTCTTTGGCTTTCTCCACACGCTGTCCCAGCAGCCAGCGATGCGGCGGCAAACCGGTGCTGTGCCGGAACGCGCGTGCGAAGTGGCTTGGAGAAAGCTTGCATTCGCGCGCGACCTGAATCAGGCAAATGTCCTCATGCATGTGCTCATGCATGAATTCCTTGGCGCGGCGCTCCTGCCAAGGCGCGAGCCGGCCATGTGGGCGCAGCACAGCGCCGCCCGCACCGCCGTAGACTTTGATGCAGTGTGCGTAAAGCGCCTGTATCACATGATCGAGAAAGCGGCGGTTCGACGAATCGGACTGTTCGAGTCCTTGCAGCAGGCAAGCTTCGAGTTGCCGGACGATAGGATCGCGCAAGGCGAATCCAAGGGTCTGACCGTGTGGATCGACTGCAACGTGGTGGCCATCGGCCGAGATTTCGATCGGGGCGACGCTCGAATTGTCGAAATGCACGCGATCGAGCGCTTGCTGGCCAAGTGTTGCGGGTTCGAATTTCACCTGGACGCGGCAGATCGCCCTGGTGAACGATGGAATCGCACACTGAGGCTGTCCGTCCAGCCACAGATCATCTGAGCGAAAGCCGCCGAACTGCAGACTTAGAAGGCAGGCGCTCTCGATGCGAATCGGCAATGTGATCTGCCGATGGTGCTGCTGCGATCCGACCGCGCTCAGCCCTGCGTGTTGCGGATGCGGAGGGGTGCCGGCCGCTGAACTGTCTGCTTGATGATGTCGCCTGATCCAAGCCCGATTCGTGCCCTGTTCAATCATGTCCGCGCTCCCGTAGCACTCCTGTGCACAGCGATGCCGACTCTGGCCGGCGTCCCTGCATGGTGGTCTTCGCAGCCTAAAGATGCTGGTACGGATGTATGACAATTGGAATATATATGCTCCTTGAGAAGGAGCGCAGTGCGGCGAAACGCAGCCGGCGCTTATTCTTGCCGGGCGAGTTGGTCCAGGCGCGACAGAATGTCCTCGAGCGGGACCAGCCGCACGCGCAGCAGATGTTCGGTAATTTCGTCGCCATCCGCGTGGGCGATCATCGCGACCATGCGGCAGCCTCGGCTCAGCGCGGCGTATGCCAATGCGAGATGAGCCAGGGCAGCCGAGCCGGAACCCGGATCGACGCTGTCTGATAGCGAAGACAGCGCACCCAGCTGTTGCAGCGATTGCGGCGAACGCCCCCCGAGCATCTGGATGCGGAGCGCTGCCTTCAGGATCAGTTCGTCCAGAAAGGATTGCGATCGCTGCAGAATCGCCGCGCGCGTCCGATCGGTTTGATCGAGATTCCAAAGCAAGGCTTCGGTCTGGAATCGCAGCATGAAGCCATCCGCGATGACGCGCGTCAGCGCGGCTGCGATCGCGTTCCGCGAGGCTTTGGCGTTTTCTGTCATCAGCTGTTCCGTCAATCGATGCTTGGCCTGTAGCCATTAGGGTTCCGTTGCGACTTCAATGAAACGCATTGGAGCGCGCGCACGGCGCGCGGTCTTTTAGGAATCGATCGCGCCTTGTCGAATCCGACTGACAGATAGCCGATCAAGTTCGGGCGTGGAGCCGGTTTCGCACACAGAGCAAGCAATCTGATATTTCGATCAAAACGACCAAAAAGTTCGTCTTTTTTATTCAATTATTAGACCTTATCTTAGGTGCATTCCCAAGGAGGTCGCCATGAATCAAATCAGACGCAGCAACGAACGAGGCCAGGCCGATCACGGTTGGCTGAAATCCTTTCATAGCTTTTCTTTCGCCGACTATTTCGACCCCGAGCATGTCGAGTTCGGGCCATTGCGCGTGATCAACGAAGATCGCGTGGTGCCGGGCGCGGGCTTCGGCACGCACGCTCATCGTGATATGGAAATCATCAGCTATGTGCTGTCCGGTGAGCTCGCGCACAAGGACTCTATCGGCAACGGCTCCGTCATCCGTCCGGGCGATGTCCAGCGCATGACTGCGGGGAAAGGCATACGGCACAGCGAGTTCAATCCCTCGCAGCGTGAACCGGTGCACTTCCTGCAGATCTGGATTCAGCCGAGCCAGCTCAACCTCGAACCCAGCTACGAGGAACAGCGCTTCGCGATCGAGGACAAGCGCGGGCAGCTTCGCCTGATCGCGTCGCCGGACCGTGCCGCAGGCTCGGTGCTGATTCATCAGGACGTTCGCATCTACGCCGGACTGTTCGACGACGCCGAGCGTGCGACGCTGGCAGTGGCCGGCGGTCGGCGTATCTACGTGCATGTCGCACGCGGCGAGATCAACGTCAACGACATCGCGCTGGCGTCGGGCGATGCAGTGATGTTCACCGACGCCAATAGCCTGAGCTTGCAAGGCGGTCGCGATGCCGAGGTTCTGGTGTTCGATCTACCGAACGAGACGTGATGCGCACACCACCATCGCATCCGCAGGCCTGCAGCTTTGCCGGCCTGGCGGGTGCGATGTGACCAGACACTGTTGCGGCGCGAAGAACGCCGCGTAAGGCTTACACCGAGGCATGAAAACCGAAAGAGGCTGATGTGAGTACGCAGCGCGAACAAATTTGTACCCCGCTTGTCGATGGCGTGATCGCCACGGCGCGGCATGCAGGGGCGATGCCGTCCAGACCGCTGTCCGAGCTGGCAGTCGAGGATGTCAGCCGGTCTTGGCAGCGCTGCCTGCAGCAACATCGGCTGAGCCCGGCTGCGGACGCGATGCCGATTGTCCTCACGCAAGCCGAGCTCAACAACTTGCGCGAGCCGCTGAACCCCACACTCGTCGCGGCGCGGGAGGAGCTGGATCGTTTGTATACGCTGGTGCGCCCGATGGGCTATGCCACGCTCGTTGCGGACCACAACGGCGTTATCATCGAGCAGCGCTGTCTCGATACGGATGCCGAACGGTTCAATGTCTACGGGACGCGCGCGGGCGCGCTGTGGTCGGAGCAAGCGGAAGGTACCAATGGCATCGGCACCTGCATCGTCGAGCAGCGCCCGACCAACGTGCACCGCCGCCAGCATTTTCGGCAACGTCACGCCGATCTGAGTTGTTCGGGTGCGCCGATCTTCACCGCGCAGGGACAGCTGCTGGCGGTCCTCAATATCGCGAGCTATGCGACCGAGATGTCGGACCGCTCGCACGCTTTGGCATTGGCGGTGGCGGTCGATGGCGCGCGTGCGATCGAAGAACGTGCGTTTCGCGAGTCCAATCGCATGCGATGGGTGCTCGCGCTGCAACGAGACGCGCAGAATACGGCCTCAGTGCTATTCGCGATCGATGCGGACCACCGCATCGTCGAAGCCGACCGCAATGCGCGCAATCTGTTCACGCTCGACCAGAGGCACATCGAAGCCGGGGTCGATATCTGGTCCATATTCGATCGGAACCCCACGGTTCTGCGCGGCCTGAGCCGCGGCGACAGTCCAGTGCGGCTGCTACGGGCGGGCGCGGCCGAACGCTGGTACGGCTTGATCTCGCCGCCGCAGCTGGGCACAAGCACATCGCAACGTCGGTCGGAAGCACTCCATACACGACCGCGTCTGGCATTGCTCGCCGGCGTCGAACCGTCGGCCGCGCAAGCCTCGTTCGGCGGCGGCCTAGCACCCGGATTGCTACGTCGTCTGCGGCGCCACATCGAGGCCCATCTCGATCACAGCATCCAGGTGACCGATTTGGCGAGGATGGCCGGGTTATCCGTGCATCACTTCTCGCGTGCGTTCAAGCAAAGTACCGGCATCGCCCCACAGCCGTACATGCTGCACCGTCGCATCGAAAAGGCCGCGCAATTGCTCGGCGGCACTGAGTTGAAGATAGCGGAAGTTGCGCATGCGGTCGGCTTCGCGGATCAGAGTCATTTTGCACGACGCTTCCTACGCCTGACCGGCTCGACGCCCAGCGCCTTCAGGCGCGCGCGCCGCTAGCCGTCCTCATCTATGTAGGCGCAGCCGGCAAAAACAGCAGACTCATACAAACCAAGGCGCAATCGTTCAAGCCGCCGCATCGGATCAGGTTCGATGATTGCGCCACGGGGGCGCACTGCACCAACCTCGTTGCCACTCATTCGAGTTGCGTACCTCGTTCATAGCCAAACGGAGCAAGTCATGTCTCAGAATTCTGGCCGGCCGAAGCACAACGAAAAGGGCCTGCTGACGCCGGACAACTGTGTCCTCGCGATGATCGATCTGCAGCCGCAGATGCTGTTTGGCGTATCGAATTTCGATCGTCAGGCAATCATCAACAACAATCTGATTCTGGCCAAGGCGTCGCGCGTGTTCGATGTCCCGGTGGTGTTGTCGACGGTCGAGACCAAGGCTTTCAGCGGCAATATCTGGCCGCAGATGTTGGCGGTGTTCCCGCAGCAGCCATTGATCGAACGCTCCAGCATGAATTCCTGGGACGACAAGAATTTCGTCGCCGCGATCGAGAAGACCGGCCGCAAGAAAATCGTGCTCACCGGTTTGTGGACGGAGACCTGCGTGGCGCTGCCGACCATACAGGCGATCCACGACGGTTACGAAATCTACGTCGCCGAAGACTGCTGCGGCGACGTCAGCCAGCTGGCGCATGACAATGCGATGAAGCGCGTGATTCAGGCTGGCGCCAAGCCGGTCACGGCGCTGTCGGTGATGCTCGAATGGCAGCGCGACTGGGCCGCTCGCGGCACTTACGATGCGGTGATGGACATCGTGAAAAGCCACTGCGGCGCTTATGGCATCGGCGTCGAGTACGCCTACACGATGGTGCACGGTGCACCGGCAAGCAAGTACCCGGAGTACAGCGTGGCGGCCGCGGCGCCGCACAAGTAGCGCTCGGCAGCGCGCGTGAAGTTTCCTTAGCCCTTGCGACTGCGGATCTGATCGCGATCGCGCTATCGCGGAGCCTCTCATGAAACCCTATCTTGTTTCTCTCGGTGTCGGCCTGCTGGTCGGCATCATTTACGCGGCGCTCAACGTGCGTTCGCCGGCGCCGCCGGTGATTGCCCTGATCGGGCTGTTCGGCATGCTGCTCGGCGAACAAGTCGTGCCGATCGTAAAGCGGCTGGTGAGCCCCGCACCGGTGACGGTGTCCTGGGTCAGCACACAATGCGGCGAGCACGTGTTCGGCACGCTGCCGACGGCGCGAGCGGCGCCGGCCGGGCAGGACGAGTCCACCTCCAGAGCGCCGTTGTGAGTGCCGCAGCCGATCTGATCGTCCGCAACGCCAAGATCACGACGCTCGATCGCCAGCGGCCGCAGGCGTCTGCGCTGGCCGTGCGTGAAGGCAAGCTGGTCGCAGTCGGCGACGATGCCGACGTGATGCGCCTCGCTGACGACCAGACCCGCATCGTCGATGCGAAACAGCGCCGCCTGATTCCGGGCCTGATCGACTCGCATCTGCACGTCATCCGCGGCGGCCTCAACTACAACCTCGAACTGCGCTGGGACGGCATGCCGTCGCTGGCCGATGCGATGCGTCAGTTGAAGGAACAGGTCGCGCGTACGCCGTCGCCGCAATGGGTACGGGTGGTCGGCGGCTTCAGCGATCAGCAGTTCGCCGAGAAGCGCCTGCCGACGCTGGATGAATTGAATGCGGTCGCGCCGGATACGCCGGTGTTCATCCTGCATCTGTACGATCGTGCGCTGCTCAATCGTGCCGCCTTGCGTGCGGCTGGTTATACGCGCGACACGCCGAACCCGCCGGGGGGCGCGATCGTCAAGGATGGCAACGGTGAACCGAGCGGCCTGATGCTGGCGCAGCCGAACGCGATGCTGCTGTACTCGGCGTTGGCGAAAGGGCCGAAGCTGCCGTACGAGCAGCAACTCAACTCGACGCGCCATTTCATGCGTGAACTGAACCGGCTTGGCGTGACCTCGGTGATCGATGCCGGCGGCGGTTTCCAGAATTATCCGGACGACTACAAGGTCGTCGACACGCTGCATCGCGCGGGCCAGCTGACGATCCGCATCGCCTACAACCTGTTCACGCAGAAACCGAAGGAAGAAGTCGCCGACTTCATCGGATGGACCGGCAACAATCGCTACCAGCAGGGCGACGATTTCTACAAGCTCAACGGCGCAGGCGAAATGCTGGTGTTCTCGGCGGCCGACTTCGAAGACTTCCGCCAGCCGCGACCGGACATGGCGCCCAGCATGGAAGCCGAGCTGGAAGCGGTCGTGCGCGTGCTCGCCGCGAAACGCTGGCCTTGGCGCATGCACGCGACCTACGACGAAACCATCGGCCGCTCGCTCGACGTGTTCGAGCGCGTCGATCGCGATATTCCCTTAAGCGGCATTCACTGGTTCTTCGATCACGCCGAGACGGTCTCGGATAAGAATCTGGAACGCATCGCGCGCCTCGGCGGCGGTGTCGCCGTGCAGCACCGGATGGCTTATCAGGGCGAATACTTCGTCGAACGC
>JAQGNU010000077.1 GCA_028291645.1 Nevskia sp.
CATAGCCGACGGAAATGATTTCACCCGAGCCGGCGACAAATGCGCCCGCAACATGCGATCGTGTACTGAGACCAGAAGACTTGAAGCTGAGGCCGCGGTCGTGGCTGAGCAGGACCTCTCCGGCTTCCGACAGGAGCACGGCGGTGGTGCCGTCTCCCAGCACCGCACCGCCGTAAAGTGCAGTGCCGCTCGCAGTGTCCACCTTCGACCACGTCAGCCCGCGGTCGACACTGCGATAGGCGGTGCCGCGCAGACCATAGGCGAGCAGATAATCGGCGTTGCCGATGATGTCGAAAAAGCTGCCCTGGTAGCCGGTCTGCACCGCCACGAAACGATCGCGCGTTCGATCGAGCCGGAATATCAGGCCCTGCTCGGCGGCGATGTAGACGTTGCCTGCGATCAGGCGGACCGCATTCAGGTTGAGCTGCTTGGGATTGTCGATCCGATGCGAAGCGGGCGTCCAGCTCGCGCCGCCATCCGCGGTTGTGGCAATGACACCGAACGCACCCACCGCGTAGCCGAGCTGCTCGTTCTCGAACAGGATGCTCAGGTATGGCAGCGAACTGTCGTTTTGCGTGTTCTGCAGCACCTGATCCAGGAACGGCTGCATACCACTCTCGCCACTGTCAACTTTTTGACGGTAGAAATCCGGAAAAGCAGTTTTCGCAAGCCGGTTGTCGAGCCGCCGCTGCCAGGTGGTTCCGCCATCGACCGTCTGCAGCACGACGCCGTCGTGACCGGATACCCAGCCGTTCTTGGGCGAGACAAAGCAGGCCGACAGCAGATCGGTTTGCACCGGTACTTCGGCCTGGCGCCAGGTCTTGCCGGCGTCATCGGACAACACGATCAAGCCGCGAAAGCCGACCGCGACCAAGCGCGAGCCGGCCGCGGTGATCGCCATCAACGGCTGCTTCTCGGGCTGCAACGCCCCGGCAAGCTGCAGCGCCGCAACATCCAGCGGATCGATAAAGCGATTCGATTTCGAGCGACTGCCTTCAGCCTGCGCAGCGCTCGTCAGCGCGAGCAGAAATAACGCCAGCGCGCGCACCGATGACCGCCCTCTTCCGCTTCGCATGCCTTGGTTGGTCACTCAGTAATGATGGAATGAAGGAACAGAGGTGACGCCGGACCGATGCCGGTCGTCACCCCATGATTCTGAACAATCAGCGCACGCCCGTCGCCGACAGCCGCTCCGGCGTGAACAGACCGGGATCCAGCGGCTTGTCGTAGATGCGGATATCGCCTTGCGGCCCGACCCAGGCGTTGAAGTAAACGTTCCTGGTCAAATCCATCAGCACGTACGAATACCCGCACAGGAACGGCTGCTTCGCGTCATAGACCGGCACCGGTAGACCCAGGCCCAGGCGATAAAGCTTGCCCGAACTATCGTAACCATCGGTCTCCAGAATGTTCCAGGAGTCTTCATCGAAGTAGAAGACCTTCTTCTGAATGACGTGTCGCTTGCCTGGCTTCAGCGTCGCTTCCACAACCCAGACGCGGTGCTTTTCCCAGCGCATGTAATCCGGATTCGGGTAACGCGGCGTGTTGATCAAATCCGCGGTGACGCCAGGCTGATTCGGTTTCGACACGTTATAGGGAACGTAGAGTTCCTTCTTGCCCACCAGCTTGAAATCGAAGCGATCGGGCCGGCCGGAGTACAGGAACACTTCGTCGTACGTCAGCGCGCCGCCGAAATTTGCGGCGGGCGTATCGTAGGTGAATTCGGGTGCCACGCGCGTACGCCGCTGGCCTGGCGTATACACCCAATTCAGCTGGTTCGACTTGCTGTAATCGCTTGAGAACGACAGGATGAGGTTGTAGCCCACCTGCGATGACGGGGCATTGCCGATATCCAGCTGCTTGAAGAAGTAGACATCCTGCAAGCTGGTCTTGGTCTGATCGTAGTAAGGCAGGCCGAGATAGTTGCTGAAATTGCCCAGCAGTGTCTTATGTCCCTCGGTGACGAGCCAGCTGTCGTTGCGGAATTCCCAGAACGTCGGCTGCCAGCGGAAAAAATAATTCCAGAGCGCTTCATAGCCGTCCTTGGGAATCGGGAACGGCAGGCCCGCATAGGAATTCTTCACGCCGTCGCCGACGACCTGTCCGGTCAGTTCCGCCGTCGTCGCGTTCTTGACGGTGTTGTCCAGCACCCACTTCGGATAAGCCGCGGTGCGATGCGACGGATAGACGTTCATGCGGAAGTCCGGATACTGCTGGAACAGCGCCAGAATGCCTGCCGCAAGATTCGACCGGTACTGATCGAGATTTTTTGCGTCGATGCTGAACAGCGGCTTCTCGTCCGCGAATGGGTCCGGGACTTTTCCCGAGTTGGCGTCGTAGCCCTTCGGCGGCGCCGTCATGCCGCCGCTGTAAGCCGGAATCGAACCGTCCGCGTTGGCGGCCTTCTCGGCGCCGAACAGCGTCAGCTTGTCGCCGCCCAGCTGCTTCGCTTCTTCCGCCGAGATCGCTGCATTGGCGACGCCGGCAACACCGACCATCAGCAACGTTGCGGCGGCGCAGCTCAAAATATTTTTCATTGCTGTTCTCCTCAGAACGCGAACTGGACCGTTAGCGACAACCAGTCCTTATCGTTGTAAAAGTAGGTTCCGTTGCCGCTGGCGTAGTACGACGGGAAGCCGGGCGTGCCGACCGGGACCGGCGTGCCGTTGGCCGTCGCAAAATTGGTCAGACCCCCATTGGTGCGCGCGGAGTAGCCGTTGTATTGCAGCGTCACGTTGTAACGCGCGCGGACCAGCGCGTGGAAACCGCCAGTGTAGTTAAGCACACCCTGGTTGACCGGTGCGCCCAGGCTGGCGGTATTGCCGTAGACGCCAAACATCGCGAAGATCGGCATGTCGAGATCAACGCCGGAAATAACTTGCAGCCAGGTCGGATCGAACAGGCCCGCGACCGAAATCGCGTCGTTGGTCGAGCAGCCATCCCAGCGATCGTGCGTGGGGCAGCCACTGGCATTACTGGTACCGTTGTACAGCGCCTTGTTCTCGGTAACGTCGATCTTGTGGGTGTAGACGATTTCGCCGAGCACACTGCCGGTCTGCCACAAGGGTGTCGGCGTCAATCCGGACAATATGTTGGCGACCACGTTGAGCGTATCGCCGCGTGCGCCTTCGGTACCGGCCAGATCGCTCGGCAGCGGTCCAGTTGCACTGTTCAAGGCGGTGTTGCGACGATAGGAAATTTCAAAGCCGGTGCTGAAATCGCCGAGCTGCTTGTCGAGGCTCAGCCCGAACATATCGACGTTCTTCGCATAGGCCAGATGGTAATTGCTGGTGCCGGTAGCCGGATCTACGCCGAACAGCGGCGCCCAGGGCTGCACCTCATCCAGATGGCGATAGTAAACACCGGCAGATCCACGCAGCCACGCCGGCGCCCAAGCCATCTTCACGCCGAAGTTGGAGTTGACCTCATTGGGTTTGAACGTGGGTCCATGTGGGACTGCGCCAAATAAGGTATCCGGGCCATCGAACAGGAAGCCGGTGACGCCAAGATAAGTGCCGCCTTCCGGCAAGCGATTGCCCTGGAATTCGAGGAAGTACTGCGCTTCGATCGACAGATCGGGGGTGATCTGGGTCGACATCAGCGCCTGTGTGCGCGGAATCGCCAGCTCTTTGGCCTGCGTTCCCGGCGCGGCAGCGCCCTTGATGTTGTCGGAAGCATTCTGCGAGTAGTTGATGCCGGCGTCGCCGAAGAACAATGCGTTGCCCCAATACTGCGTAAAACGGCCGAGCTTGAACGAAGCCGCGTGGCCGGCGATCGAGAAGTTGCCGAAAACAAACGCATCGAGCAGCTGGCCACCGGCGACGTAGTATTTCTTCGTATAGCCGGTGTAGTGCCCGTCCTTGTACGAACCCACCGCCGAATACGGCGTTTGCGGCGCAACGTCTCCCGGGTGGGTCTTGACCTTGTCGTCATAGGCGAAGTCGCGGAAGCCAGAACCGCTGACGCGAAAACCGGCCGTACCAAACCCGCCGTTGTAGACCGTGTCGAATTCCGACATCAGCGACAGGCGGTTGGTAACGATGTCGCCTGCGCTACTGAACTTGTATTCGTTTTCAGCGTACGCCGGGTTATTGCCGATTCCGTCGTCGATGCTTTTTACGCGCATGCCGAGGTTGTATTGCACTGTGTTGTCCCAGTGCACCGTCCAATCAGGACCGGTATCGAATTGAAAGGCGATCGACTTTTCCGGACCACACAGTAGCCCAACCCCCACGGCCGTTATGACAGCCGCCCCAGCCATTCTCAAGCGCATGTAACTCTCCTCGTGCCTAGTTATTTTGGCTTCAACTCCGAAGCCCCTTCCGCCACGCCCGGCCAACCGTGATGGTTTCGTATTGATCATCTAACTGATCTATAGATTCGATCTTAGCGGCAAGAATATGCCGGCGTCAACAGGCAGGCACCGATGCGCTTTAAAAGCCTGGCGATACAGCATCCTGGGAACATCGGCGCGAAGCAGTTGCGCCCGTGCGGTGCGGATTTACTGGCACCGGAATCAGCGTTCGTCGGGCCCTGCGCGACAACGGCGGCTGCCTGCGAGCAGCCTTGCGGCGCCGCACTCTCCGGCAGCTGGTGAATCGACACGACGGCAATGCTTGGGCGAGCTGCGCCGTCCGCTTAGAATCGTTTACGCAGACTCGCCGTCACCAATAATGGTGATGATCCGCTCGGGGCAGGCGCGTGCGCCGCGCCGCGCCTGCGCCTCCAGATCCTGCGGGATTTCCTTCTCGGTGAAATCGATGTAGCCGCTTTCGTCGAGCTTGTAGACTTCCGGCGCTGCGGCGGCACACCGGGCATGACCGACGCAGCCCTGCTTGCGGACAAGAACCTTCATCAGACCACTCCTTTTTTTAGTTGGGCACAGGCACGCTCTGGCCTGGCGATTGTTTAAGCGCTTTACGGGACGCTCCGGGCCCAGACCAATGGCAAGCTGTCGAGTGCGATCACATCGCCGACATGGGCGCTGATTTCAGCGCCCTCCTCGATGGCGAAATCCGGGATTCGCTTGAGCCACTCTTCCACCATGATCGGCAACTGGGCGCGCGCGATTCCGGCGCCGATGCAGAAATGCGCGCCTGCACCGAATGCCATGTGTCTTTCGGTCCGCGCAGGATTCAGCTCTTCGGCGCGCTGAAACTTCGATGGATCCATGCAGGCGATCGGGGTCGAGAGCAGCACGTTGTCGCCGGCTTTCAATGTCACGCCGCCGACTTCGACATCCTTTTTGACGAACCGGTTGGTCGAGACGATCGCGTAACGCCGGAATACCTCCTCGACGAACGGCCGGATTTTCGCCGGTTGCACGATCAATTCGCGGCGCATCCCGGCGTCCAGCGCGAGGTGCCGCAGGATCCAGCTCGCCGTCGAACCCATCGTATCCATTCCGGCCAGAAACATGAAAAGGATGAGACCTGCGCACTCCGCTTCGCTGGGTTCGCGGCCATCGATCTTGCTGTTGATAAATTCCGGGACCAGACCCTTGCCCGGATTTCCCTTGTTGTCGTTGTAGAGATCCTTCATCGCCGCCAGCATTTCGCGTGCGCAGTTCAGGCGCACCATCGGATCGTATTGATGGATCATCTCGAACAGAAAGCGGATGTAGGTATCCGCCTTCTCGTACGGCGCACCCATCAGCTCGCACCAGACCCCCGCCATCATCTTGTAGCCGTGCGGAACAACATCGCATTTACCGAGCGGCAGAATCTGATCGATCACACGGTTGACGCCCTGATGCATTGCCGGCACCAGTTTCGCCACCGCCGCAGGCGAGAAAAAAGGCGCCAGCGCACTGCGATAGCGTGAATGCAGCGGTGGATCGAGCTCTATTGGCAGCAGCAGTTCATCCATGCCCGTGAGCACATTGAACCCGGCGATATGTTC
>JAQGNU010000009.1 GCA_028291645.1 Nevskia sp.
ACCATCGAAGTGCTGGTGCCGGATTTCCGCGGCCGCATGGATCCGGCGTTGACCATCTTCAAGGACAACCCGCCGGACGTGTTCAACCACAACCTGGAAACGGTGCCGCGACTCTACAAGCAGGCACGACCCGGTTCCGATTACGACTGGAGCCTGGACCTGCTGGAGCGCTTCAAGGGTCTGCATCCGGCAGTACCGACCAAGTCTGGCCTGATGCTGGGCCTGGGCGAAGAGATCGAGGAAATCGAGCAAGTGATGCGCGACCTGCGTGCGCATGGTGTCAACATGCTGACGCTCGGCCAGTATCTGCAACCGTCGAGACATCACCTGCCAGTTGCGCGCTACGTGCACCCGGACGAATTCGAGCGGCTGCGCGTAATCGGCGAACAGATGGGCTTTTCGCACGTCGCCAGCGGGCCGATGGTGCGCTCCAGCTATCACGCCGATCAGCAGGCTCATGGCTTGACAGGGAGCTTGAGCGGCGATCTGACGGGCGGCGCGCTCGCCGGTTGATGCTGCCGGCCGCCGACTGGCTCGCCGTGGTGCGCAATGCACCACTGGTGTCGATCGATTTGATATTGGTAGATCCTGCCGAACGCATTCTGCTCGGCTGGCGCAACAATGAACCCGCTCGCAACACCTGGTTCGTGCCCGGCGGCGCGATACGCAAAAGCGAGCGGCTCGACGACGCCTTCCGCCGCATCGCGCAGACTGAACTCGGTCTGCAGCTCGAACGCCGGCAGGCGCAACTGCTCGGCGTTTACGAACACTTCTACGACAGCAACTTCGCCGGCGCGACTGATGTCGGCACTCACTACGTCGTGATGGCCTACCGCTGCGCGATCTCGCAGATGCCGACACTCGCCGACGCACAGCACCACGAACTACGCTGGTTCAGCCGCGACGAACTGTTCGCCGAACCCGCAGTGCACGCCAATACACGGGCTTATTTCGTCGCGTCCTGAAGCGTGGTCGCGATTTCGAAACGACCCGACAGCGCCCTGTGGATCGGGCATTTATTGGCGATGCCGAGCAGATAAGTGCGCTGCTCCGCGGTCAGATCGCCGACCAGTTCGATCTTGCGCTGCAGGTGATAAACGCCATCGGCCTCTTGGTGCGTGATCTCGACACGCACGTCGGTCAACGGCATCTGCTTGTGTCGCGCCACCATCGTCACCGTCAGCGCAGTGCAGGCGCCGAATGCGGAATCGAGCAGCGCATGCGGGTCTGGTCCAGCATCGTCTCCACCGGACTTCTCGTCGGCATCGGCGTAATACACATTCTTGCCCGCTTCGATCTGCTGCTTGAGCTTGCCTGCTGCGGCTTTACGAACTTTGATCGTGGTGCTCACGTACATCTCCTTAGGTGTGCTGGGTATCGGCTTGCAGCCGCATTTCGAGTAGCCGCAAACGCTCCGGCGTACCGACGTCCGACCACAAGCCTTGAAAAATCTCGCCGCTGACACGATCGGCGGCAACCGCTTCGCGCCACAGTGGCCCCAATGGGAACGCACCCGGACTGCAGCCTTGCAGCAGCTCGGGGCGCTGCACCGAGATACCGCTGAAAGTGTAGGCCGCAGGCTGGTTTCGCACGCGCGCCTGCGCCAGTCCAAAATCGCCCTTGGCGTTATGCGGCGGATTCGGCACCAGCAGCAGATGCGCGAGATCGTCGATCGCCAGCGTCCGCGCGCGGCTTACCAGCGCCGGCCAATCGCATTCGGCATAGACATCACCGTTCAACAGCAGGAAGGGTTCAGAGCCCAGCAACGGCAGCGCCTTGAACACGCCGCCCCCGGTCTCCAGCGCCGGCCAGCCTTCGTCCGAGTACGCGATCTGTACACCGAAGCGCGCGCCATCGCCGAGCGCGTCGCGCAGGTGCTCGCCCAACCAGCCGAGGTTGACGACGAATTCGTGCACGCCGGCAGCCGCGAGCTTGACGATGTGATGTTCGATCAGCGGCCGGCCCGCAACCGCGATCAGCGGCTTCGGCAAGCTGTCGGTCAGCGGCCGCATGCGCTCGCCGCGACCCGCGGCCAGAATCATCGCCTTCATACCGAGTAGGCGCGTGGCAGCACGTGCTTTTCGAATAGCGCGGCCAACGGCATCAGTTCGGCATAGAGCGGCGCGACCTCCATCACGTAGCGGACGAAGCGCGGCGTGTCGGCCAGATATTTGGACTTGCCGTCGCGATAATTAATACGAGCGAAGATACCGAGCACTTTCAGGTGCCGGTGCAGGCCGATCCAGTCGCAGTCACGCCGAAACTGGGTCCACTCCGGCACCGCAATGCCGGCTGCAGTGGCGGCGGTGTGATAGCGCCCGAGCCAGGCTTCGACGCGCTCAGCCGGCCAACTCAGGAACGCATCTTTGAACAGACAGATCGGATCGTAGGCCAGCGGGCCGTACACCGCGTCCTGGAAATCCAGCACGCCCGGATTCGGAATCGCCGCCATCAGGTTGCGCGGCATGTAGTCGCGATGCACGAACACGCGCGGCTGCTGCAGGGCATTCGCAATCAGCGCTGCGAATACCGTCTCCAATACCGCGCGGTCGGCAGCATCGAGTTGCAGGCCCAGATGCGTGGCGAGATACCAGTCCGGAAACAGGTTCAGCTCGCGCTGCAATAATGCGGCGTCGTAAGGCGGCAGCACGTCCGGCCGGCTGCTGCGCTGCCAGGCGACCAGCGCGGCGATCGCATCCTCGAACAGCGCGTCGGCATTGTGCTCGCTGATGATGTCCAGATAGGTGCTGGCGCCGAGATCGTCCAGCAGCAGGAAGCCGGCAGCGAGATCGCAGGCTTCGACTTTGGGGACGTGAACGCCGGCATTCTGCAGCAGTTCGCCGACAGCAATGAACGGACGCAGATCCTCGTGCGCCGGTGGCGCGTCCATCACGATCCAGCTTCGCAGCGGGTCTTGCGGATCGCTGATGCGAAAATAGCGTCGGAAACTGGCGTCGGCCGAGGCCGGCGCGAAATCGACTGTCTGCAGGCCCAGCCTGGCCTGTGCCCAGTTGCGCGCGCGCTGCGCGCGGGGGTCGGCCGCGTAGGAATCGGTGAGGTCGTTCAAATCGGTCGGCAACTTGGAGACGGCAGGGCCAGCGGCGGGAATTTCGAAAGTATGCACAACTAGAGTACCCAAGCCCCGCTATGATTTGCACCGCCCCAGCGGCGAACCGATACTTAGACGCTACTCAGGATCATCTAATTTTGCGATTCCTCCTTCGGTCGCCATTGCGCCTGGCGGTTGCCCTTGCCGGCCTCTATTGCGGTGGCGCGGTGCTGGGCGACGGCTATGAGGCGCCGAAAGATCCGGCCTCATGCCCCCAGCTGCAGTACACCAATGAACTGCCACCGGTCATCGCCGATCCCAATCTGGTGCTCGATGCCAATCACTTCGAAGCGATCGAGGGCGGTCTTTCCCGATTGACCGGTGCAGTGCATCTGAGTCAGGACGGTCGCGCATTTGCAGCCGATTCGGTCGATTACGACGGGCCGCACAAACATATCTCGATCAACAGCGAATCGCTGTTCCGCGACCCGCGCCTGGTGATCAAGAGCGAGCATGCGGAGTTCGACATGGATGCCCGCACCGGCGAGTTTTTCGACACCCACTTCACGCTGATTCCGGTCGATGGACGCGGCACTGCGGATCGCATTTTCATCACCGGCTCGAACACCGCCGAACTGGATCATGCGACTTACACCAGCTGCGCGCTGGGCAACGAAGCTTGGCTGATGTCCGCGCGCAAGCTGAAACTGGACGGCGACAGTGGCATGGGCGACGCGCACGACGCGGTGCTGCGTTTCCAGCACGTCCCGATCCTGTACCTGCCGTACCTGCAGTATCCGATCGATAACCAGCGCCACACCGGCATGCTGGCGCCGGTGTTCGGCGAATCGAGTCAGCGCGGCATCGATATCAAGGTGCCGATCTATCTCAACCTGGCGCCCAATTACGACGCGACCTTGACGCCGCGCTATATGAGCGAGCGCGGCGCGCAGATCGGCGCCGATGCGCGTTATCTATTCGCGCACCAGGAAGGCTCGTTCCATGGCGAATACATGCCGCATGACGACAAGCGAGGCGGTGAGCGCGATTACGTCGAGTTCAGCCACGAGGGCAGGCTCAGCGAGCGGCTCGGCGTCGAGGCCCACTACGGCGACGTCAGCGACCTCGATTACTTCAGCGATCTCGGCGCGCGTTTCGATCTGTCGTCGACGCCTTACCTGGCACGCGGCGCAACGCTGACCTATCAGGCGCCGACGGCCTATTCGATCGTCGCACTGGTGCAGGACTACCAGCCGGTGACCACACAATTGAACGGGATCGACGAACCCTACACCCGCCTGCCGCAAATCCGCCTCGATGCGCTGACGCCGGGCAGCTGGTATGGCACCCGCGCCGGTTTCAACGGAGAATTCACCAACTTCGTCCGCGATGCCAACTCCGTCGACGGTCTGCGTTTGATCGGCCAGCCTTACCTGCGTTGGGATACCGACCACAATGCCTGGTTTGCTTCGGCGCAAGGCGATCTTAACTACACCGCGTATTCGCTGACGCACGTGCCCGACGGGACGCCGAGTCAACCCCGCCGAACGCTGCCGATCTTCAGCGCCGACGGCGGACTGCGGTTCGAGCGTGAGACCGCCTCGGGCACGCTGCAGATCCTGGAACCGCATATCCAGTATCTGGTGGTGCCTTATCGCAATCAGGATCAGCTGCCGCTGTTCGATTCCGGCCAACCCGACTTTGATTTTCCGCAGCTGTTTGCGCTCAACCGCTATTCCGGCAGTGATCGCATCGCCGACGCCAACCAGCTCACCAGCGCGCTGACGACCCGCTTCATCGATCCCCAAACCGGCTTGGTGCGTGTTACCGCCAGCTTCGGTGAGGTCTACTATTTCCGGCCGCCGCGGGTTGAGCTTCCAGGCGTCGACCTGCCCAGCAGTGGCGCGTCCGACTACATCGCCGAGCTGACCTATCAGATCAACCGGCGCTGGTCGACGGACGCAGCCCTAGAAGTGGCACCGCAGTTCGATCGCATCAGTCGCAGCGCCATTGCGCTGCGCTACCGCCAGCCGGATATGGGCCTGCAGGGGCAGCGAATCGACATCGCTTACCGCTATCGCCAGGGGCTGCTGGAGCAGACCGATGTCAGTTTTTCAACGCCGATCGTGAATAGCTGGCGCATCGCCTCCCAATTCAAGTACTCGTTGCGCGAAAACAAGTCCCTGGACTCGTTCGTTGGGCTGGAATACGAGACCTGCTGCTGGGCTCTGCGCAGCACTTATCGCCGCTACCTGTCGAGCAGCAATGGCACTTTCAGCAATGGCGTCTATTTCCAGCTTGAGCTGAAGGGCCTCACCCGGCTCGGCAATGGCTTCGATGCGCTGTTGCCGGCGCTCGATCCCGACGCCTCCATCGTCGGCCCCAGGGCCTCGAAGGTGTTACCTTAGCGTCCTCTTTTTGGCATTTCCGCGAATCAAAACATGCTCCTGCGCCGCACGCTCCGTCTGAGCCTCGTCAGTCTTGCCCTGCTACTTTCACTGTTCGCGCTGCCTGCGCAGGCCGTGCCGCAGCCGCTTGACGGCATCGTTGCCGTGGTGGACGACAACGTGATTCTGCAAAGCGAGCTCGACCGCGCGATTCATCTCGCCCAGGAGCAGATCAAACAGCGCAATATCACGCCGCCGCCGGACGATGTGGTAAAGACGCAGGTACTCGAGCGCCTGATCCTGACGCGCATCCAGACCAAGCGTGCGCAGGAGGCCGGCATCAAGATCGATGACAAAGAGCTCAACGATGTGCTGGTCAACGTCGCCGCGCAGAACAAGATGAGCCTGCCGGATTTCATCGAAGAGCTGAAAGGCGAAGGTCTCGACTACCAGAACGTGCGCGAGGAAATCCGCGACCAGGTGCTGGTGCAGCGCGTGCGGCAGAAAGAAGTCGGCTCGCGCGTACTGGTGACCGATCAAGACGTCGATCTCTATCTGGCCGCTCAGGGCGGCAGCGACGACGTTGAATATCACCTCTCGCACATCCTCGTCGCGCTGCCCGACGGCGCCAATCCGGAGCAGCGCGAGAAAGCCCACGCCAAAGCCGCAGGCCTGCTGAAACGACTGCGCAGCGGCGAAGATTTCGCGCAGATCGCGATTGCTGATTCCGACGGCCAGCAAGCCCTGCAGGGCGGCGATCTCGACTGGCGCAAGGGTGGCAACCTGCCGACCATCTTTGCCAACGTCGTACCGAAGCTGGCGGTAGGCGACGTCAGCGACATCATCGAAGGTTCGAACGGTTACAACATCATCAAGCTGACCGACAAACGCAGCAGCGGCGAACGTCAGACCGTCACCGAAACCAAGGCGCGGCACATCCTGTTGCAGCCCAATGCGATTCGCGACGAGAGCGCCACGCAGGCGCTGATCAACGAACTCTACGAGCGCGTGAACAAGGGTGAGGACTTCTCTGCACTGGCAAAAAAGTATTCCGACGATCCCGGATCGAAGAACTCCGGCGGCGATCTCAGCTGGCAGCCGCCCGGCGTGTTCGCCCCGGAATTTCAGAAGCAGATCGATGCGCTGGCGCCGAATGGTCTGAGTGAACCGTTCCACACCCAGTTCGGCTGGCATGTCGCTCAGGTGCTGGAGCGCCGCACGCGCGACACCACCGAAGAAACGCTGCGCAGCCGCGCACGCCAGTCGATCATGCAGCGTAAGGAAAATGAAGAATACGAAGCGTGGCTGCGGCGTCTGCGCGAAGAGGCCTATATCGAATACCGTCTCAATGGCAGCAGCGACAGCGATAAGTCCGACAAGGACAGTTCCGACAAACCGGCGGTGACGCCGAAGTCGTCGTAAAGGCGCACTCGCATGGGCGCGAATACACGCGCCAAGGCCGGCCCGGCTGCTGCGACGATGCTGCTGGTCACGCCCGGCGAACCGGCCGGCATCGGCCCCGATCTGGTACTCACACTGGCTCAGCAGCAGTGGCCGGTACGCTGGGCTGCCGTCGCCGATCCAGACTTGCTGCGCGCGCGCGCGCGGCTTCTGCGGCTCGACATCAAGATTCACGAACTCGCTGACGCCGAGCGGCCGCCACGTGCGCGCAGTGGCGAACTCTGGGTGCGGCCGATTGCGCTGGCCGTAGCGAGCGAACCCGGGCGGCTCGATCCGAGGAATGCCGCCTACGTGCTCGACTGCTTGCGTGCTGCCGTTGCCGAAGTCAGCGTGCAACCGCGCGCCGCGCTGGTCACCGGCCCGGTGCAGAAGAGCGTCATCAACGATGCCGGCATTCCGTTTACCGGGCACACCGAATTCCTTGCCGAACTGACCGGTGCACCGCTGCCGGTGATGCTGCTCGTCGCCGGCGCGCTGCGCGTCGCGCTGGCGACGACGCATCTGCCGCTGCAGGCGGTGCCTAGCGCCATCACGCAGGCTTCGCTGCAACAGGTGTTGCGCATCCTGGCGCAGGATCTGCGCGCGCGCTTTGGCATCGAGCAACCGCGCATCCTGGTCTGCGGACTCAACCCGCACGCAGGCGAAAGCGGCCACCTCGGACGCGAAGAAATCGAGATCATCACGCCGGTACTCGAGCGACTGCGGACCGAAGGCTTCAAGCTGATCGGACCGCTGCCAGCCGATACCTTGTTCACGCCAGCGCATCTGCGCGAAGCCGATGCGGTGCTGGCGATGTATCACGATCAAGGTCTGCCGGTGCTGAAGTACGCCGGTTTCGGACGCGCGGTGAACGTCACGCTCGGCTTGCCGATCGTGCGGACGTCGGTCGATCACGGCACCGCGCTCGATCTGGTCGGCAGCGGTCAAGCCGACGCCGGCAGCCTGCGTGCGGCGATGCGGCTGGCGATGCGGCTCGCGCGCAAGCAGAGCGCCCGATGAATCGCGATCCCACATCCGCCGGCGGCGCGCACGTCGCGCGCAAGCGTTTCGGCCAGCATTTTCTGCACGATCCCTACGTGATCGAACGTATCCTGCGCGCACTGCATGCAGCGCCGGATGATCTGCTGGTCGAGATCGGTCCCGGTCTCGGGGCACTCACAGAACCCTTGCTGCGGCAGGTGAAACAGCTGCACGTCGTCGAAATCGATCGCGATGTGATTCCGCATCTGCGTAGCGTCTGCGGTGACGATGCCAAGCTTGAGATTCATCTGGCGGACGCGCTGGAATTCAACTTCGGTGAACTGGCGAGCGCCGGGCGCGCGCTACGCCTGGTCGGCAATCTGCCCTACAACATCTCCACACCGCTGCTGTTCCATCTACTCGGCTTTGCGCCGCAGGTGCGCGACATGCATTTCATGCTGCAGAAGGAAGTGGTGGACCGGCTGACCGCCGCACCCGGTGGCAAGGACTACGGCCGGCTGACTGCGACCGTCGCCGCCAGAGCGTCTGCCGATGCGCTATTCGATGTCGGTCCAGGCGCGTTTCGTCCACCGCCCAAAGTGGTGTCGTCCGTCGTGCGCATCACGCCGCGGCCGGCACCGTTCGCGATCAGCGATCTCGTCGTCTACGACCGTCTCGTCACCGCCGCCTTTTCGCAGCGGCGCAAGACCTTGACCAACTCGCTGCGCGGACTGCTGAGCGCAGCCGCCATCACCGAATGCGGGATCGACCCAGGTGCGCGCGCCGAAGTGCTGAGTCCCGCCGACTTTGCGCTGCTCGCCAATCGCTGGATCGCGCAGCAGAATGGATCGAACACCGCGCCGGCCGAATAAGGCCAGCACAAAGTGAATCGGCAATCAGGGGCTACTGCTGCCCGCGCCCGACCCGCTTGCGGCGCCGCCGCCACCGCCGCCGCCGCTACTGCTAAAACTCTCGCGCTCGAACTGCTCCGGAATCGGGTGCGAAAAACTATCCAGATAGCGCACGAAAGTGCGATTGGCCACTTCGCCTGGAATCGGTCGCGGATCGTTCGCCGTATAGGCCGGATTCATCTGCATCGACAGCCAGACATCGCTCTGGCTGCCGAAGCCGGCACGCGGAACCAGGGCCGACGAATCGCTGGTGCCGGCAGCCGGCGCGATGGGCTGTGCCAACACCGTACCACTGACAAAGACCGCGAAACCGATCGCCGCAATTTTTGCTACCAATTTGAATTCATGCATGGTCCTTCTCCTGACTTATCCGTTCGCCGCAGACTTGCTGGGTTGCTGTGCCTTGATACGTTGCGCCTGCGCGCGCAATTTCTGAATTTCACTGGGGTCGATCGCGGACTGCTGGGCCAACTGCGTCACCGCAGTTTCGTTGCGCATCAGCATCATCAAAACGATCAGATTCTTGCGGCTCTTGGTCTGGTTCGGTGCCAACTCCGAGGCGGTCGACAATTCCTGCATCGCCTCGGTGTTGCGGCCCGCTTCCATCAGCGCGCGGCCGTAATCGTTGCGGATGTCCGCATCGGTCGGCAGCAACTGCGAAGCACGCCGCAAGCTCGCCAATGCGAATGTCAGATTGGTGCGCACATATAACAGACCCAGGCCGTGATAGGCCTGTCCCGCAAGACGGCCACCGACCAGCTTGCGGTACAGCGCATCGGCTTCGGCGGTCTGGCCCAGATGTCGGCGGCAATCGGCTTCCAGCAATGTCACCTGGTCGTCGTTGCTACCGTGCTGCTTTAAATCCTGCAAATGCGCCAGCGCCGCATAGTCCTGACCTTTGTCGATCATGTCGCGGATCAGGTCCAGATGAATCTGCGTATTCTTCAGCTCGACCGTTTTCGGATCGAGCTTCTCGGGCGGCGCTTCGGACGGCGCTCGATGTGGGTCCATCGTGCAGGCGGACAGCATGCACAGGACGAATAAGGCTGCGTACTTCATCACTGACCGGTTCCGAGTACTTTGAGGATGGCCATGAACGCGGGACCTGCTGTGAAAATCAACAACGCCGGAAAGAAGAACAGCACCATCACCACCGTCATCCGGCCGGACATCAGATTGACCTTCTCGCGCAAATCCAGGCCATGGCGCTCCTCGATTACTTTCAGCGTGTCGAGCAGGGGCTCGCGGATTTCGCCGCCGTAACGATCGGCCTGGCGCAGTACACCGAGCACGGTACTGAAGTCTTCGACCGCTAGCACGTCCTCAAGATTACGCAACACCGTCACCAGATCGCCGCCCGCATCGAGCTGGCGCACGATCAGCTCGAATTCCTTCTCCAGTTCCGGCAGAACCTTGATGCCTTCCCGAACCAGGCTCGATAAAGCCTGGCGGGTAGACAGGCCAGAGTCGAACAGCAGCACTAACAGATGCACCAGCAGCGGCACTTCATGTCTGATTCGTTCGCGCCGAGCCGCAGCAACCTTACGAAGCACGATGCGCGGAATCAGCAGCGCCAGTGCAAATGAGCCGACAACGGTTGCGTAGACCAGGGGCGGATGAAACATCTTGCCTTTGCCCAAGAATATGCCGGTGGTTACCAGCACAGCCATCAGCACTGGTACGAGCGCCTGGAAGGCGTAGTAGCCGATGCGCGACTGGGTATTGCGCCAGCCCGCCTGCACCAGCAAGCGCTGCGACTCGCCCTTGGGATCGACGAGCTGTTCGATCGCGCGCCCTTGCCGGGCAATGCCGTGGAGCATGGATTTGCCGTCGCCGCCCAAATCGTCGACGAATGGAGCGCTTGGATCCGCAATGCGGCGTTGCAGCCTGCGCTGATCGCGCGACAGATAAGCCACCACGACCAGCGCCGCAATCGCAATCAGTCCAAACAGGATGGTGCCCGCGACGATGCCGGCGAAAAGATTCGGGCTCATGACTCGACGTCCTTGGTAGAACTGAGCATGCGCCACAGCACCAGCACGCCGGCAAGCTGCAAGACCACTGTCGCGATCAATAGAATCTTGCCGCTCGGATCGCGAAACATCGTTGCGTAATACTGCGGATTGCGGCTATAGATGTGCAAAGTTAGCCCGATCGGAATAACGGCCAGAACCAGCGCAGAAAAACGGGTTTCGGCGGTCAAGGCGCGCAGTTCGCGGGCCGCCATGCTGCGCTGCCTAATGCCGGTAATCATACTTTTGAGGACGGCCCGGATGCTGCCGCCATAGCGGCGATTGACGTTCGCGGCCAGGCCCAGCACACGCAGATCGCGCAGGCGATAAGCGGTTCCCATTTCGGTCAGCACCTGCTCGATCGGCGCACCCAGCTTCACCTGCCGCACCACGCTGACAAACAAGGGGCGGATCGGATTCGCAGATTCGCGCGCAGCGGCGCCGAACGACTCCTCCAGGGAGTTGCCGGCGGCGAGCACGCGGATGACGCTTTCGAGAAACGTGGGCAGCTGCTCGACGATGCGCTGCCGATGCCGCACGCCGAGCCGCAGCAGCACTACGTACACCAGCACCAACACGCCAGCGACGATCAGGCCACCGCCGAGAACACCGCCGATCGCAAAGATCAGTGCGGCAACAATCACCGCCGCCACCAAGCCCTGAACCACCTTCAACGAGGACACCTCTGCGCCGGCGCGCCAGAAGAGCTGCACGATCCAGCGAATGATGGGATTCCGGAGCTTTCGATTTTGCGCAGTCGGCAGATCGGTCTCTTCGCTCGGGGCAAACGTCTGCAGACGCTCGCGCACGTCTTCGGCTCGTTCAGTATCACGAGCCAGTACCAACATCCAGGCTGCGGTGCCGACCAAAATCACGGCAACTGCAACAAAGGCAAGTGAGCCAATCATGCGGCCGCTCGCAAATCAAGATGGCGATCACTATCGGCTTCGTAACGGAATACGTCGCGCATAATCAACTCCCGTCCCTGCAATCCCAACAGCTCGGTGATCGACATCACCCGGCGCTGACCATTCGGCAATCGCGACACTTGCACCAGCAGCTGGATCGCAGCACCGATCTGTCCATGCAAGGTCGTCTCGTTACCGGTGTAGCCGGCAAATCCGGCCAGCAGTTCGAGCCGATGAATCGCGTCGCGCACATTGTTCGCGTGCAGCGTCGTCATCGAGCCATCGTGGCCGGTATTCATCGCCTGCAGCATGTCCAAGACCTCATCGCCGCGCACTTCGCCGACGATGATGCGGTCCGGGCGCATACGCAACGCGTTACGCACCAGGTCGCGCGCGCTGACCGCGCGCTCGCCTTCGAGATTCGGCGGCCGCGTTTCCAGACGCACCACATGCGGATGACGCAAGCGCAACTCGGCGGCGTCCTCGATGGTGACAATGCGTTCGTCTTCGGGCACCCACTGGCTCAGCAGATTCAGAAACGTCGTCTTGCCGGAGCCGGTGCCGCCGACGATGATCAGATTGGTGCGATTGGCCACGCGCTTATGCAGGTAGTCGAGTTCCGGCTGCGTGATGCTGCCGAGCTTCAATAGATCTTCCGCGGTCAAGGGACTCTTGCGGAACTTGCGGATCGACAGGCAGGGCCCGTCCAGCGCAATCGGCGGAATGATGGCGTTGACGCGCGATCCATCCGGCAGACGCGCATCGACCATCGGCGTGGATTCGTCGAGGCGGCGGCCGAGCGGCGCCAGGATGCGCTGAATCACGCGCAGCACGTGCGCATCGTTGTTGAAACGCACCGGCACCGCGAAAAGCTTGCCGCCGCGTTCAACGAAAACGTTATTCGGACCATTGACGACGATGTCGTTGACGCTGTCGTCTTCGATCAGGTGCTGGATCGGACCGAAACCCATCAGCTCGTTGC
>JAQGNU010000110.1 GCA_028291645.1 Nevskia sp.
GCGGCAATCTGGTGCTGGTCGGCAGCGCGGACGGCCAGGTGATTGCGCTGAAGCGCGCCAAGGGCGAACAGGCCTGGCGCGCGCAGGCATCGAGCGAAGTGCTGGCGGCGCCGGTCGGTTCCGGCAACACCGTCGTGGTGAAAGCCGGCGACGGTCGCGAGTACGGTCTCGACGCCGACAGCGGCGAGCGCCTCTGGGCATTCGATCGCAATGTACCGAACCTGACGCTGCGCGGCCTGTCGCCGCCGCTGATCTCGGGCAATCGTGTCTACGTCGGCTTCGACAGCGGCAAGCTCGCCGCGCTGAATCTGGCCGATGGCAACGTCGCCTGGGAACAGACCATCTCGGTGCCGACCGGCCGTACCGATCTGGATCGCTTCACCGATATCGATGCCGATCTGCTGGTCGCGCCGGACGGTCTGTTCGTCGTCACTTACGGCGGCGACCTCGTGCTGCTCGACAGCGAAACCGGCGACAGCCGCTGGCGTCGTTCGGTGAAGAGCTACACCGGCATGGCGCTGGGCGGCGACAAGTTGTTCGTCACCGATGCCGACGGCCTGGTGTGGGCGCTGGATGCCGAAACCGGCGCGGCCGCGTGGAAGCAGGAAGGCTTGAAGTACCGCAGCCTGTCGCCGCCGGCTTTCTACAAGGGCTACGTCGTCGTTGGCGACTACAAGGGCTATCTGCATTGGCTCTCGCCGAGCGACGGCAGCCTGGTGGCGCGCACGCGTCTCGGCAGCGGTCCGATCATCGCGCCGCCGACTGCGACCGCAGATCTGCTCTACGTGATGACCGCGTCCGGCAAGCTCGCTGCGTACGACATCGCGCCGCCGAAGAAATAAAGCCGCGGTATCGAGTGTTGCTCGTCCCTGAAGCCCGCGAAGTCTGCGGGCTTTAGTCTTTTGGGCTAGTGCAGGCGGCGTAGCGCTGGCCGTCGATGTGGACGACGTCGTCGAGCGGATAGTTCAGCAAGGTTCCCGACCGCTTCACCGTGCCGCTGTAGTGCGCCGGCGCATCGAACACGATCGACCCTTCGCTGCGGATCGGCCAGGGCGCGCTGCAGTCGAGCCGCCATTTGAGCGAAGTGGCGGTGCGCTCGAACGAACTGCGCGTGCAGGATGCGCCGCTGGCGTCTTCGAGCTGTGCGAAATCGATCCAGGGATCGGCATCTTCATCGACGCAATGCCATTGCACCTGCGCGGGCGTAGCGGCCGCGGAGCCGCTCGTCTGCGTCGTCGTCTTCCAGAGGCCGGGCAAGGCCATGAACTCGTCAGCCGCCGCCGGCAGCGAGGGCAGGATCAGAGCGCTCAGCAACAGCGCTTGCGACAAGGCGATGCGGTTGATGTTCATGCCGGTCTCAGCATTCGGAAGTTTGATGCGCGTGATTGCCGCGCAGTTCCATTCGGAATACAGGAAAAGGCGGCAGCCTTGCGGCCGCCGCCCTCGGTCGATCGAGTCGACCGCAAGTTATTGAGGTGGCCTTCAAATTGTTGAACGAGCGACGATGCTTGCCGACGCTGCTGTGCTTGGACCAGAGCGCGGTGGCCACCTCAATAACACAGAGCACTGGTTTGTTATTGATTCGGCGCGCACGCAGCTTTGTTCATGAATGACGGTTCAACTATTTGCGCGCCGAATCAATAAGCGCGCGCTCAGAGTCGATGCCGCGGCGTGAATTCGAACATGTCCATCAGATCGCCGATCGCCGGCTGATTGAGCGGCACGTAGGGATCGATCGGCAACGCGATCGGATTCGGCAGGTTGTCGCGGCTGCGATCGGAAATGGTCTCGTGCAGATTCCAGTTGGCCTCGACGAATTTATCGAACGAGACGTGATCGTAGTAGTTGTGCACGACGCGTCCGCCTTCCGAATACGGCGACACCACCAGCAGCGGAATGCGCGTGCCATCGCCGAAGAAATCGATCGGCTGCACGTAGCCCGAATCCCAGTAGCCGCCGCCTTCGTCGAAGGTGATCATCACCGCGGTATCGGCCCAGGCTGCCGGATTGGCCTGCAGCTGTTCGATGATCTTGCGGCAGAAGCCTTCGAACAGATCGAGCTTCGACGACGCCGGATGACCATCCAGCAAGCCGTCCGGCTTGACGATCGACACCGCCGGCAGCGTGTTGTTGTCGATGTCGCTGTACAGGTCCTGGATGTCCTGGTTGTTCGCGCGCAGCGCCGGGTTGGTCATGATCTGCGTCGAATACAGGAACGGATCGCAGATGTTGCAGAAGCTGCCGGGCGCATCTTCCTTGCCGCCATCCCAGCCTTCGCCGTAGTACTTCCACGATACGTGATGCTTGCTCAGCAGCAGGCCGATATTGTTCTGCGTGGTCGGCGGAATGGTGAACTGGGTGGTACCCAGCGGTGCCGGCGTACCGTCGCCCAGATAGCCCGGGTTGTAGTTGTTGACCAGGTAGTAGGACTTGGGCGCGCAGTCGCCGTGCAGGAAGGGCTTGTACGGCAGTGCGCTGAGGTACTTCAGGATCGGTGCGACGCCCGGCTGAGTGTCGTCCGCGCAGTTGACGTAGGAGCCGCCGCCCTTGGTCGTGGTGCTGCCGTAGCCATCCTGCGTGTAGTAGTTGTTGGTGCCGGGCTGCGGATTCGGATTTTCGATCTGGCCGGCGGGTGGTGTTGCCGGGTTGCCGTTGGCATCCGCGTAATACACCAGGCTGCCGAAGCCGAGCATGATGTGATTAGCACCGGTGCCGCCCATCACCGACTGGTGGAAGTTATCCGACAGCGCGTATTGCTGCGCGAGCGTGTTGAAATACGGCGCGTCGCCATTGGCGATGTTGAACACTTGCATCGCGGTCGAACCTTCGCCGGTGGTCTGGTCGGTGAAGTTCGCCGGCTGCGCCGCGCCGTTGCTGCCGGCGCCGATCGTGGTCTCGACCCAAGGGAACAGATCGTTCTGGCAACCGCTGGGATTGCGCAGGCTGATCGCCTTCGGGCTGCAGTCGAGCTGCTGCCACATCTGGAAGAAACGATGCACCGGACTGCTGGCGTAGTCGTCATAGGAAATGTAGCGGTGCATGTCGACCGGTGCATTCGGCAGATTCGACGGGAAGCGCGTGTCGATCGACTTGCCGGGCAAGCCGGTGCCGCCGTTGGCGAGTTCGACATAGTCGTCGGTCGGCAGCGCCGGTTCGACCATCTGCGCCTGCAGC
>JAQGNU010000131.1 GCA_028291645.1 Nevskia sp.
GTTCTCGATCAGCAGCGCGATCGGCGTGCCGGTGGTCAAGCCTTCATAAACGCCGGACAGGATGCGGACCTGATCGGCTTCCTTGCGCTGGGTGACGAACTTCGAGGTGCCGGGTTTGCGCCGATCCAGTTCCGGCTGAATGTCGGATTCGGTTAAGCCCAGGCCCGGCGGACAGCCGTCGACCACGCAGCCGATCGCCGGCCCGTGCGATTCGCCGAAGCTGGTGACACAGAACAGGCGCCCCAATGTATTTCCCGACATTACTTTTTACCTTTCTTGCCGGCAGCGCCGCGGGCGTCGAGCCAGTGCTTCAATTCCTGCCGCGTGATCACGAATACGCCATCGCCGCCATTCGCAAATTCCGGCCACGCGCCGGGAAAACCCGGAAAGCGTTGTTCGAACTCGGCCTGTGAACCGCCGATCTCGCAGATCAGCATGCCTGCGTCTTCGAGATGCGCCGGCGCATCCTTGAGAATGCGCGCAACGATATCCATGCCGTCGATGCCGGCTTCGAGCGCACGCCGCGGCTCATGCTTGTATTCAGGCGCCAACAGCGCCCACTCGCCGAGCGGCACATATGGCGGATTGGTCACGATCAGATCGTAGCGTCGCCCTTTCAGCGGCTTGAACAGATCGCCGGCAGCGATGCTGACGCGATCTTCGACATGGTGGCGCCGCAGGTTGCGCTCGGTGATTTCGATTGCATGATGATCGAGTTCCGCCAGCTCGACGCGCGCCTCCGGAAACGCCAGTGCGCAGGCAATGCCGATGCAGCCGCTGCCGGCACACAGATCGAGGATCGTAGTCGGCGGCCGCGTCAGCCACGGCAGGAACTGGTCGCCGATCATCTCGCCGATCGGCGAACGCGGAATCAGCACGCGCTCGTCGACATGAAACGCGAGACCGGCGAACCAGGCTTCGCCGGTCAGGTAGGGCGCCGGTTTGCGCGTCAGCACACGTGCACGCAACAACTCAACGACGGCGAGTCGCTCGCCGTCGGTGAGATTCGATTCCAGATAAACCGCCGGCAGATCGAACGGCAGGTTCAAGCGCCACAGCACCAGATGAAACGCCTCGTCGAGCGCGTTCTCGGTGCCGTGGCCATAGACCAAGCCGGCGCGGGCAAATTCCGACGCACCCCAGCGCACCAGATCGCGCACGGTGCGTAAAGCTTGTAGATCGGTAGGAGATTCGCTCATGCGTGACGTGAGTAGGGGCTGATTTTTCTTTACAGTATGCGGCTCAAGCGAGACCCTTGCCACGCATCCCCCGGAGAGTTGTTTGCAGAACCGCACTTTGATGCTGGGCATCCTTGCCGCATTTGCGCTGCTGATCGGCGTGCTCGTCGGCGCCATCCTGCTGAAGCCGGGCGCAGTCGAAATCAGTTCCGGCACGTTGTTGCCGCAGCCGCGGCCGATCGCCGACTTCAGCTTGAGCGGCAGCGATGGCCAGCCCTATACCAAGGCCAGCCTTGCCGGTCATTGGAGCCTGATCTTCGCCGGCTATACGTTCTGTCCGGATGTCTGCCCGACGACATTGGCCGAGCTGAAAGGTGTGCTGAACAAGCTCGGCGCCGACGCCGGCAAGCTGCAGGTGGTGTTCATCTCGGTCGATCCCGAGCGCGACACGCCGCAACGGCTGGCGCAGTACGTGCACTACTTCAGCCCGGATTTCCGCGCCGCTACCGGCGAGGTCGCTGCGCTGGAAAAACTGGGCCAGAGCCTCGGCTTCGTCTTTGTCAAAGTGCCGGGTGCGACGCCAGAGAGTTACCTGATGGATCACTCGGCGGCGCTGATGCTGGTGAACCCGCAGGCCGAGCTGGTCGGTTATCTAACGCCACCGTTCAAAGCCGATGCGATTGCCGCGGACCTCAAACCGCTGCTGCAGCGGAATCGCTAAGAGCCTATCCCTTCCGATGAGCGAGTTCGAAGCCAGTACCGGCGACCGCCTGTTCGCGCTGCTGCAGCAGAGCCTGCCGACGCGCGCTCTGTCGGCGCTGATGTATCGCGTCGCCGAATGGCGCAATCCGCGCTTCAAGAGCGCGCTGATCGACTGGTTCATGCGCCGCTACCGCATCGACCTGAGCGAAGCCGAATTCGAACGTCCACAGAGCTATGACAATTTCAATGCCTTCTTCACGCGTGCCCTGAAAGCCGGCGCGCGACCGCAGCCAGACGACATCAAGCTGCTATCGAGCCCGGTGGACGGCACGCTGAGCCAATATGGCGCGATCGTCGAAGGCGCTTTGATCCAGGCCAAGGGCCGCGACTACACGGCGGCCGAACTGCTCGCCGACGACGATCTCGCCGCGCGTTTCTGGGACGGCAGCTTCTGCACGATCTACCTGGCGCCGAACAACTATCACCGCGTGCACATGCCGTGCGCCGGAGTTTTGCGGCGCTGGAGCTATATTCCGGGACGGCTGTTCAGCGTCAATCCGAGTACCGCACGCGCGCTGCCGAAGCTGTTCGCGCGCAACGAACGCATGGTGGCCTGCTTCGACACCGACTTCGGCCCACTGGCGCTGGTGATGGTCGGCGCGATGATCGTCGGCGGCATCGAAACGGTCTGGGGTGGACGCATCACGCCGCCGCACCGGCGCCAGCCGGAGCCGCTGGTCTACGAACCGATGCAGCCGCTGAGCTTGCAGCGTGGCGACGAACTCGGTCGCTTCCATCTCGGTTCGACCGTCATCCTGCTGGCGCCGGCAGCTGCCTTGCAGTGGTTGCCGCAATGGACGGCCGGCGCCGGACTGCGCTTGGGTGATGCGCTGGCCGCGGTCAGCGCACCGTCGAGCCGTGCATGAGCCCGCAACTGCAGATCGCGTTCGATGCGCTGGCCGAGATCGTGCTCGGCAAAGAGCAGCAGCTGCGTCTGGCCGTCGCCTGCCTGCTCGCGCGCGGCCATCTGTTGATCGAGGACATTCCGGGCGTCGGCAAGACCACGCTGGCGCTGGCGCTGTCGAAAGTCTTCGGCCTGCACTTTCAGCGCGTGCAGTTCACCAGCGATCTACTGCCGGCCGATATTCTCGGCGTGTCGATCTACGAGCCGGCGACCGGTGCGTTCCGCTTCCATCCGGGTCCGATCTTCGCGCAGGTGGTGCTGGCCGACGAGATCAACCGCGCCAGCCCGAAAACGCAGAGTGCGCTGCTGGAGGCGATGGAAGAGCGCCAGGTCACTTCGGAGGGCAGCACCCGCACCTTGCCCGAGCCGTTCTTCGTCGTCGCCACGCAGAACCCCAGCGAACAGATCGGCACGTTCGCCTTGCCGGAGTCGCAGCTCGACCGCTTTCTGATGCGCATCTCGCTCGGCTACCCGCCCGCGCAGGCCGAACGCCGGCTACTGCTGGAGAGCGAGCGTCGCGATCTGCTGGCTTCGACTGCCGCCGCACTCGAGCCCGAGCGGCTGTTGGCACTGCAGAAGCAGGTGCAGACCATCCGCACGTCGCCAGCCTTGATCGATTACTTGATGGCGCTGATCGAAGCCACTCGGCGCCACCCGGCCTTGCGCCAAGGGCTGTCGCCGCGCGCCGGGCTGGCGCTGCGTCGCTGCGCGCAGGCCTGGGCCTTGCTGCAGGGCCATGCCGGCGTCATTCCCGAAGATGTGCAG
>JAQGNU010000018.1 GCA_028291645.1 Nevskia sp.
GCCTGATCGAGGGCGCCTGGGAGCGTCGCGACACGCTCAACGCCAAGGACACCGCAGTGGTCGCAGCGGTCGCAAGCGTGATCGGCCTGCTCGACTCGGGTGCAGCGCGCGTCGCCGAGCCCACGCCGTCCGGCTGGGTCGTCAACGATTGGCTGAAGAAGGCCGTGCTGCTGTACTTCCGCTTGCACGACAACGCGCCGATCGAAATGGGCCAGCTCAGCGGCTACGACAAAGTCCCGCTCAAGTTCGAAGGCTGGACTGCGGATCAGTTCAAACAGGCGGGGATGCGGGTCGTGCCGCCGGCCACCGTACGCAAAGGCGCCTACATCGCGCCCGGCGCGATCCTGATGCCGAGCTTCGTCAACATCGGCGGCTACGTCGGCAAGGGCACGATGGTCGACACCTGGGCGACGGTCGGGTCCTGCGCGCAGATCGGCGCCGGCGTACACCTGTCCGGCGGCGTCGGCATCGGCGGCGTGCTGGAGCCGCTGCAGGCGGCCCCCACCATCATCGAAGACGATTGTTTCATCGGCGCGCGTTCGGAAATCGTCGAAGGCGTGATCGTCGAACAAGGCGCGGTGATCTCGATGGGCGTGTTCATCGGCCAAAGCACGCCGATTTACGATCGCGAGAGCGGCCAGATCACCCGCGGCCGCGTGCCGGCAGGCGCGGTCGTTGTCGCCGGCTCGCTGCCGCGCGACGACGGCCGCTACAACCTGAACTGCGCCGTCATCGTCAAACGCGTCGACGCGCAGACGCGGCACAAGGTCGGCATCAACGCGCTGCTGCGCGATCTGTAAGCCCCGATTCGGCCCGGCAGCTGCAAAACACCGCAGTCGCCAGCGAGGCCCTGCACCGGGTAGAATGCGCGCGCATCAAGATCAAACCATCGGGGCGTAGCTCAGCCTGGTAGAGCGCCTGCTTTGGGAGCAGGAAGTCGCAAGTTCGAATCCTGTCGCCCCGACCAATTCACCAAGTTTCACTTTGAACGACGCTGCCAGCGATGGCGGCGTTTTTTTGTCTGCGGGCGCGGCCGCTCGAGAACAGCGGCCCAGCCTGCAATCAAACTAGAGACGCCGTTATCAGTCGGCCTGTCTATGCGAGCGCTGGACTAGCCGACGATTTCCTTCTTCATGTCGCCGACCGCCTGGGCGACATCGGCGCTGATTTCGGTGGCGGCATCCTGCACCAGCTGCTTGACGCGCGTCGCGGTTTTCTTGGACGTCTTGCTGGCGATGCCCTTGATGTTCTTTGCGGCTTTGGCCGGACCGCCTTTCTTCAACAGCGGCGACTTCTTCACTGCACCGACTCTTTTAGCGATCGATTTCTTCGCCGCGCTGAAGGTTTTCTTGACGCTCTTCTTGGCAGTCACTTTCTTCGCTGCCACTTTCTTAGCGGCTTTCCGGACAACTTTCTTTGCGACCTTCTTCGTTGCTGCTTTTTTCGCTGCGGCTTTCTTCTTGATGGCCATCCGTTTTCTCCATGACGATCACGCAACCAACTTCGGTCGGCACAGCTTAGCCCAATATACGAACAGCGCATGCGGTTGCAGACGCTCAGCTTCGATGGGCTCGCGCATCCGGCAGTCTTCGCCGACAAGCACGGCGCAGTAGTCCGGAGAACACTGCGATCAAAGCGATCGAGACTTGCAGCGCAGTCCAGCCACCAAGGCTGGCCCGGTGTTGACACGCTCGCTTCGGAGTATCCGGCCGATGGCGAGTTGCTCGCCGGGCCGCTAGACACTGGACAGGCAGCGTGGCTGCCTGTCCAGTCGAGTCGCTTAGCCGATGGTGTTCTTCAGGCCGGCGTAGGACTTGAAACGCACGTTCTTCTTGGCGGCGATCTTGATCGTCGCGCCGGTGGCCGGGTTGCGGCCCTTGCGCGCCGGACGCTTCTTCACTTCGAACGTGCCGAACGGCGACAGCGTGACTTTCTGTCCCTTCTTCAGCGCTTTCGAGATGTCGTTGAACAGGTCGAGGATGATCGCCTCGGCCTTGACTTTGGAAAGTTCCTGCTTCTTGGCAAGTGATTCAACCAGATCCTTGCGGGTAAACGTATCGCTCATCGTTCAAGTCCTTTATTAGATTTTGGTGACATAGGGTGAAACCGTGCGAACGCTAGCAAATGCTGGACATTAAGTCGAGTGATCCGTTTTGGATGGAGATTACGGCTTGGCAGCAAGACGCCATCGTGACGGGATTCAGGCCCGCGGATTTCTCGCTGCCCGCGAGCAGTAGACGGTAGATCACGCAAGACCGCGCAAGCCGATCCTCATTCAGTACGGCAATTCAAACCTTGCACCGGACTGTGGCCGCGCCGCGCGAAGCCCTATGATTGCGTTCGACCAGCGAGGTACGTGGCGATGATTCCAAGCATTCATAGTTCCTGTGGCCGCAGCGGCTCCTTGCGGCCGCTGTCGGCGCCGGGTCGCTGAACACCCAGGCGGCATGTCCCTATCCCTCGCCCGCGCCACGCTGATTCACGAGTGGCCACGCTTTCTGCCGGGCGTGCTGTCGGTTGCATTCGCCGGCGTGCTGATGCTGGTGCAGCTCGGGCTGTTGCTCGGTATGTTCGGCACGGTCAGCGTATTGATCGATCGCAGCGATGCGCAGATCTGGATCACTTCGCCGGAAACCGCAAGCTTTGACGAATCACGCGATATTCCGGTCGGCCTCGGCGCGCTGATCCGCAGCCAACCCGGCATTCAAGACAGCGACGCGATGCGCACTTACGATGCCGAGTGGCGTCTCGAGCAAGGCATCCGCGTCGGCGTCGTACTGGTCGGCATCGAACCCTCCAGCAGCGCGCCGTCCTGCCCCGCACCGATGCGCACCACGCTCTGCGCGCGCTTGGCCGAGCCGATGGCGGTGGTCGTGGACCAGGCCGAGTTGGACAAGCTCGGCGCGAGCCTCGGCGCCTTGGCCGAAATCAACGGCCATCGCGTGCGCGTCGTCGGCATCAGCCGGGGCCTACGCGCGATCGGCGCGACCTTCGTCTTCGCCTCGCCGCAGACGCTGCGCGAGATTGGGGAAGCGCCGCTGCCGGGTGTCGATTCCGCGACCTTCGTTCTGGCGCGACTGCAGCCCGGCGCCGACGCGCAGCAGGTGCGTGACCAGTTGCAGGCGCTGCTGCACGCGAACGCCTATCGCGTGTGGACGCAGGACGAATTCTCCGCCGGCACCCAGCGTTACTGGCTGACCGAATCCGGCGTCGGCGCCGGCTTCCTGTTTTCCTCGCTGCTGGGCTTGATCATCGGGGTGGTCATCACCAGCCAGACCTTGCGCGCGGTGATTCTCGCCAGCTTGCGCGAGTACGCAACCTTCCGCGCGATCGGCGTACCGTCGTCACGGCTCGGCGCGGTGGTGCTGGAACAATCGCTATGGATTGGCGTCGCCGGTGCTGCGCTAACGCTGCTGCTGTCGGCATTGATCGTTGCGCTGGCACATGCGTTCTACGTCCCGCTGACGCTGACCTGGTGGGCAGTGTTGGCCGCGGTCGTCATCGGCATCGTCACCGCCGGTCTGTCCGGCCTGCTGGCGCTGCGCGCGCTGTACCAGCTGGAGCCAGCGGTGCTGCTGCGATGAATAATGCTTCGGCCAGTCCGCTCGTCAGCGTCGTCGCTCGCGATCTGCGCCATGGTTACGGCGCCGGTGCCGCACACACATCGGTGCTGCACGGACTGTCGCTGCAGTTCCGGCCCGGCGAATTGAGCCTGATGATGGGCGCGTCCGGCTCCGGCAAATCGACGCTGCTGGCAATCCTCGGCGGCCTGCTGCGGCCGCAGGGCGGCACGGTCGAACTGCTCGGCGTGCCGATCTGGCAATTGCCGGAGCGCGAACTCGAACGCTTCCGCTTCCACAATTGCGGCTACATTTTTCAGGGCTTCAATCTGTTCCCGGCGCTGACCGCGATCGAGCAGGTGGCGCTGCCGCTGCTGTTCGGCGGCGAACGCGAAGCCCGCGCGCGGCAGCGCGCGCAGGCCGCGCTCGACGAAGTCGGCCTGGCGACACGCATGCGCCTGCGACCGGCGCAGTTATCGGGCGGCGAGAAGCAGCGCGTCGCCATCGCCCGCGCATTGGTTAGCTCACCCAAGATCCTGTTCGCCGACGAACCGACCAGCGCGCTCGACAGCAGCAACGGCGAGATCGTCATCGCACTGCTGCAGAACATCGCGCGCACGCATGGCGCCACGGTGATCACGGTGACGCACGATCCGCATCTGAGCGTGCATGCCGAGCGCATCATCCAGCTGCAGGACGGCGCCGTTGCCGAAGATGCCCGCAGCAGCGCCAGCATCCACCTCGTTTCCCCGCCCCCTTCGATGCGACCGGAGCCGACGCCGTGACCAGCACCCAACGCAATCTGCTGTTCGCCGCCGGCGCCACGATCGGCATCGTCGCCGCAGCGCTGCTGATCGGCCGGCATCATGCCGCAGCCGCGACGCCATCCGCGGCGAACGCCAGCTCTTCGGAAGCATTGGCCGCGGCGCCCGGCTGGGTCGACGTCGAAGGCGGTACCCAGCATCTGGGTGCACGCATCGACGGCGTCGTTGAGGAAGTCGCGGTGCATGCGGGCGACGCCGTCGCCGCGAATGCCTTGCTGGTGCGCTTCGACAATCACCAGGCCAGTCTCGATGCCCAGCTGGCCGAACTCGAAGTGCAACGCAGCCAACAGCAGCAGGCGGCCCTCGCCGCCCAATTGCGGCGCGTGCGCATGCAGCTGCAGCGCCTGCAGCCGCTGGTGGACGCGCAAGCCGAGCCGCTCGATGCACTGACCGAGCAGCAGCACGCGCAGGCCGATCTGGCAGCGCAGGCAGCGCAGGCGAAGCTCGCCGCGCAGACCGCCGCGCTGCAGCTACAGTCGGCGCGCGCGCGCCTGGCGCGGATGGAATTGCGCGCGCCGCGCGCCGGCCGCGTACTGCGCGTCAGCGCGCATGCCGGTGAAGCCGTCAGCAGCGGCGGCGAACTGATCTGGTTCGCGGCGGACGGCCCTCTGATCGTGCGCGCCGAACTCGACGAGCGCCTGTTCGGCGAGGTGCAGATCGGCATGAAAGCAGACATCAGTCCCGAATACGACGATGCCAAGCGCTACGCCGCGCAGGTCACGCGCGTCGCCGCCAGCGTCGGCCCGGTACGCGATCTGCCGGACGTGCGTGCGGCGGCGAAGGACGATCGCGTGGTCGAATGCGATCTGCAGTTGAGCGCGCCGGCACCGCTGCTGATCGGTCAACGCGTGCTGGTGCGGATACACACAGCGGCCGCGGGCAACGAGAGCAAGCCTTGACGGCGACGTTGCGATTCGGCGCGCTGTTGCTGGCAGCGATGCTGCCCGCTTGCTTGAGCGGCTGCCTGTCGAATCCGCCGTATCAGCGACCCAGCCTGCCGTTGCCGGATGCCTGGCACACGCCGCTGGCGACCGATACCGCGGCGGAAATCCAGGCCAGCGACGACTGGTGGGCCAGCTTCCACGATGCGGAGCTGCAGCAACTGCTGCAGCGCGCGCTGCAGGACAGTCCGGACCTGCGCATCGCGGTCGATCGCATGCTCGCCGCCGGCGCCAGCATCCGCGTGGCACGCTCGTACCAGTATCCGTCGCTAAGCTTCGACGCCGGCCCGACCGACCCGGTGATCCTGCGACTGGCCGGACAAAGCACGCATTCGCATGTCGACGACGCACATTACGAAGTCGGCTTGAATGCCAGCTACGAAATCGACTTCTGGGGGCGTGTCAGCAATTCGGTCAGCGCGGCGCGTTCGCAATATCTCGCCACCGCGTTCGACGTCGACAGCGCGCGCATCGCGCTGCTGAGCGCGGTGGCCCGCGCCTATTTCGATCTGCGCGAGTCCGACGAAATGCTTGCGCTCGCAACCCAGAAAGCGGCACTGGCGGACGAACACGTGCGACTGCTGCAATTGCGCCTGCAGGCCGGCCGCATCGTCGCCGGCACGGTGATCGAGGCACAGCTGGCCGCGCAGGACACCCAGGCGGCCTTCGCCGATTTGCGGCTGCAGCGCCAGACTGCGCTGCAGCAGCTGCAAGCCTTGCTCGGCGATACCGCAGAATCGTTGCAGATCACCGCCGCGCCGCTGCGCGAACGCGTGCGCGCACCGGCACCGGCCGCAGGCCTGCCATCGTCATTGCTGCAGCGTCGCGCCGACATCCGCGCGGCGGAAGCGCAGCTGGTGGCGGCGCAGGCGAAGGTCGCCGTGGCACGCGCCGAGCGCTTCCCGCAGGTTCAACTGACCGCGCAATTCGGCTACCTGACCGCAGCGGTGGTGCACATCCTGCACTCCGGCAGCGCACTGATCGGGATTGGTCCCGGTGTATCGCTGCCGATCTTCGACGGCGGTCGCAGTGCCGCCGAAGTCGAGATCCGTCAGCATCAGTACGACGCCGCGCTGGCCGAATATCAGAAGAGCATCCTGGCAGCGTTCGGCGATGTCGAGAAAGCGCTGCTCGGCTATCAAGCGGCGCTCGCAGCGAACCAGCGCTGGGCCGCCGCGCAAGACCTGCAGGCCGCGCAAATCCAGCGTCTGCAACTGGCGCTGGACGCCGGCCATGCCGATCGCCTGCAACTGATCGAATCGCAGCAACGCGCCATCGAGTTGCAGCTGTCGGCGCTGCTGGCCTACCGGCAACATCTGGACAGCATGGTGCTGCTGTATCAGGCCTTGGGTGGCGCGTCCTCGTCGACCGGCGCTGCTGCAGCCGGAATCGAGGGTGGCGACAGCGCTGCCACGCCAGCGAGTGTCGAATCGCACTAAGGGCTTCCTCGGCTTGGGGCGATGCTGCTGCCCGCGCACGCTACGGTGCAGGGACGAAGCCAGAAAGCGCGCAGCGCCGCCCGACAGGTTTTGGTTCAAGCTGCATTCAGGTCGCCAGCGTAATTTAGTCCTACCGGACACTTTCCGGCACAAGGCTGGAGAAGGACCATGCGGTACCCCAGGTTAAAATTGCTCGGCGCGTTGCTGTTGGCGACGGCTTCGACCGGCGCGTTCGCCAGTCACCGCGATCAGGATGCGGTGATCGGCGGCTTGATCGGCGCGGTTGCCGGCGGCTACATCGGGCAGCAGTACGCCGGTGATAACGGCACGCTGACCGGCGCACTGATCGGCGCTGCCGCAGGCGCGGCACTGGGTTCGCATGCCGGCCGCGATCGCGGCCACGACGATTACTACGATAGCCGCTACCAGGACTATGGCCGCGGCTACGGCTACGGCTACGGCTACGGAAACGCCGCGTACGCGCCCTACAACGGCCGCGGCTACCGCCATGACGACGATCGCCGCGACTACGGCTATCGCTACGATGACGGCCAGCGCAATTACGATCATCGTTGGCATTGAAGTAAATACCGCGGCAGCGGCGCCCCTTGCGGACGACGCTGCCGCCGAGGCCGGCGAGTGAAATTGCGCGCGCCTTGCGCACCGATCGTGGCACTG
>JAQGNU010000136.1 GCA_028291645.1 Nevskia sp.
GTCTATCCGTCGTAAATCCCATTTAAGTCCAGATCCACGGAGCATAGGTCCTGAGCAGCCATAATTAATGGCAACATCCAATGGCAAAACGCCAATATTGGCAGTACGGTTAGCCACCGACGACTGCGACTTCCTGATCGCGGTCGGCAGCCGCTTCGACGATCGCGTGGCCGGCGTGCCGGGCAAGTTCGCGCGTGGCGCCAAGTACATCGCGCATCTCGACGTCGACCTCGCCGAGATCAACAAGGTCAAGCGCGTGCACTGGCATCATGTTGGCGACATGCGTCGCGCGTTGGAGCAGCTGCGCACGTTCGGTCAGGCGCAGAAATTCGCGCCCGACTACAGCGAATGGCATGCGCACATCGCCGAGTTGAAGCAGGTCCACGCGATGAACTTCGACCGCAAGGCCACGGCCATCCAGCCGTATGCAGTGATTGAGGAAATCAACAAGCTGACCCAGGGCGAAGCGATCATCGCTACGGGTGTCGGCCAGCATCAGATGTGGGCCGCGCAATATTTCGATTTCAAGCAACCGCGGCTGTGGCTGACCTCGGGTTCGATGGGCACGATGGGCTTCGGCCTGCCGGCCGCGATCGGCGCGCAGTTCGCGCACCCGGGCAAGACCGTCATCGACATCGACGGCGACGCCAGCATCCGCATGAACATCGGCGAGATGGAAACCGTCACCACCTACAACCTGCCGATCAAGGTCGTCGTGCTGAACAATTTCGGCGACGGCATGGTGCGGCAGTGGCAGAAGCTGTTCCACAAGAGCCGCTTCTCGGCCAGCGACAAGAGCCTGCACAAGAAAGATTTCGTCAAAGCTGCGCAGGCCGATGGCTACGAGTGGGCCAAGCGGCTCGATCGCAACGAGGATCTGCAGAAGCTCGTCGCCGAGTTCATCGCGTTCAAAGGCCCTGCATTCTTGGAAGTGGTGATCGACGTCGACGCCGGCGTCTACCCGATGGTCGGCCCCGGCATGAGCTATGCGCAGATGATCACCGGCGACTGGATCGCGTCGCGCGAAGAGCCGAAGGCGATCGACGTCGATACGAACGAGATGTTCTGAAGGCGCGCGCCGCCTGCAAGCGGCGCGCTTTTTCCGCTCTGCAGACCCGCGCGGCTTTCAGGGTTCCGGCGTCAGCGCTAAGCATGGCAGCGGTGCGTGCGCCTCGGCCAGCGTATAGGCCAGCATCGCCATCACGGCAACCAGGCGACGAATGACGTCGGGATCGAGTTTGTCGAAAGCACTGCGGTGATCGAAGCGCTACGCCCCTGTCCGCTTCCACCGAGTTCGGCCGCCCTGGCACAGGATGTCAAGCAAGGACATGCGCCGCGATCGAACCTTATCCAGCAAGGGAAGCGACCCACTGCAGAAACTGCGGCTGAAACAGTAGTACACGCGGACGGCTTCGACCGCGGCATTCCATCGGGGCGACGTTATGAAACAGAGTTTGGTTCGGGCAGCAGCACTACTGCTGGGCTTCGGCGCGCTGTCGCTGCTGGCTGCTTGCGGCCATTCACATCCGGTGTCCGGCGATACGCCGGCGCAGTTGCCGCCGCAGGCTTACTGCGTTTTGAAAAGCCCGCGACTGCAGACTGGCACCACTTCCGATCTGACCATAGCCGGGGTCAGCTACACCAAAACCCATCAAGTGGATGCGCCGAGCGCCATCGAACTGCCGATTGCCCATCCGGGGCCGCAGCCGGCTGGCACCTGCAACGGCAACCAGCAGTTCCGTTTCGGCAGCGGCATCTACGACAGCACCGGACCGATCGGCGGCAATCCCACCGGACACGCCGACATGTTCGGCATGGTGATTCCGCCGCAGGTGCCGAACGGCATTCACCTGCGGCTCTACGCCCGTGCTTTTGCGATCGAGTCGCGCTGCAACGGCAAGCGCGTGGCCTTCGTTTCGGACGATGTCGGTTCGCTGTCGGGGCTGGTGCACCAAGAGGTGCTGAAGAAAATCGCCGCGGACAGCACGCTCAGTCAGTACTACGGTCCCGACAATGTGATGCTCTCCGCGACCCACACGCATACCGCAGGCGGTGGTTACGGCGTGCCGGTGTTGCCCGACCTGTCGGCCACGCTGCCGATGCTGCTGAACGATCCCTTGGTATGGGTGGAAAGCCTGATCTTCAGCAACGCCGACTATGACGACGACAACACCAAGGCCATCGTCGACGGCATCGTGCAGGCGATCCGCCGCGCGCACGCCAATCTGCAAGCGCACCCGGACAGCGCCCGCATCAAGCTGTCGGTCGGCCAGCTGCTCAATGCCAACATCAATCGTTCGCCGCCGGCGTATCAGCAGAACGCGCCATCGGAGCGCGCCCAATATCTCGATCAGGACGGCCACGAGGTCGACGTCGACAAGCGCTCCGTGCAGCTGAACCTGGTGCGCGGCAACGGTACGGTGGCGGGCGTCATCAACTGGTTCGCGGTGCATCCCACTTCGATGAGCAATCACGACCTGCTGCTGTCCAGCGACAACAAGGGCTATGCCGGGCTCGGCTTCGAGAAGCTGATGGGCACCCGCTACCTGCCCGACGCCGCCACAGCGGACGGCGCCGACAACTTCGTCGCCGCCTTCGCCCAGACCGGCGAAGGCGACACGGTGCCGGACCTGTACGTATTCGACAAAGACCTCGCCGGCGGCAATGGACCCGGCGAG
>JAQGNU010000165.1 GCA_028291645.1 Nevskia sp.
TGGCCTCAAGGTCTACGTCTACACCGTCAACGATCCAGCCGAACTGAAGGCGCTGCGCGCGCTCGGCGTCGACGGCGTGTTTACTGATTACCCGGAACGCGCGCTGGCACTGTAGCCGGGTTTAACCACCGTGCCGGCCAACGCCTGCGCGCTGCGCGACAGATTGCTATCTTGGACTCCAATTCAGATACCACGGATTCGCATGAACACGCCTGCCATTGCGCTGTACACCGCCGGGACGCCGAACGGCCACAAGGCTTCGATCCTGCTCGAAGAGCTGGGGATTGCTTACAGCGTGCATGCGATCAATCTCGGCGCCGGCGAGCAGAAACACGCGGACTACGTGAAGCTCAATCCGAATGGCCGCATCCCGACCATCGTCGATCATGCCGCCGAGGACTTCGCGGTGTTCGAGTCCGGCGCGATCCTGATCTACCTCGCCGAGAAATATGGCCGCTTCATGCCGCAGGACGTCAAAGGCCGTTCGCAGGTGATCCAGTGGCTGATGTTCCAGATGGGCGGGATCGGTCCGATGCAGGGCCAGGCCAATGTGTTCTTCCGCTACTGGCATGAGAAATATCAGCCGGCGATCGATCGCTACCAGAACGAAACCAAGCGGCTCTATCGCGTGCTCGAACAGCGCCTGCAGGATCGCGACTATCTGTGCGACGACTATTCGATCGCCGATATCGCGCATTTCTGCTGGGTCAACGTGCATGCCTGGGCCGGTGTCGCGATCGACGATCTGCCGGCCTTGAGCGCCTGGCATCAGCGAATCCTGGCGCGCCCAGCGGTGCAGCGTGGGCTGGCGGTGCCGAACGAGCGGCGCGCGGACGACACGATCGTCAAGGCGGCGCAATCGATGCTGACGCGCTGACTTAACTGGAACGGAACCGCAATGCCAATCCAACTGCTGCTGCGTCCGCTGGGCCGCCTGTTGCGCGGCGTGCGCGCCGGCACCGAAGGGCTGCTGAGCAACGATGCGGAGATTGCCGCAGTGGCGCCGAGCCTGCGCCTGACCAGCGCGGCATTCGCAGACGGTGGCGCGATTCCGCCGCAGTATTGCGGTGAATTGGTCGATCGCTCGCCGCCGCTGGCCTGGAGCCCTGTGCCGGCGCAGACGCAAAGTCTGGCGCTGATCATGGAAGACGCCGACGCGCCCTGGCCGCGACCGCTGCTGCATGTGCTGGTGTTCGGCATTTCGCCGCGCGTGCGGGCATTGCCGGAAGGCGCCCTCGCGCGGCAGCCGCCGGCCGATACGCCGGCGCTGGTATTCGGCTACAACGCACTCGGCAAGCGCCGCTATCTGGCGCCGGCCGCGCTGCCCGGCCATGGTCCGCATCGCTACTACTTTCAGCTGCTGGCTTTGGACATTCCCTTGAGTTTCCGCTGCGCGGTGCGACGCCGCGAAGCGCTGGCGGCGATCAAGGGCCATGTGCTGGCGCGCGGCACACTGATGGGCACGCTGCAGCGCTAAGGAACCTCTGAATAAGCTACTGCGCTCGGCATCTCGCGCGAATCCAGTGCTCGAAATCCTCACATACGTCTATGTATGCTGCGGTTCCTCCGCTCCGGGTTCGCGCGACCTGCCTTCGCTCGCGACGCTTCTTCAGAGGTTCCCTAACCGCCTAGCACGCGGTTTGCTTGCTCCAGCGCAGTGCTAATCTGTCGGCCGTTGTCACCGTTCTGTCATTACAGATGAATCTACTATCGGCTCAAACTTCGCCTGCGCCCTCACCGGGCGAGCCTGCGCCGGAAACCATGTCGAACACTGCCCAGCTGTCTGCCGAGACCGCACCGCCTACTACGGTCGCGCCGAGTTTCTTCAATCGCGAACTGTCGCTGCTCGCGTTCAATCACCGCGTGCTCGAGCAGGCCAAGGACGAATCGGTGCCGCTGCTGGAGCGGCTTAAATTCCTCTGCATCTCCTGCTCGAATCTCGACGAATTTTTCGAAATCCGCGTCGCTTCGATCAAGCAGATGGTCAAGCTCGGCACGCAGCCGCCGGGCGGTGAAAGCATGACCGCGGTAGAACTGCTCAGCGCCGTCAGCGCCGGCGCGCATGCGCTGGTGGAAGAGCAGTACCGCGTGTTGAACGAGGTGATGATCCCGGCGCTCGAACGCGAAAAGATCCGCTTCGTGCGGCGTCAGGAGTGGACCCCCGAACAGGACGCCTGGCTCGCCAGCTATTTCCAGAACGAGCTGCTGCCGGTGCTATCGCCCCTGGGTCTCGATCCGGCGCATCCGTTTCCGCGCATCCTGAACAAGTCGCTGAACTTCATCGTTTCGCTGTCCGGCAAGGACGCCTTCGGCCGCAACATCCTGTACGCGGTGGTGCAGGCGCCGCGCGCGCTGCCGCGCCTGATCCAGATTCCGCGCGACGTGCCCGGCAGCGGAGCTTACGATTTCGTCTTCCTGTCGAGCGTGATCCATGCCTACGCCGACGATCTGTTCCCCGGCATGAAGGCGACCGGCTGCTTCCAGTTCCGGGTGACGCGCAATTCCGATCTGCTGGTCGACGAGGCGGAAGCCGACGATCTGCTGGAAGCGCTCGAAGACGAGCTGTCGCAGCGCCAGTGGGGCGACACCGTACGGCTCGAAGTGGCGCACAACTGCCCCGATCACATGGCGCAGTACTTGATCGAAAAGCTCGAATTGCAGTCGTCCGATGTGTATCAGTGCAATGGCCCGGTCAACCTGATGCGCCTGATGGCGATTCCGGACCAGGTCGATCGCCCCGATCTGAAATACAGCAATTTCACGCCGCGCAATCCGAAGGCGCTGAGCGGCGATATGTTCGCGGCGATGCGCGAACGCGATCATCTGCTACAGCATCCTTACGATTCGTTCGCACCGGTGCTGGAACTGCTGCGGCAGGCGGCGAAAGATCCGAACGTACTGGCGATCAAACAAACCCTGTATCGCACCGGCGCGAAATCGGCGGTGACGGAAGCGCTGATCGCCGCCGCGCGCGCCGGCAAGGAAGTCACCGTCGTCGTCGAACTGCGTGCGCGTTTCGACGAGGCCGACAACATCTCGCTGGCGGAAGCGCTGCAGGAAGCCGGCGCGCACGTCGTCTATGGCGTAGTCGGCTACAAAACGCACGCCAAGATGATGCTGATCGTGCGGCGCGAAGACGCAACCGGCACCACCTCGGGCGCGCTGCGTCACTACGCCCATCTCGGCACCGGCAATTACCATCCGCGCACCGCGCGCATGTACACCGACTACGGCCTGCTGACCGCCGACGCCGCGATCTGCCGCGATGTCCACAGCGTATTCCTGCAGCTCACCAGCCTCGGCAAGGTCAGCAAGCTGAACCGCCTGCTGCAGTCGCCGTTCACGCTCGCCACCGGCATGCGCGAACGCATCGAACGCGAAATCGCCAACGCCGCCAAAGGCAAGAAAGCGCGCATCGTCGCCAAGATGAACGGCCTGGTCGAACAGGACATGATCCAGGCGCTGTACCGCGCCTCGCAGGCCGGCGTGTCGATCGACCTGATCGTGCGCGGCATGTGCTGCCTGCGTCCCGGTGTACCCGGCTTGTCGGATAACATCCGTGTGCGCTCGATCATCGGCCGCTTCCTCGAACATTCGCGCGTGTTTTATTTCCACAACGCCGGCGACAAGGAATTGTGGCTGTCGAGCGCCGACTGGATGGAACGCAACCTGTTCCGCCGCGTCGAGATCGCGTTCCCGCTGCAGGACAAGAAACTGCGCGAGCGCGTGATCGATCAGCTCGAAGCCTATCTCGCCGATACCGCGAGCAGCTGGCTGCTGCAGCCGGACGGCAGTTACGCGCATGCGCTCACCGAGCCGGGCACGAAAGGCGTGCAGACACGAATTCTCGAAGAAAGCCTCGGCAGTTAAGCCCGGCAGGGCGGATTATCGCAGCGTCCCGCGGGATTCCCGTTGGTCATCATCCGCCTTTCGAGTACGCGCCACGAGCGCAACTCAAGCCACGCGCAGCCGAATCCCGGCCGGTTCGAGGTATTGCGCTTCCAGGTCCAGATCCTCGCGCGTCAGCGGATGACGATCGAGCCAGCCAGCGCGAAATGCCAGCTTGAGGCTGCGCGCATCGGCGCTGATTTTCAGCGGCACGCGCAGGCCCGGCGTGCGGGCGCGATGCAGCACAACGGCGAGACGGAACAGCACCGCCAGCTTGCGCACCAGTCCGCGCCAGGCTTCCGGCACTTCCTCGATCACGCTGTTGGCGAACTTGCCGCGCTGCAGCCGCACCAGTGCCGCCAGCATGCTCTGGTCGGTCAGCGAGAAGCCGAACAGGTCGGCGTTGCGCAGGATGTATTCGCCGTGCCGATGCGAGCCGTCGTGCGCGACGATCAGGCCGATCTCCTGCAGCCGCGCGGCCCAGCGCAGCAGCGTGCTCGCAACGCGGCGATCGAGCTGCCAGCTGGTGACGACCTGATCGAGCAGCTTCAAGGCGGTGCGTTCGACCGCCTGCGCATGATGACGATCGATGCCGTAGCGATCCGCCATCTGTTCGACCGAGCGATTGCGCACGTCGCGGTCCGACAAACGGCCGAGCAGGTCGTAGATCAGGCCTTCGCGCAGCGCGTGCTCGGAAGTTTCCATCTGCGCAATGCCGAGTCCGTCGAAAATGCCGGCGAGCACAGCGATGCCGCCGGCGAACACCGGCCGCCGGTCCTCGCGCAGGCCGGGGAAGTCGATGCGCTCGATCTTGCCGGTGCGGATGGTCAGTTCCAGGGTTTTTTCGAGTGCGTCGCGCGTGATCAGCTCGTCGCTCCAACCCTGCCCTTTCATCACGCGCCAGGCACCGCGCACGGTGCCGCTGGCGCCGAGTGCCGAGTCCCAGCCGGCGCGGCGGTAGCGCCGTTCGAGAAACTCGATCTCGACGCGCGCCGCCAGCCGCGCCTCGCGCATGCGCGCACGCGTGATCTCGCCGTCGGCGAAGAAGCGCTGCGTATGCACGACGCAGCCGAGCGGCACGCTCTCCATCAGCTGCGCGTCGGCGCCGCGGCCGATGATCAGCTCGGTGCTGCCGCCGCCGATATCGACCACCAGGCGGCGCGGCCGTGCATGACCGCGCGTGTCCATGCCGTGGGTGACGCCGTTGTAGACCAGACGCGCTTCCTCGACGCCGGAGATGATGCCGACCTCGTGACCCAGCGCTTTTTCGGCAGCGGCAACGAAGGCACCGCCATCCTGCAGCCGGCGCAGCGTATTGGTGCCGACCACGCGCACGCGATGCGGCGGCAGCTGGCGCAGACGTTCGCCGAAGCGTTCGAGGCAGGCCAGCGCACGCAACTCGGCGTCGTGCGTCAGCTTGCGGTCGGCACCGAGGCCGGCGGCGAGACGCACGGCTTCGCGCAGCCGGTCGAGCACCTGCAGCTGGCCATCGTTCTCGCGGGCCACCAGCATGTGGAAACTGTTGGAACCGAGATCGACTGCGGCGACCTCGGTCGCCACCGTGGTGCCGGCGGCTTTAGGGCGCCGCGATCGGCGCACTGCAGCTTTTTTCACAGTGCGCGCGCCACCGTCCACAGTAACAGGCCTCCGAGGCCCAGTTCGCACCCCAGGGTCAGCGTCGCACCGAGCCGGCGCGGCAGATTTATCGAACCGCGGCTGAGGCCCCAGGCCAGCAGCAGTCGGGCGACGACAAATAGCGCATCCAGCGCAACCAGCAGCGGGTTCGCCCCCGCATAGGCCTCGTAGCAGAGCGACGTCAGCAGATAAATCGGTACATGTTCGATGGTATTGCCGTGTGCGCGGATCGCGCGCAGCAGCTGCGGCTGGCCGCCATCGCCGAGCATCACCTTGAGCCTTATGCGCAGCAGCGAGATGCGCGCCGCCAGCCCTGCCAGCAGCAGGGCGCAAACCGCGGTGGTTGCTGCGGTAACGGCAATCGACATGGCTGAAATCGGGCTGAAGGCGGCAGGCGAACTATACCGGATCGATGTGCCGCTTCCGCGACAGAATCGGTACGCCTGGGGGCGCCGCCGCAGGCGTCTCGGCAGTCTCCGGTTGACGCAGCCGTGGTGAATTTAATTGACGAGCGGATTCGATAAACCGGAAAATAGCGGAGTCGTCGCCGCGCTGGCGATGCCCCAAGCCGTTTCGGAGATTCCAAGATGAGATCAGCGCGCTGGGCGTACCTCGCCCTCGCCGCCTCTGCGCTGTGCGTCGTCGACGCGCAGGCTGATGGCGATGCAGTTGCCGGCAAGCAGAAGGCCTACACCTGCCTTGGCTGCCACGCGATCCCGAATTACAACAATGTCTATCCGACCTACCGCGTGCCGCGGCTCGGCGGGCAGCATCCCGAATACATCGTCGCCGCGCTGAAGGGATACCAAAGCGGTGAGCGCGCGCACGGGACCATGCACGCGCAGGCCAGCACGCTATCCGATCAGGATATGGCGGACATCGCGGCCTACCTGTCGGCCGCTCCCGGCCCCGGCCATAAGTAAGGCGAAGATGACTCCCATGAAGCACATCGTTCTAGCAGCATCGTTCGCCGTGACGCTCGCCACCACCGCGCAAGCCGCGGCACCGGTCGCCAAGCCCGACAAGATCGTGGTCTGCGCCGCCTGCCACGGCGAGAACGGCGTCAGCACGCAGCCGATCTATCCCAATCTGGCCGGCCAGCAGGAAACCTACATCGAGCACGTGCTGCACGCTTACAAGGGCGGCGTCGAGCGCAAGAATCCGATCATGGGCGCGCAGGCGGCCACACTTTCGGATGCTGACATCAAGCAGCTGGCGAAGTGGTTCGCGCAACAAGCGCCGGTGGTCTACACACCCGATCTGGAAACGCCGGAAGGCAAGAAGTAATCGCGTAAACTAGAAGCTAGCACCAGGCGCCAATAAAAAAGCCGCTCTTTCGAGCGGCTTTTTTGTTCGCCAGCGCCGGCGCTTACTCCTCGAGGAAGCTGCGCAGGTAGTTGGCGCGCGACGGATGGCGCAGCTTGCGCAGCGCCTTGGCCTCGATCTGGCGGATGCGCTCGAGGGTCACGTCGAACTGCTTGCCGACTTCTTCCAACGTGTGATCGGTATTCATGTCGATGCCGAAGCGCATGCGCAGCACCTTGGCTTCGCGCGGCGTCAGGCTCGCCAGGATCTGATGGGTGGCTTCCGACAGACTCTGCGAGGTGGCCGATTCCAGCGGCGACACCGCGGCGCCGTCTTCGATGAAATCGCCGAGATGCGAATCCTCGTCGTCGCCGATCGGCGTCTCCATCGAGATCGGTTCCTTGGCGATCTTCAATACCTTGCGGACCTTGTCCTCCGGCATTTCCATCTTCACCGCCAGTTCTTCCGGCGTCGGCTCGCGGCCCATCTCCTGCAGCATCTGCCGCGAAATGCGGTTGAGCTTGTTGATGGTTTCGATCATGTGCACCGGGATGCGAATGGTGCGCGCCTGGTCGGCGATCGAACGCGTGATGGCCTGGCGGATCCACCAGGTCGCATAGGTCGAGAACTTGTAGCCGCGGCGATACTCGAATTTATCCACGGCCTTCATCAGGCCGATGTTGCCTTCCTGGATCAGATCGAGGAATTGCAGACCGCGATTGGTGTATTTCTTCGCGATCGAGATCACCAGACGCAGGTTGGCCTCGACCATTTCCTTCTTCGCACGGCGTGCCTTGGCTTCGCCGACCGTCATCCGACGGTAGATGTCCTTGATTTCGTCGAGCGACAGCAGGTTGTCGGCCTCGATCTGCACCAGCTGATCGACCAGCGCTTTCAAGTCCGCCTTCTTGGTGGCGAGCGTCGCCGAATACTTGCGCTTGGCGCGCACGGCTTTGTCGACCCAGGCCAGTTCGGTCGGCTTGCCTTCGCGATACTTGGTGAGGAATTCCTCGCGCGACATGCCGGCTTCGACCGCCACGCGCATGACGCCGCGCTCCAGCGCACGCACCTGCTCGATCTTGTTGCGCAGATTGACGGTGACTTCTTCGACGATCTTCGGCGACAGCCGGAAAGTCATGATCAGATCGGCGACGGCTTCGCGACGCTCCTGCGTCTTCTTGCTGCTGCTGCCGAGCCGCAGCAGCGAATCCCAGGCCTTGTCGTAGCGCGCTTGCAGTTCGGCGAAATTATTGGCGACTTCGACCGGGTCCGGACCGGTGTCGACGGCTTCTTCTTCCTCGCCGTCTTCCTTGTCCTTCTCGTCGACTTCGGCAGCCTCGTCGACCACTGCCTCGACCAGCACCTCTTCCGGCGGCGGCGGTGGCGCGTTCGGATCGAAGAAGCCCAACACGACTTCGGCGAGGCGCTTCTTGCCTTCCTTTGCGGCGTCGTAGGCTTCCAGCAGAATGGCGACGGTTTCGGGATAGATCGCCATCGAATACAGGGCTTCATTGAGGCCCTCTTCGATGCGCTTGGCGATGCGGATTTCGCCTTCGCGGTCGAGCAGCTCGACGCTGCCCATTTCGCGCATGTACATGCGCACCGGATCGGTGGTGCGGCCAAATTCGGAATCGGCGGCGGCCAGCGCGGCGGCGGCTTCTTCGGCAGCTTCCTCGTCGTCCTCGGCGGCGGCAACCGCCGGCTCGGAGAACAATTGCGCTTCGCCATCCGGGGCCTCGTCGTGCACCGGAATGCCCATGCCCTGAATCATCGTGATGACGTCGTCGATCTGCTCCGAGTCGACGATTTCGGTCAGATGATCCGACACTTCGGCGAAAGTCAGGAAACCTTTCTCTTTGCCGAGTGCGATCAGGGTCTTGATCTGGGACTGTTGGTCAGAAGCGCTCATCAACCGTACTCTGTTCAGTAGCTAACCATGGTAGGGAATCGGGCGACGCAAGACGCCCAACCATGCGCAGTGGGACCGCATATGTTACTCAAACCTCAACTATTCGACCAGCGAGCGGGCGGAAAGTTGGCGGGTTATTTCCTCCCATTCCACCATCTCGGCCGGGCTCATCGCGCCGACGCGCGCCTGTGCCGCCAGCGCCTCGGCGCGGGCGCGGAGCGCCTTCATGCGCAGCTCCGCCAGGCAGTCGAAGAATTCCTTTTCGGCATCGACGCTGTTGATCAGGCCAGTCAGCGTTTTGCTGTAATCGGGCCGTTCCAGGTCCGAAATCGAAATCCGCTGCAGCGCGTCGCCTTTCGGGGCGCCGCGCCACTGCTCGAATAGCAGCGATGACGAGGAATTGGGGTGCTCCTGGAAGAATTCAATCGCCTCGACCAGAATCGGCACGCCCGGCTGCGCCACCAGCGCCAGCTGGTCGATATGCTGAACCCGCTGCGCCATGTCCGGTTTTTCCAGCAGCAGCTGCAGCGCGCGCTTCACCGGCCGGGCACCGGGCTGGTCCGGGCGCTCGCGTTGTGGTCGCGCAACAGCTTCGGACTGCGCACGCGGAATTTGCGCGGCGCCGCTGGCCAGCGTTGCCTCGAAATCCGCGCGGCTGAAGCGGGTGATCCGCGCCAGCTCCTCGATGATCAGAATCCGCAGCGGGCCTTCGCGCAGTTTTTGCAGATAAGGCCGCGCCAGGCCGACCAGTCGTGCACGACCGTCGAGACTGCCGAGATTGACGTCTTTCGACAGCTCGGCGATCAGGAAATCGGACAGCGTCATTGCGCCATCGACCAATTCGCGGAACGCATCGGCGCCGATTGCCTGCACCAGCGTATCCGGGTCATGCCCGTCCGGCAGGAACATAAAGCGGCACTCGCGGCCTTCGTTGACTTCCGGCAGCGCCTGCTCCAGCGCGCGCGACGCCGCCGAGCGGCCGGCGCGGTCGCCGTCGAAGCAGAACACCGCACGCGCGGTGGATTTGAACAGCAGCGCCAGATGCTCGCGCGTGGTCGCCGTGCCAAGCGTCGCCACCGCATTGTGGATGCCGTGCTGCGCCAGCATGACGACGTCCATATAGCCTTCGACCACCAGCAGATACGGCAACGCGGCCTTGGTCGACTGCTTGGCTTCATACAGGCCGAACAGATTGCGGCCCTTGTGGAACAACACACTATTGTCTGAGGAAGCCTCCGGCTCCGGCGAGTTCTGCGAGTTCAGATACTTCGCCGGGTCGTCGCCGAGCGTGCGGCCACCGAACGCGATCACGCGGCCACGAGTATCGCGGATCGGAAACATGATGCGGTTGCGAAATACGTCGTAGATTCGGCCTGCACTGCGGCCGCCCTCATCGTCCTTCTTCTTCAGCAGGCCCGCAGCCAAAGCATGTTCTGGATTCGGAAACTGCTGCGCCAGCGTATCCCAGGCCTCCGGCGCGAAGCCGATGCCGAATAGCTTGGCGGTGTCGCCGCTGACGCCGCGTTTCTTCAGGTATTCGATGGCCGCCGGATGAGTCCGCAGATGGCTGCGGAAAATCCGCTCGGCTGCGGCGAGCGCATCGAGCGGCCCGTCCAGCACCAGGCGCGACGCCGAATCGCCCCCCTCACGCGGCACCTCGACGCCAGCACGCTTAGCCAGCTCCTCGACTGCCTCGACGAAAGTCAGGCGGTCGTATTCCATCAGGAAGCCGATCGCGTTGCCGGTCTTGCCGGAGGAAAAGCAGAAGTACATCTGCTTGGTCGGCGAAACGAAGAACGACGGCGATTTTTCGTTGGTGAACGGCGAGCGCGCCTTGTATTCCTTGCCGGCGCGCTTCAGGTCCAGACGCGCGCCGATCACATCGACGATGTCGGTGCGGGTCAGCAGGTCTTGGATGAAGCTCTCGGGAATGCGGGACATGGCGACAGTTTCCGGTTTCCAGTGTCCGGTTGCCAGAGCAACAACCGCAATAGGCTAGCTGCAGTTCTCTGGAAACTGGAAACCCGAAACCGGAAACTGCTTCAGGCCAGCCGCGCCTTGATCTGCGCGGACAGCTGGCCCATGTCGGTGCGGCCGGCGACTTTCGGCTTCAGCCAGGCCATCACCTTGCCCATATCCTTGATGCCGGCGGCGCCGGTTTCGCCGACCGCCTGCGCGATCAGCGCGTCGACTTCGGCGGCGGTCAGCGCCTGCGGCAGGTAGCGCGACAGTTCGGCGATTTCCGCCGCTTCCTTGTCGGCCAGCTCGGGACGATTGCCAGCGCGGTACTGTGCCTCTGAATCGCGCCGCTGTTTCAGCATCTTTTCGATCGCGGCGATCACCACCGCATCGGTCAGTTCGGTCGATTCGACCACTTCGCGTTGCTTCAGCTCGGCCGACAGCAAGCGCAAAGTACCAACGCGCGTCTTCTCGCCGGCCTTCATCGCTTTGATGATGTCGGCGGCGATCTGGGTCTTGAGATCAGTCATGGAAATCGCCGGAAGTAAGGTGAAAGAACGGCGCTTGTGTTAAATCCCCGCGACATGGATGTCGCGGTCTTGTCAGGGACGACAAACGGGCCGTGGTCTAGCACGGACCCGCAAATGCGCCTCAATAGAGGCGCGTTTGCCTTGCAGTCTCGCGCGAGACGCGCTTGGCCTGACGCTTCACCGCAGCCGCGCGTTTGCGCTTGCGTTCCTGGCTCGGCTTTTCGAAGAACTCGCGGGCACGCAGGTCGGTCAGGACGCCGGCCTTTTCGCAGGTGCGCTTGAAACGGCGCAGGGCCACTTCAAAGGGTTCGTTATCGCGGACGCGGACACTCGGCATATGCTCAATCTCGACAGCGGGGATGGTGCCCCGAAGAACAGGGCGCGAGAGTTTAGTCAAGCGCGCGCTGTAAAGCAACGCGGCGGCAGCGCAGAATACGCGCCCGTGATGACCGCCCCCCCACAGTCAACGCATGCCGTCCTCGGCATCGAAACCTCCTGCGATGAGACCGCCGCCGCCGTTTACGACGGCGGCGCGGGCCTGCTTGCACATCGCCTCTACAGTCAGGCGGCAATGCATGCCGAGTATGGCGGCGTGGTGCCGGAACTGGCCGCGCGTGACCACGTCGGCCGGCTGTCGGCACTGGTCAGCGAAACACTCGCGGCCGCGAATCTGTGCGCCGACCAACTCGCCGGCATTGCCTATACTGCCGGTCCCGGCCTGATCGGCGCGCTGCTGGTTGGCGGCTCGTTTGCCGCGGGTCTGGCCGCAGCGACCGGTGCACGGCTGTTGCCGGTGCATCATCTGGAAGGTCATCTGCTGGCGCCGATGCTGGAAGCACGCCGACCGAGGTTTCCGTTCCTCGCGCTGCTGGTCTCCGGCGGCCACACCTTGCTGGCCCGTGTCGATGGCGTCGGCCGCTACCAGATCATCGGCGATACGCTCGACGATGCCGCCGGCGAAGCCTTCGACAAAACCGCGAAGGCACTCGGCCTGCCGTATCCGGGTGGGCCCGAGTTGGCTCAGCTCGCCGCCATCGGCCAGACCGGACAGTTCCGCTTCTCGCGACCGATGACCGATCGTCCCGGACTCGATTTCAGTTTTAGCGGGCTCAAAACCGCGGTGCTGACGGCATTGCCGCGCGCCACCACGTCGCAGGATCGCGCCGACTTGGCGCTGGCGTTCGAAGAGGCGGTGACCGATACGCTGGCGATCAAATGCCAGCGCGCGCTGGAGCAGACCGGCCTGCAGCAGCTGGTGGTGGCCGGCGGCGTCGGCGCCAATCGGCGCCTGCGCGCCTTGCTGCAGGCAGCGTCTGAACAGCGTGGCTTCGAACTGTTCTTTCCGCGGCCGGAGTTCTGCACCGACAATGCGGCGATGATCGCCTACGCCGGCTGGGCCCGGCTCAGCGAAGGCGGCGACGCCACCGCCGGCATTGCCGCGCGCGCGCGCTGGCCCCTGCACACCCTCACCGCACCACCTTAGAACCCAATGCCGACCGCCACCGACTTCATTCTTATCGAGCAGCTCGAGATCGGCATGATCATCGGCGTGCACGCCTGGGAAAAACGCGCGCCGCGCCCGCTGGTGCTGGACCTGGAGTTGGGCATCGACATCCACAGCGCCGCCGCCTCCGACAAACTGCGCGATGCAGTGAACTATCGCGCGGTCGCCGACGAAATCCTCGAGTTGGGTCGCAGCCGCAGCTTTCAGCTGATCGAAACACTGGCGGAGACGATTGCGCGGTTGCTGTTCGAGCGCTTCCCGATCACCGCCTTGAAGATGACCATCTACAAACCGGGCGCGGTCCCGGAAGCGAAAACCGTCGGCGTGCGCATCGAACGCCTACGCGAGGATTACGCGGTTTGCGGTCGCTGAAGCACAGAGATCATTTGCCCGTCAATTGAGGAGTGCTGCGCCGATGCACTTCAGGCAGAGGCTGCCGTTTGCGCCATCAAGGTGCGAACGAAGGCCGCGAGGTCAGCATACGTTTCCACTTCAGCCGCTTCGTGCGCCATTTTGGTGCTCTTGCCCTTGCCGCTGAGCACCAAAACAGGTCGGGCACCTGCTGCCGTCGCCGCCTCCAGGTCGCTGACCGAATCACCGACGAAAGGCACGCCCTGCAGGCTCACGCCCAAGCGATTGGCGAGATCTTTCAGCATGCCGGGAGCAGGCTTGCGCATTTCGGTCGCCTGATCCGGATGTTCCGGTGCGTACTCGATCGCTTCGATGCGCCCACCCAGCTCGGCCACCGCGCGCTGCATGCGATCGTGGATCGCGAACAGCGCGTCGTAATCGAGCAAGCCGCGGCCGATGCCCGACTGATTGCTGGCGACGTAGACGTGGTAGCCGGCCTGACACAGCTGCGCGATCGCCTCCAGACTGCCCGGCACCGGCTGCCACTCGACCACCGACTTGATGAATTCGTCGGAGTCTTCGTTGATGACGCCGTCTCTGTCGAGTATCACCAGCTTCATCGTGTTCGCCCTGGCCAAGTTTCTGCGCGATGATGGGCGTGCCGGTTCAGCCCGGCAAGCAGGAAATATCGGCGACTTCGCGGCACACCGCGTCGAGCCGGCGCAGCAGCGCGATGCGGTTGTTGCGGACTTTTTGGTCCGGTGCCATCACCATCACGGCGGTGAAAAACGCGTCGACCGGTGCCTGCAATTCGCTGGCGAGTTGCGCGAGTCGTCCGCTGTAGTCGTCGCGCGCCAAGCCGCTCTGCTCGTAATCGATGAGCGTAGCAAACAGCGCCTGCTCCGACGTGTCTTCGAACAGCGCCGCGTTCACCGGCGCAGCACCCGCGTCGCCAGCCTGCTTGAGCAGGTTGCGGATGCGCTTGTGCGCCGCCGCCAGCGACTGCGCCGCGGGCAAAGCCCAGAAGCTGCGCAGCGCCTGCACGCGCTGATCGAAGTCGAGCGGCGTGGTGATGCCCAGCGACTTCACTGCTTCGAACATTTCCGTCGGCAATTGACGGTCGGTGTAATAACTACGCAAGCGCTCCATCACGAAGTCGATCAAGTCGATCAGCATCGCGCCATCGCGCTTGCCGGCGGGCTGCGCGTCGAGCGCCGATGCCAATATCCCAGCCATATCAAGCGGCAGTTTTCCTTCGATAAGGATTCGCAAAACCCCGAGCGCGGCACGACGCAGCGCGTAAGGGTCTTTGCTCGCGGTCGGTTTCTGCCCAATCGCGAAGATGCCGGCGAGTGTGTCGAGTTTGTCGGCCAGCGCGACGATCTGGCCTTCGCGCGTGGATGGAATCGGCGTGCCTTGCTGCGTCGGCAGGTAGTGTTCACGAATGGCGATCGCGACTCGATCTGGATAACCAGAACGAGCGGCGTAATAGCTGCCCATAATCCCTTGAAGCTCAGGGAATTCGTAGACCATCTTTGTGGCAAGATCGCTTTTGCACATCGTTACGGCCTGAAAAAGGGGGAGCTCGGATTCCGTGACGTCACCGAAAGCCATCGGCCTCAAGGAGGACGGTTCTTCCAACTCTCTGTGCATCAGTCTGCCGAGCGCCAAGATGCGATTTACTTTTTCTGCAATCGTTCCAAGCTCTTTCTGGAACGTGATGGTTGCGAGCTTTGAAACGTAGTTTGGCAAAGGCTGTTTCAAATCCTGCTGCCAGAAAAACAGCGCATCGCTCAATCGCGGCCGCACTACGCGCTCGTTGCCGGAAATCACCTGCACCATATCCTTCGATTCGATGTTGGCGATGGTGATGAAGTACGGCAGCAACTTACTGTTGCTATCGAACACGGTGAAATAGCGCTGATTAGTTTCGACCGTCGCGACGATTACTTCCGGCGGCAGTTCAAGGAAGCGCACTTCGATTTTCCCGGAGATCGCAACCGGCCATTCGACCAGTGCGGTCACTTCGTCGAGCAGCGCTTGATCGATCTTCGCAGTGCCGCCGAGCATCGCCGCTTCAGCCTTGATCTGCCGTTCGATCTCATCGCGACGACTGGCGAAGTCGGCCCAGACTTTCGTGGTCTTAAGTTCCGCCTCATAGTCGGCCGGAGCTTTTATGGTGATCGCCTTCGGCGCGTGGAAACGGTGGCCGTACGTCCTGCGGCCGGCAATCAAGCCGAAGCGCTGCAGCGGAATCAGCTTGCTGCCGTACAGCGCGAGCAGCCATTCGACCGGCCGCACGAAAGTCTCGGTGCCGGCACCCCAGCGCATGCGCTTCGGCACCAGCGCGTCCATCTTCTCCAGTGCGTCCTCGAAGATTTCCGGAATCAGTTCGATAGTCCGGCGGCCCTTCTGCTTGGAGCGGAACACCAGCTGACCGTCTTCCTGCGCGAGCTTGGCGAAATCGACGCCGCAGGATTTGGCGAAGCCGAGACCGGCGGAAGTCGGCTGCCCATCCTTGAGCGCGGCCGCCAGCTTGGGACCTTTGCGTTCGACAATCTGGTTCGGTTGCCGATCGGCGAGGCTGGGTATCAGCACCGCGATGCGGCGCGGGGTGGCAAATGATGCGTAGCTATCAACTCCAATTGAGCGCGTCGATAGTCCGGCTACAATCGCTTGCGCAAACTCCTCTCCCAATTGGAGGACATATCGCGCCGGCAGATCTTCGCAGCCGATTTCGATGAGTAGGTCGTTCATTGCGTTCAACAGGATTCAGAGCCGCCCGGATCAGCCGGGCGCGTGGAAAGGCGCGCGGATTTCGCGGAACGCGGTCAATGCTTCCTGCCGTGCGGCATGCGCGCGCAAAGCCGGATACGCGGCGGGGTCGAGCGACAGCGCGTCGCTGGCGAAGCTGAATACGCAGGTGGCGGTGATGTCGGCCTGGGTCAGCCGATCGGCGACCAGGAAACGATCGACGCCGACGCAAGCGGCATCCAGTTCCGCCAGACCGGCGTGCATCTGCGTCGCGCAGCGATCGGTCCACGGCGGATGGCGCCGCTCGGCCGGGCGGAACGCGTGCTCGTAAAGTTGTAGCACCGCTTTTTCAGCCGCGCCGGTGGCGGTCGCGATCAGTTTCAAGGCGCGGCGGCGCTCGGCGGCGCTTGCCGGCAGCAGCGCGCGTGCCGGACCCACTTGCTCGTCCAGCCAGTCGAGGATTGCCGCCGACTCGAACAGCGCCTGCCCATCGTCGGGCACCAGCGTCGGCACGCGGCCCAAGGGGTTGTATTGGCGGATCAGGTCGAAGTCCTGGCCGATCGACCAGTTGCGGTGCTCGAAGTCGAGGCCGAGCAGCCGCATCGACACCGCGACGCGGCGCACGAAAGGTGAATCGAACATGCCGATCAGAATCATGCAGCGGCCTTGCGGCCGGAGGCATCGCCCAGCGGGAACCCGAGTTTTTCGCGTGCGGCGTAATAAGCCTCGGCGCAGGCCTTGGCCAGCGTGCGCACGCGCAGGATATAGGCCTGACGCTCGGTGACGCTGATCGCGCTGCGCGCATCGAGCAGATTGAAACTGTGGCTGGCCTGCAGCACGCGCTCGTAGGCCGGCAGCGGCAGGCCGAGTTCGATCAGCCGCGCCGACTCGCGCTCGGCGACGTTGAAGCGCTCGAACAACGCGGACGTATCGGCGTGCTCGAAGTTGTAGGCCGACTGTTCGACTTCGTTCTGGTGGTAGACATCACCGTAGGTGACGACGCGGCCACCAACATCGCTCCAGACCAGGTCGTAGACCGATTCCTTTTTCTGGATGTACATCGCCAGACGTTCCAGGCCGTAGGTGATCTCGCCGGCGACCGGCCGGCATTCGAGACCGCCAACCTGCTGGAAATAGGTGAACTGGGTGACTTCCATGCCGTTCAGCCAGACTTCCCAGCCGAGGCCCCAGGCGCCCAGCGTCGGCGATTCCCAGTTGTCTTCGACGAAGCGGATGTCGTGTACCAGTGTGTCGAAGCCGAGCAGCTTCAGCGAATCCAGATAGAGCTGCTGCAGGTTCGGCGGGCTCGGCTTCATCAGCACCTGGAACTGGTAGTAGTGCTGCAGGCGGTTCGGGTTGTCGCCGTAGCGGCCGTCGGTGGGCCGGCGGCTCGGCTGCACATAGGCGGCATTCCAGGGCTCCGGGCCGATGGCGCGCAGGAACGTCGCCCAATGGAAAGTGCCGGCGCCGACTTCCATGTCGAGCGGTTGCACCAGCACGCAACCCTGCTTGGCCCAGTAGATCTGGAGCTTGAGAATTAAGTCCTGGAAAGTCACGAAGGCGCTAGGTCGAAGCCGGGTTTGGGGCGCGCAAGTATAGCTAAGCGTACAGTGCATCTTAAGCACGGCTTAAAATCAGCTTAATGCTCGCACCGGGCCCGATAATCGCGTGCTAGGCTCGCCGCGCGGTGATTTTGTGACGGGGTTCATCACTTTTTTCCGCAAGCGAAACCAAGCTAATAATTCCAACCTGAGGAGTCATCGCCATGATCCGTAAATCCATCGTCGTACTCGCTTTCGCCGCCCTCTCCATCGCGCCGGCCGCCTTCGCCGCACCGAGCGACACGCCAGGGGCACCCACCACCACCGCGGCGCCCGCCACCACCGCAGCGCCCGCTGCAGCCGCTGCACCGACCAGCAAGCCGGGTGCCGTGAAAGCCAAGCATCCCGCCAGCGCCAAGCAAGTGGCGCAGCGGCAGAAAATGAAGAGCTGCAGCGCCGACGCCAAGACCAAGGGTCTGAAAGGCGCCGACCGCAAGGGCTTCATGAGCACCTGCCTGAAGGGCTAAGCTTAGATCGCGTTCCATCGACGCCCCGTCCGCGGCCTGCCGCGGACGGGGTTTTTTTCGTCCGGACTGAGACCTTCCAGGTCTTCGAATGGCACGTTTGCTGCTTAGAACCCCTCCGCGCCGGCCATCGGCTCATTCGAATTAATCACCCTCGCAGGAGACCCCCATGTCGGGTAAAGACGTACTCAAAACCATCCAAGAAAAGAACGTAAAGTTCGTCGACTTCCGTTTCTGTGACACCCGCGGCAAAGAACAGCACGTCACCGTGCCTTCGCACACGGTCGAAGAATCGCTGTTCACCGACGGCAAGATGTTCGACGGCTCCTCGATCGCCGGTTGGAAAGGCATCAACGAGTCCGACATGATCCTGATGCCGGACGCCGGGACCGCGTTCATGGACCCGTTCTTCGAGGAACCGACGTTGGTGCTGACCTGCGATGTCATCGAACCGGCAACGATGCAGGGCTACTCGCGCGATCCGCGATCGATCGGTAACCGTGCCGAGGCCTACCTGAAGAGCACCGGCATTGCCGACACCGCCTACTTCGGCCCGGAAAACGAATTCTTCGTGTTCGACTCGGTACGCTCCGACTCCGGCATGTGGGGTTCCTACGTCTACATCGATTCCGAAGAAGCCGCCTGGAACCAGGGCAAGGAGTATGCGGACGGCAACACCGGCCACCGCCCGGGCATCAAGGGTGGTTACTTCCCGGTGCCGCCGGTCGACGCGCTGCAGGACATCCGTTCGGCCATGTGCGAAACGCTGGAAGCCTGCGGCGTCATGACCGAAGTGCATCACCACGAAGTCGCCACCGCCGGCCAGTGCGAAATCGGCGTGCTGTTCAACACGCTGGTGAAGAAGGCCGACGAAGTGCTGAAGCTGAAGTACGTCGTGCAGAACGTCGCCCACCAGTTCGGCAAGACCGCTACCTTCATGCCGAAGCCGATCGTCGGCGACAACGGCAGCGGCATGCACGTGCATCAGTCGCTGTCGAAGGGCGGCAAGAACCTGTTCGCCGGCGACGGCTACGGCGGCCTGTCCGAAACCTGCCTGTACTACATCGGCGGCATCCTCAAGCACGCCAAGACCATCAATGCGTTCACCAATCCGGGCACCAACAGCTACAAGCGCCTGGTGCCGGGCTTCGAAGCGCCGGTGATGCTGGCGTATTCGGCGCGCAACCGTTCAGCGTCGATCCGCATTCCCTGGATCAGCAACCCGAAGGGCCGCCGCATCGAGGTGCGCTTCCCGGACTCGCTGGCGAATCCCTATCTGGCGTTCTCAGCGATGCTGATGGCCGGCCTCGACGGCATCCAGAACAAGATTCATCCGGGCGAACCCAGCGACAAGGATCTCTACCATCTGCCGCCGGAAGAGGACAAAAAGATTCCGCGCGTCTGCCACAGCCTCGACATGGCGCTGGAGCACCTCGACCAGAACCGTGAGTTCCTGAAGAAGGGCGACGTCTTCACCGACGACGTCATCGATTCCTACATCGAACTGAAGATGGCCGAAGTCACGCGCTTCCGCATGACCACGCATCCGATCGAGTTCGAGATGTATTATTCGATGTAATCGAATAATACATTCTTAAGTTTTCCAAGGAATCCCGAGGGATTCCTTGGTGCCTTCCTCAGCAGGTAGTCCTCCAACCACAACGCCCCGAGCAATCGGGGCGTTTTTTTATGCGTGCACGTTTTTCTTAGCGCACGCGGCCACCTAATCAGCCGATGGTCTGAATCGGAAAGCGCCGCGACGGATTGACGATCTCGCTCTGTGCTGCCACCAGCGGCAGATCGCGCGCGCCGGGTTCGGTGCGTTCGACCAGTCCGTAAAGTGTGGCGACCGCGTGTTCCAGCGCCTGCGGCAGTTCGGCACCGCGCAGCCGCGCGCCCAGCAATACCGCCGAGAAGACATCACCCATGCCGTTCGGCAGCGGTTGCAGGTCGAGATAGGGCGTCAGCACGCGCCAGGCCTGCGTCGCCGTCACCGCGAGCGTTGCCAGCCCTTCGGCGATATCCGCGGTGCGCAGGCTGGTGATGACCACCGCGCTGAGTCCGCGCTGCGCGATCAAGGCGCGCGCGGCGGCGATGGCGTCGTCGGTCGAAGTCAGCGTGCGGCCGCACAGTAACTCGAATTCGAACTGGTTCGGCGTGATCAGGTCGGCCGCCGGCAGCGCCGACTCGCGCAAAAAATCCGGGATCGCCGCATGCACGAAAACCCCGCGGCCGACATCACCCATCACCGGATCGCACAGATAGATCGCCTGGGGATTCGCGCGCTTGACCTGCCCGACCGCCTCGACAATGGCCGCACCGATCGCCGCATCGCCGAGATAACCCGACAGCACCGCCGCACAGCGCGGCAATACCCCGCGTGCTGCCAAGCCTTTCAGCACGTCCCGAATGTGGTCGGCACCGAACACCTGGCCGGTGAATTCGCCATAGCCGGTGTGATTGGAAAACTGCACCGTGTGGATCGCCACCGCCTCGACGCCCAGACATTGCAGCGGGAACACCGCGGCGGCGTTGCCGACGTGGCCGTAGGCGACATGCGACTGGATCGAGAGCACCAGGTGAATCATCGGCTAAGGGCCTGTCCGGGAACGGCGCACGAGCCTGGCGCCGGCCACTATTGTCGCCGAAGCGCTGCAGCAATCGCGGCACTTGCGCTGCCGCTGCGGCAAACCGTTGCCGGCTACGGCGGCGCAAGTTATCGTGCCGGAATGCGCCAACTTGCCCTTCTCAGCCTGCTGCTCACCACGGTCGCGCAGGCGGAGGTGTTTCGCTGGACCGATAAGGATGGTGTCGTGCACTACGCCGACAAGCCGCTGGTGCCGGAAGCCCGGCCGGCGGCATTACCGACGCTGCAGACCTACCAGGCCGGGTCGCCGCCGCCGCTGATCGGCGCGCAGCCGGCCGCGGCCGGCATCAGCATCAGCGCACCCGCCGCCGAGACCACCATCCGCGACGCTGATGGCAAGCTAACCATCGAAGTTGCGGCCACACCCGCGGCCGGTCAGGGCGTGATCTACTACCTCGACGGCGCTGCGCAGAACAGCACGCCGACGCCGTCGACCGCGCTGCTGCTGAGCCGACTGCAACGCGGCACGCACACGCTCAGCGCTGCACTGGTCGATGCCGGCGGGCGCGAACTGGCGCGCGCCGCGCCGGTGACGATCTACGTCAAGCCATCGCCCGCGCCGCATTGAGCGCCGGCGCCGCCGTGGCGCATATCTTGCTGGTTGACTCGCAATGAAATTTCCCGGTCTGAAGCGCGTCGCACCGGCGGCGGTTCTGGACGGCCTCACGACTGCTGTAATCGCGCTCGATCACGCACTGCGCGTGGCCTATCTCAATTCGGCCGGAGAGACGCTGTTCAGCGTCAGTCGTCGGCATGCGTTCGGCCAGCCGCTGGCCCAAGCCGTGCCGCATTTCGGCAACGTCGAAGCACGCTTGCGCCTGGCGCTGGATACCGGCAGCGGCTTCATCGAGCGCGAGCTGCGCCTGCGCCGCAGCGGTGACGAGCCGATTACCGTCGATTGCACGGTGACGCCGGTGCAGCTTCCAGGCTCCGGCCTGCTGCTGGAAATGCTGCCGGTGGATCGCCACATGCGCATCTCGCGCGACGAACTGCTGCTGGCGCAGCACGAGGTCAGCCGCGAACTGATCCGTGGCCTCGCGCATGAAATCAAAAACCCGCTCGGCGGCATCCGCGGCGCGGCGCAACTGCTCGAACACGAGTACCCCGATTCGGAACACCGCGAATACACCCGCGTGATCATCCGCGAGGCCGACCGGCTGAAGAATCTGGTCAATCGCATGCTCGGCCCCAGCAAGCTGCCGCAGATGGCGGTCGTCAACGTGCACGAAGTGATCGAGCACGTGCGCCAGTTGCTGGAAGCCGAAGCCAGCGCCGGCATCGTGGTGACGCGCGACTACGATCCCAGCATTCCGGAAGTCACCGCTGATCGCGAACAGCTGATCCAGGCACTGCTCAACATCACCCGCAACGCGCTGCAGGCGCTCGATGACCGGCGCGGCGCCATCGTGCTGCGCACGCGTACGCGGCGCCAGGTGACCATCGGTGGGCAGCGCCACCGGCTGGTGGTGCAGATCGATATCGAGGACAACGGCCCCGGTATTCCGGAGGCGATGATGGAACGAATTTTCTTCCCAATGGTGACGACCAGGGCGGAAGGCACCGGACTTGGCCTGCCGATTGCTCAGGTTCTGATCCACGCACACGGCGGCCTGGTGGAATGCACTTCGCGTCCCGGCTGTACCGTGTTCACCATCTTTTTGCCGCTCGAGTCCGATGACCGCCGTAAAACCACAAATTGAGCCTCAGATCGAGGCTTGGATCGTCGATGACGACGAATCCATCCGCTGGGTACTGGAAAAAGCGCTGCTGCGCGAAGGCATGGCTGTACAAACCTTCCCCGGTTCGGCCGAACTGCTGGATGCGCTGCAGGACAGCACGCCCGATGTGCTGATCTCCGATCTGCGCATGCCCGGCGTCGGCGGCCTCGAGCTGATGGAGCGCGTGCGCACTGCCAAGCCCGAGCTGCCGGTGATCATCATCACCGCGCATTCCGACCTCGACGCCGCCGTCGCCTCGTTCAAGGGCGGCGCCTTCGAATATCTGCCGAAACCCTTCGATCTCGACGGCGTCGCCACGCTGGTACGCCGTGCGGCGGCCAAGCGCAGCGCGCCGGCACTGCTGCCGAGCACCGCCAAGCGCGCCGCGATCATCGGTGAAGCGCCGGCGATGCAGGAAGTGTTTCGCGCAATCGGCCGCCTGGCGCAGAGCCCGATCACGGTGCTGGTCACCGGCGAATCCGGCACCGGCAAGGAGCTCATTGCGAGCGCGCTGCACACCACCAGCCCGCGTGCTTCGAAGCCGTTCATTGCGATCAACACCGCGGCGATTCCGAAAGACTTGCTGGAGTCGGAATTCTTCGGCCACGAACGCGGCGCGTTCACCGGTGCGCAGATGCAGCGCAAAGGCCGCTTCGAGCAGGCCGATGGCGGCACGCTGTTCCTCGACGAGATCGGCGACATGCCGTTCGATCTGCAGACGCGCCTGCTGCGCGTGCTGCAGGACGGCCAGTTCTTCCGCGTCGGCGGCGTTTCGCCGATCACAGTTGACGTGCGCATCATCGCAGCGACGCATCAGGATCTGGAAAAGCTGGTGCAGCAGGGTCGCTTCCGCGAAGATCTTTATCACCGCATCAACGTCATCCGCGTACGCGTGCCGCCGCTGCGTGAACGCAAACTCGACGTGCCGCTGCTGCTGAAGCACTTCCTCGCCAGCGCCGCCAAGGAACTCAACACCGATCCGAAGCGGCTGCAGCCGGACGTGCTGGAACAACTCGCCGCCTACGACTGGCCCGGCAACGTGCGCCAGCTCGAAAATACCTGCCGCTGGCTGACGGTGATGGCGCCCGGCACCGACGTGCATCTGGCCGATCTGCCGCCGGAGTTGCGCGCCGGCCCTGCGACCGATGCGGCAACCGCGACGGCGACAACGACCGAAGCGAGCGGCGCCGGCGCTTCCTGGGATGCGCTGCTGCGCCAATGGGCGGCACTGCGTCTGGCCGCCGGTGAAGACGATCTGCTCGATCAGGCGCTGCCGCTGTTCGAGCGCGTGCTGATCGAAACCGCGCTGGCAGCTTGCAAGGGTCAACGCCAGGACGCAGCGCGACGGTTGGGCTGGGGCCGCAATACGCTGACGCGCAAGATCAAGGATCTCGGCATCGAGGATTAGAGCAAATTTGCTGTAGCCATATACAACTCCCCTATCCCGCTTGCGGGAGAGGGGACAACCGGTGTTATGCGCGCCTAAACCAAAAATGCTCTAGCCGCGCATTGTCAGGCGCGTGCCGCGCGGCCAGAATCGGGGCATTCCCAATCAGGCCGTGCCGGTGAGCGAAACCGATAGTCCGATACGCATCGCAGTCACACCCGCGACCAGCGACGGCGCGCAGATCGCGTTCCTGGAGCGGCTGCCGAAGTGGCTGATCTGCGTGCCGCTGCTGTTCCAGTGGATCGTGCTGGGCCTGCGTTACCGCGGGTTCATGCTGCCTGCGGTGGCGAATCCGCGGATCACGTCCGGCGGCCTGCTGGGCGAAGGCAAGAGCGAATACTTCAAGACCATGGGCCCACTCGGCCGCGCCGCA
>JAQGNU010000172.1 GCA_028291645.1 Nevskia sp.
AGCACCGTCTGCCAGATTCAGCGCAACCAGCTTGCCGCTATCGAAGCCGACATAGACGCGATTGCCGACGATCAGCGGCGCCGACAAACCGCGCAGCGTCAGGTTCGGCACATTGCGATCGAACGACCAACGACGCTCGCCGCTGTTGGCGTCGAGACCGTACTCGCGGCCGTCGCCCGCTTTCACCACTACGGTATTGCCGGAACCGACCGGCGCCGCCAGCACTTCGCTGGATGCCTGCGAGCGCCAAGCCTGCTGGCCATTGGCGCGCTTCAGCGCAATCACGAAGCCGTCGGAGGTGCCGACCAGCACTAGGTCGCCCGATTCGGTCGGGCCGGAAATCACTTTCGCCTTGGTCCGGGTGCGCCAGATCTGCTTGCCGGTTTTCGGATCGAGCGCATACACCGCGCCGCCGATTTCAGCGACATACAGCGCATCAACATCGACCGAAACCTGCAGGCCGGTGTAGAACTTGCCGCTGCCCTTGCCGACGCTGCTCGACCAGACGTCGTGCGGCACGATCTGCGGATTCTTGATGTCGACCAGCTTGCTCGGCAGTTTGAGCTTGCCCTTGTGGCCGCAGCCCGCGACGGCCAGCAGCACGCAGGCCGCGATCAGCGCGCCGGTACGACCCATATCACGGATGGGGCCGCGCATCAGGATTTCACCGTGGCATCGGCCAGATCATCGAGCTTGTGCTGCAGGCCATCGCGCGCCGGCGAATCTGCGGCGAGCGGCTGCAGCGCGTCGACATAGGCAGCGCGCGCGCCGGCACGATCACCTTTGGCGAACAGAATGTCGCCACGCAGTTCCGCATAGAGCGGTGCATAGCTGGCATCGGCGCCGTCGAGTTTCCGCAAGGCTTCGTCCGGCTTCGCCTGCTGCCACAACACGCGCGCCAGGCGCAGGCGCACCAGCGCACGCACCGCAGCGTCCTTGGAATTCTGCTCGGCCCATTCGAGGCGCGTGCGCGCCTCGTCGAGCTTGCCGCTGTCGAACGCGGCCTGCGCCATCTTCAGCGCGCCATCGACGGCATACGGCGTGCCGGCGAAATCCTTCTGCAGACGTTCGGCCATCGGCACCGCATCGTCGTACTTGTTGGCATTGACTGCGCGCCGCAGGTCTTCGAACAGGTGCGAAGCCTGTCCGGCCTGGCCATCCTGATAGCGCGTCCAGGCCTGCCAGCCAAAAATTGCAGCTAAACCCAGCGCCAGACCGCTCGCCAGCGGCAGCCAGTTTTCCTTCCACCAGCGCCGCAGTTGTTCGATCTGGGCTTCGTCGTCGAAATGAGTGGTCACGTTGCCTACTGAGTGTTTTTTTAAAAAGAGCCTTAGGCGCTCATGCCGACGCGCTGGGCCAGATGTTGCGACAGCTCCGGCCAGCCGATCGAAACCGGTTCACCTTCGCCACGCAGCGATTTTACTTGAACTGTCTGTGTTGCCGCCTCGTCGTCACCGAGGATCAGCGCGTAACGCGCACCGCAGGCGTCGGCGCGCTTCAGCTGCGCACCGAGTTTGCCGCCGCCCGCGTTCAACAGCAGGCGCAGGCTGGGCAGTTGATCCCGCAGCTGTTCCGCAAGTGCCGCGGCGGCGGCTTCCGCCTGCGCGCCGAAGCGGCAGAAATAAACTTGTGGGCCGTGTTCGGGCACGACCGCCTGCTGCAGGCCGATCAAGGCGATCAGGCGCTCCATGCCGATCGCGAAGCCGATGCCCGGCGTCGGCGCGCCGCCGAGATGCGCGACCAGCCCATCGTAACGGCCGCCGGCACAGACCGCGTCCTGCGCACCGAGCTGATCGGTGGTCCACTCGAACACGGTTCGCGTGTAGTAATCGAGTCCGCGCACCAGCCGCGGATTCACCTCGAAGGCGATGCCGAGCGCGTCGAGCCCGCGCTTCAGCGCAGCGAAATGTAAAGCCGACTCGGCATCGAGATGATCGAGGATATTCGGCGCCGCGGCGACGATCGCGCGCGTGGCCGGCACCTTGCTGTCGAGCACGCGCAGCGGATTGCTGCCGAGCCGGCGCTTGGAATCCTCGTCGAGCGCGTGTTCGTGGCTGCGCAGATAGTCGGTCAAAGCGGCGCGGTACTGCGTACGCGATTCCGGCGTACCGAGCGAATTGATCTGCAGCACGAAGCCGCTGACGCCAAGCCGCTGCCACAAGCGCGCAGCGATCGCGATCATCTCGATATCGACATCCGGGCCGGCGAGTCCGAAGGCCTCGACGTCGAGCTGATGAAACTGGCGATAGCGACCGGCCTGCGGACGCTCGTAACGGAACACCGGGCCGCAACTCCAGACCCGCTGCTGCTGGTTGTACAGCAGGCCGTGCTCGATGCCGGCGCGGACGATGCCGGCGGTCAGTTCCGGCCGCAGGCTGAGATTCTCACCGCCGCGATCATCAAACGTGTACATCTCTTTTTCGACGACGTCGGTGACTTCACCGACAGCGCGCCTGAACAGCTCGGTGCGCTCCACCACCGGCACGCGCAGCTCGCGATAGCCGTAGCCGCCGAACACTTCCGCGGCGACGCTCTGCAGGTGCTGCCAGACGCCGGCATCGGCCGGCAGCAGATCATTCATGCCGCGAATGGATTGAATCTTCTGGCTCATGCCGCGCGACAGGCTCTAAGGAACGCTGAAACGCGCGGTGGCGTTGTCCTTGGTGTACAGGTTCAGATCGATCGGCTTGCCGGCGTAGCTGGCGGATACGCCGCGTGCATTGCCGAGGAATACCGATAGCGGACGGCGCCCGTCGACCGCCTGGTGCGCACCGGCCTGAATGACGCCGGACAGCAGCACCTTGCCGTAGGTATCTTCGACCCGCACCCACGAAGTCGACTTGAAGCTCAGCACTAGGCCATTGGCGTTGTTCGCAGCGACCGCGGCATCGCTCGCCGGCGCAGCGGCTGGCGCTGGCGGCGGCGGCGGGGTGTCGGTTGCCGGCGGCGGTGCGGCAGCAACATCGGCAGGCGCGGTCGAGGTGGACGCCGACGGCAAATCTGAGACCGGCGCCGAGGAGAGTGTCGTCGCACCGCTCGGCGCAGACTCGGCCGGGCTCGACGCCGCGGGTTTGGCGGTGCCGCCTTCGACCGGCGACAAGGTTTCCGACAGACCCGCAGTTGAACTCGGCGTATGACCGACGAAGCGCAGCGCCAGAAACAGCAAGCCGCCGATCACGACGATCGCCAGCAGCCAGCTCCAACCCGGTCGACGGCGCACGCGTTGCGGGCCGTTGTCGCCGCTGCCGAGCAGCAGCTTAGTCGGTGCCGGCGGCGCTTTCGGTTTGACCATGCCTTCGTAGGCGGAAATCAGATCCTGCTCCGCGATCGACAGCGCCTTCGCCACCTTGCGGTAGTAACCGCGGATGTAGACCGCTTCGTTCAGCAGCGCGAAATCGTCACGCTCCAGCGCTTCGAGCGTGAGCCGTGCCAGCTTGGTCTGCTGCGCGAGCTCTTCGAGGCTCAGTTGGAGCGCTTCGCGCGCGAGACGAATCTGGCGCCCAGGCCCCAGCTGGGACGACGTGGCGGTAATGGCAGGCGCAGCTTCTGTCCCCAAGGAGGGTGAGGTCACGGCGGTCGGATCGGGGGTTTGGTTCGAGGTCATGGAGCGGCATTGCGCTTCAACAGCTGCGCGGTTTCTTCGGAGTCCGGAAAGTTACGGATCAGTTTAAGCTCATAGGCGCGCGCTGCGTCAGCGTGACCAAGCGCGTGCTGGGTTCCGGCACCGAGCGCCAGCATCTGCGCAGTCGGTTGCGCCACCCGTTCGTAGCGCTGCAGCAAGGCCTGTGCCTGCAGATAATCGTGCGCGGCATAAGCCTGCGTCGCCAGCGGCGCCAGCGCGTCGGCGAAATCCGGGTTGATCCGCAGCGCCTCGCGGAAATCCGCGTTGGCGCGTGCAGCGTCACCCGCCTTGCGCGCGCAAACACCGGCGTTGGCCCAGGCCGCTTCCGGCGTTGGATAGTCGTGATTGCGCGCGGCCTGCATGAAGTAGCGCTCAGCCTCGGCGGTCTTGCCGACGCCACACAGAAACACGCCAAAATTGTTGCGCACGGCGGGGTCGTTGCCGAGCTCCAGCGCGCGCCGGTATTCGCTCTCCGCCAGATCGTTGTCGCCGCGCTGCGCGTACGCCACTGCCAGCGTCGAATGCGCGGCCGCATAACTCGGATCCTGCTCCACCGCGCGACGCAGTTTTTCCAGCGCCAGATCGAGCCGCCCCTCGCGCAGATAGCCGACGCCGAGCGCGGTGTTGTCGCGCGCCGCTTCGGGCAGATTCGGCTTCGACGGCTCCAGGCCGCCCGGTGGCCGTACGGTGACGCAGGCGGCGACGAGCACACCCAGCAGCACTGTGCCCAGCGGTCGCAGCAGCCCCCCGGCTTTTTCCCGGTTCATCAGACGAGCTTGATCGGGATGCCGCTGAGGCGTTGTTTCTGGCGCGACTGCACGCGTCCAACCAACTGTGCAAGCAGGGAAGACGCAAGCCGCAGAGCAGAGGCCCGCGCCGGAGGCGTGGGATGCGACCGGACGAGTCGGCTTCGGGCGTGCGGGTTCATTGCACCTTCACCGGAATCCCGCTCAGCCGCTTGTTCTGGCGCGACTGCACGCGGCCCACCAGCTGCCCGCACGCTGCATCGATGTCGTCGCCGCGCGTGCGGCGCGTGGTGGTGAGGATGCCCTTGGCGCGCAGGATGTCGGAGAAGCGCTCGATCACTTCCGGCGCGGAACGCCGGTAGCGCGTCTGCGGAAACGGATTGAACGGGATCAGATTGACCTTGGCGGAAATGCCGCTGAGCAGCTTGGCCAGTTCGCGCGCCTGCTCGGGCTTGTCGTTGATGCCGTCGAGCATCACGTATTCGTAAACGATGTGCGTCTTGCGATCCTTGCCGGCGAGATAACGACGGCAGGCGTCCATCAGTTCGGCGATCGGATACTTGCGGTTGATCGGCACCAGTTCATCGCGCAGCGCGTCGTTCGGTGCATGCAGCGAAATCGCCAGCGCGGTGTCGACATCGGCAGTGAGCCGGTCGATGAACGGCACCAGGCCGGAAGTCGATACAGTGACGCGCCGCTTGGACAGACCAAAGCCGAAATCGTCGAGCAGGATGCGCAGCGCCGGCAGCACGTTGTTGTAGTTCGCCAGCGGCTCGCCCATGCCCATGAAGACGACGTTGGAAATCACCCGCTCATTTTGAAAATCGCCGCCGAGCGTCTTCGCCGCGAACCAGACCTGCGCGACGATCTCGGCAGTCGTCATGTTGCGCGAAAAACCCTGCTGCGCGGTCGAGCAGAAACTGCAGTCCATCGCACAACCGGCCTGCGAGGAAATGCACAAAGTGCCGCGATTGGTTTCCGGGATGTAAACCGTCTCGATCGCGGTTTCAGGTTTTCCTTCCGCCTGCTCGAGCCGCAGCACCCATTTACGCGTGCCGTCGGTCGAGATCTGTTCGGTGACGAGCTGCGGCGGACGGATCACAAAATGTTCGCTGAGGCGCGCGCGCAGGTCTTTGCCGACATTGCTCATCGACGCAAAATCGTCGACGCCGCGCCGGTAAATCCACAACATCACCTGATCGGCCCGATACGCCGCCTCGCCCATCGCCGCGAATGCGGCGCGCAGCGCAGTACGATCGAGACCGAACAGGTTGACGCGTGCATCGCTGCCGCCGGCCGCGCGCACCGTCGCCGCTGCTGCGGGCGATGCGGTGCTGC
>JAQGNU010000176.1 GCA_028291645.1 Nevskia sp.
CAGTGCCGCAAGCACCGGCGGCAGCGCAAAGCCGGCCAGCATCAGCAACACCACGCCAAGCGCGAGCAGCACCGGCCACGGTGCCGGCCACGGCAGGCTGACGCCGAGCAGCGGTGCGACGACGCGACCGAGCACGTCCTGCGCGACTGCACCGAGCAACACGCCGCTACCGCCGGCCAGCAATCCCAGCAGCAGCAGTTGCAGCAGCAGCGATTGCAGCAGGAAGCGACGCCCCGCGCCGAGCGTTTTCAGCAGTGCGACTTCGTCGCGCATGCGCGCGCCGTATTGCCGCGCCGACAACGCCACCGCGGCGGCGGCGAGCAGCAGTGTCATCAGCACGGCGATGTCGAGGAACTGGCGTGCGCGTAGCAGCGAAGCTTTCAATTCCGGCCGCGCTTCCTGCGGCGTCACCAGCCGCATGCCGCGCGGCAGTTCGAGCCGACGCACGGCGGCGAGCTGCTCGGTGCTGGCGCCGAGCAGCTCGACGTATTGCACGCGGCTGCCGGGACCGATCAGGCCGCTGGCGGCGAGGTCGGCGGCATTCATCAGCAGCTCCGGCGCGAAATCGGCGAACGCCATGCCGCGGCCGGGCTCGTCGAAAATCACCGCGCTCGCGGTCAAGGCAATCGAACCGACCTGCAGTTGCGCGCCCTTGCCCAAGCCCAACGCGGTCCACAGCTTCGCATCGACCCAGGCCTGGCCACGCGGCGGCACACCGGTGGCTGGATGCGCCGGCGCGAACGGTTCGTCGCTGAGCAGCACTTGTCCGCGCAGTGGAAAACCATCCTCGACCGCCTTGATCGACGCCAGCTGGGTGACGTCATCGCTGGCGCCAAGCTTGGTGACGACACTGGGAAATTCCGCCGTCGCCGCGGTGCGGATTCCGGCAGCGTGCAATTGTGCGAGCAGATCCGCCGGCAAGGCTGTGCTCGAACGGATCACTGCATCCGCACCAAGCGCATCGCCGGCGCTGCGATCCATCGCCGACTGCACGCGATTAGTGAACAGGCCGACGCCGCTGGCAACGGCAGCGGCAATGCCCAGCGCCAGGGCCAGCACGCGCAGATCGCCGGAGCGCAGGCCGCGGCGCACGGTCGCAAACGCATGCCGCGCAGCAGCGCCTTGCATCGACTGCGCCGCCGCGCTCATTGCTCGACCAGCTTGCCGGCTTCCAGCGTGACGGTGCGCGCGCAGCGCGCAGCCAGCTGCTGATCGTGCGTGACCAACACCAGCGTGGTGCCGCGCGAACGGTTCATCGCGAACAGCTGCTCGATGATGGCGGCACCGGTGGCGACATCGAGATTGCCGGTCGGCTCGTCGGCGAACAGGATCGCCGGACCCGCGGCGAACGCGCGCGCCAGCGCGACGCGCTGCTGCTCGCCGCCGGACAGCTGATGCGGATAGTGCGTCACGCGCGCGGCCAGGCCGACCTGCGCCAGGGTTTCCTGCGCACGCTCGGTGGCATCGCGCAGGCCGGCAAGCTCGGCCGGCAGCATGACGTTCTCCAGCGCGGTCAGTCCCGACAGCAGCTGGAACGACTGGAACACGAAACCGACGCGGCCGGCGCGCAAGGCTGCGCGACCGTCTTCGTCGAGCGCCGACAACGCCTGGCCGGCCAGACGGATTTCACCGCGCGTCGGCGAATCGAGGCCCGCCAGCAGCGACAGCAGCGTGGTCTTGCCGGAGCCCGAGCGACCCAGGATCGCGATCGACTCGCCGGCGGCAACGCGCAAGTCGAGCTGATCGAGAATGGTCAGCGTCGTGCCGCCGCTGATAATCTCCTTGCATACTTTTTCCGCGACGATCACCGCTGCGCGCGCGTGGACGTCCTGTGCCAATGGTTTATTCATGACTGCAATTCGATGGAGCAGGCTCGGTCTCGGACTCTGCGGCGTGCTGCTGTCGCTGAGTGCGTGGTCCGCGCCGACACTGATGGTATTCGGGGACAGCCTCAGCGCCGGCTATGGTCTCGATCCGGGCAGCGGCTGGGTTGCGCTATTGGACACCAAACTGAAGGCACAAAGTTCGCCGGCTTTGAAATCCTGGTCGGTGATCAACGTGTCGGTGTCCGGGGAAACCACCGCCGGCGGCCTGTCGCGATTGCCGGCGGCGTTGGCGCAGTATCACCCGCAAATGTTGCTGATCGAACTCGGCGGCAACGACGGCCTGCGCGGCCAGCCGCTGGCGGCGATGCGCGCGAATCTGGAAAAGATGATCGACCTTGGCGTCGCTGCGAAGGCACAACCGGTGCTGATGGAGATGCGTATCCCGAGCAATTACGGACCCGCCTATACCGACAAATTCGTTCAAACCTACGCTGAGATCGCACAGCAACGTCAGGTGCCGCTGCTGCCGTTCTTCCTCGCACCGCTGGTCGCCGACCGGCCGCACTGGTTCCAGGATGACGGCATTCATCCCAATGCGGCGGCACAGCCGCTGCTGCTCGATTCGGTATGGCCCGGCCTGCAAGCACTGCTGGCGCATCCATCGCGCCCGTAACTCCCATAGAACGACGCAGACCGATGGATGCGACTCGCTGCATCCTGGCAGTCGATTTCGTCACGGTAGCGAGCACTGATCAGCGAACCGCCGCGAGTGCGGTCGATAAAGATTGCCGCTATCGGTAACGCAATTCCCTGCGAAACAAATGAACGAAGAATTAGGGCTGCAAGAGTCGTTCTGGAAGCGCCGCATCGTCGCGCCGATTGCAGCGCAACTGCGCCAGGGCATCACACCGGAAAAGCTTGCGCTGACAGTCGCGCTCGGAACGGTGCTGTCGCTGTTCCCGATCCTCGGTACGACCATGCTGCTGTGCGCGCTCGCAGCATTCCTGCTGAAACTGAACCAGCCGGTGATCCAATTGCTCAACTGGATCTGCTATCCGCTGCAGCTGGCGCTGCTGATTCCGTTCTACCGCGCGGGCGAATGGCTCGGCGCGCCGCATCTGTCGCTATCGATTCCGCAGCTGGTCGAACGCTTCCAGGCCGGCGCCGGGCAGTTCGTCCGCGACTTCGGCCTGATCGCGCTCGGCGCTGTCGGCATCTGGTGCCTGCTTGCGCCGCCATTCGCAGCAGCGCTGTACTTGATCTTGCGTACGCCGCTGCGCACGCTCGCCGCGCGCACCGCGCGGGCACGCAAAACGGGCGCTACAGGTAGCTAAGCCACCATTGCTCTTTGTGCCGGCGCTTGTAGTCGGCGTACCAGCGGCACAGCGGATACAGCAGCAACACCACCAGCAACCAGACCGCGTACATCCGCAACAGGCTGGGCTCGTAACTGTCGGGCAGGGCCGGATGGTCGCGCAAGGTGTTGGTGACCTTGCCGTAGAGCGCCAGCTGGCCGATGACGCCGATGCCGTGAATCAGCGGCACGTGCAGCAGGTAAAAGAACATCGGCACGCGGCCGAATACGCTGATGGCCTGTGCGAAACGTCCGCGCGCCGACTCCAGTGACGGCAACAGCAGCAGCACCAGGCCGAGCGTCATCAGCAGGTACTGCAGCGACGGCGGATATTTGCTGACATCGAGCACATCGAGCGCGGTATACAGCGCGCCGCGCGGATTCGATTGCCACAGCATCTGATCGCCATAGAAGTTGGTCAACCGCAGCAGCAGGAACAGCGCGATCATCGACAAGCCGGTCCAATGCATGAAGCGCGCGCGCTGCAGCGCCGGCTGCTGCAGCACCTGGCCGAAGGCGTAGCCGAGCGACATCACACCGATCCAGGGCACCAGCGGGTAGAACGCCAGGATTTCAAAACCCGATGCCGTGTGCGCATCGAGCGGCTCGTGCACGATCGCCCAGGCCCAGCCAGCAACCGTATGCTCGCCACCGAAATCCTGGGGATGGATGCCGTCGAACAGGTTGTGTCCGAACACCAATATCAGGGCGACTGCGACGATGCCGCGCAGCGGCAGATACAGCATCAGCGCCAGCCACACCATCGCCCAGCCTAGCGCCCACAGCACCTGCAGCTGGATGCCGTCGAACGCGAAGCGCCACATGAAGCTGTTCCAGCTGACTTCGAGAAACACCAGCCAGAGTCCGCGCGTTACCAGGAAGCGCTGCAGTCCGGCGCGATCGACGCCGGTATTGCGCGCATATAGAAAGGCGCTGGTGCCGGCCAGGAACATGAAGGTCGGCGCACAGAAGTGCGTGATCCAGCGTGTCAGGAACAGGCCCGCCGAAGCCTGGCTCAGATCGGTCGGATCGTAGGGGAACGGACTGGTGAAATCGCGCACATGGTCGATCGCCATGATCAGCATGATGATGCCGCGCATCAGATCGATCGATGCGATGCGCGCGACGACGGCGTTTTGTTGAACGACTGGTTGCACCGCAGACCCCCCGGTTGCCGTGGCGTATTTCCGCCGCCTCGTTCGATCGACCGAGACAAAGAATTTTAAAGCTTTGCGCGAACCCTTGTCACCGACTGCACATGCAGGCCGCCGAAGCCTTACGCGCGGGTCCGCTTATCACCTGTGCGCTACCGCCAACCTGATCGTCGCGATGTTCCAAAAATTGCGATAAATGGAATTGCCGTTCATGCACCACCGCTTGCGCATTCCCGTTTTCATGCAGATTCCCAGGTACTCCGGCTGACACACTCTCAACAGTCATCGCAATAATGTTCTGCTTATGGAGATATTATAAATAAATAATCACAACGTCGATGTAATTAATATTAACTATCGGTTAACTCGCATATCCATCCGAATTATTTTTGAATATAGATCGCGACGACAACAAACAGAGCGCACGGAATATCTCGGCGTAAGTATCTTAATAAAAAGATCATTATCTAAAATAATATGATAAAGACCTCGCATTATTCTGATAAAATGCACTAATAACTAGTATAAACAAGTACTTATGGATACTTTTTGCATTATTATCAACAAATGTCAATTGTTTAATTTTGAATAATTTTCGCAGCGCCGCTATTTAGGAATTTGGCCTATTGCTGAATGGGGCGCTTGCCTTCTATTGTTCGTCCGCCCCATCTCCGGGGCGTATTCATCACGAGGACTCACCCATGTCGCTAAACACGCAGGAAATCGACGCGATCGAAATTTGCAATCTTGAATATGACGTCGCGAGCGTCGGCTCGACCGAATCATCCGCGTCGGAAGAAAATCAGGCGGCCTCGCATTTGATCTTCTACAAGCTGCCCGAGCGGATCTGATCCGGACTGCAGCAAGAACAAGAAGCGGAGCGAGGCCGGGCCCGGCCTCGCCTCGACTCCGACGGCCCTATCGGCCTCCCACAAAGAAGAGAGTTACGATCCATGGAAACGCTACTTCAGCACCTGCCCCAGTCAGCACGTCCGGCCCCGGCGGCCCCGCTGCCGATGCGGCTCAACGGCGGCTTCTCGCACCCGCAGATGTCGCGGTTCATCGCAGAAGTGGAGCGCCGCTATCGTCGCGACGACATCGACTCGTTCTGGGAACTCGAGGACGAGTTCCGGCAGTTGGTGCAGAGCGATGCGGTTCTGCAGTTCCTTAGGCAGGAACTGGCTCAGATGGTCGAAACCCCGGCCCGCATCGGGCAATGGCGGCCGAACCAACTGATCATTCACCGCGGACGCGGGTTCGCACTGTCCGTCTGGATGGTCGAACAAGAGCGTCGCTACATTCATTCAACCTCTTTCCTGGGCATGTGTGCGCCGATCGGTGCGGACTGCCTGGACTACGCGATTTACAAGCTGCCCCCCGACTATCGCAATTCGATGTTCGATCCGGCCGTCAAGCTGGAGCCGGCCGGTACCGGGCTCACTGCACCGGGCGGCGTTCTGCTACTGCAATCGAAGCAATATGCCTACGATTTCCAGGGCACGCGGCCACAACCGGTACTCAAGTTCGCTACCGCCTCGTTCGAGCCGATGGAGTGGCTTTTCTCGAAGGACAGTCTGCAGGCATGGCAGGCGAACGACAGCGAACTGGTGTGGACGCAGCTGCGCGTTGCCGCCTACGTGCTCGGCCGCCTCGCGGACGAATCGTCGCGCGCGCCGCTGGAGCAGCTGAGCTCGCATCCGAACCACGCGGTGCGCTGGGCGGTGATCCAGAGTCTCGGACGCCTCAGTCGTAGCGCCGTGATGCCCAAGCTCGAGACGGCGATCAACGACCCGCATCCGCACATTCGCCGCGCAGCGGCGCGCACCCTGCAGCAGCTCGCGCTGACGCAATAACCCACCGAACGAGTCCCTCATGGCCATTACCATTGCCTGTAACAACGCCGAGATCGTCACGCTCGACGAATTCATCGACTACGTCCATACCCACGTCGACCTGCAGGACCTGGATAGCGTTGCAGCTGCGGCGCCGAAGTTCCGCAGTCTCGCCAACGATCGTGCGCTGGTCGTGCGCCACCTCAACCGCCAGGTCAAGGAGAACTTCCGCAGCCAGGTGATTCCATCGGCGCAGGCGCTGTTCCTCGGCGATGGACGCGACTTCTACGTGCGCGCCAACATCTGGCCGTCCAACGCCGATCTTGCCAGCGGCCGCGTCTACCAGGACCAGTTCAGTTACAACCTTGCGCATGATCACAACTATAGTTTCATGACCGTGGGCTACCACGGGCCGGGCTACATCACGGAAGTGTACGAATACGATTTCGACAAGATCGTCGGCAATGCCGGCGAAGCGGTCGACCTGCGATTTGTCGAAAGGATTCATTTCACCACCGGCATGGTGATGCTGTATCGCGCCAGCAAAGACGTGCACACGCAGTTCCCGCCCGATGACCTGGGCATCACGCTCAATTTCATGGTGGCGACGCCGGAAGTGCGCGTGCGCGATCAGTTCTTCTTCGATGTCGAGAAGAAGACGCTGCTCGACTACCCCACCGAGCTCGACAGTTCGCGCCGGATTTCGGTGCTCAAGATCGCAGGGCAAGTTGGCGATGGGAACACCCAGGACCTGCTCGATGCGATCGGCAGCAGCCATCCATGTCGGCGCACCCGAATCGCGGCCTGCGAGTCGCTGTCCCAGCTCAACCCCGCGACCGCCGCACGCGTGTGGGAACGCGCCGCGGCCGATCCTGAGCGCTTGGTGGCAAACACCGCCAGGCAGCGCCTCGCAAGCCTGTCAGCCTAGGGCTCCGCTCAGACCTTCTTCCAAGGCCTTGCCCCGTCGTCGGAAAATTGGGCTTGCCGTCCGCTGCTGTAGGCATCGACCCAGCGTTCGAATTCGTCGACGGGCAGCGCGGGGGAGAAGAAGTATCCCTGTTGCAGTGAACAGCCTTGCTTCAGCAAGGACTCCATTTGCTGCGGGGTCTCGACGCCTTCCGCCACCACTTCGAGATCGAGACGGTCGGCAATTGCCAGCAGCGCCGAAATGATCGCGGCCGATACGCGTGACGTGCTCATGTCGCCAACGAACTGCCGGTCGATCTTAATCTTATCGATCGGCAGATGGCGGAGAACGCTGAACGAGGAATAGCCCGTGCCAAAGTCGTCCATGCTCAAGCGGTAGCCGAGTTTTTTGATGTCGTCGAGCGTGCGGCGTATCTCTTCCGACGGTTCGAACAGCACGCTCTCGGTAAGCTCCAGATCCATCATCGCCACCGCAGCAGCATCTTCCTGCTGCAGTTTTGCCAGCGGCGCCAACACTTTTGCGTCCTGCACCTGTCGACCGGACAGGTTCACCGCCACGCGAATATTGCGCCCTTGTTCGCGCCATTTTCCGAGTTGGCCATGCGCCAGCCGCAGACAATATTCACCCAGCGCGCTGATCAGCCCGGCCTCCTCCGCAACACGGATGAAGGCGTCCGGTGCGACCAGCCCGCGGTCCGGATGGCGCCAGCGCACCAGCGCCTCGGCGGCCACGACACCGCGCAGACCGACATCGATGATCGGCTGGTAGAACAGCTCGAACTCGTTGTGCTCCAACGCGCGGCGGATGTCGCTGGTCAGCGCCGCCTGCTGACGCAGGCGACCGGTCAGCAAGCCGCCGGCGAAGCGCGCATTGTTGCGGCCACTCATCTTCGCTGCGTGCCCTGCCGCTTCGGCGCCGCTGATCAGCTGCTCGGCGGTTTCACCGTCCTCCGGCGACACCGCGACGCCGATGGAAACCGACATGTTCAGCAGCTGGCTGCCGAGACGATATGGCTCGGAAAGCCCGCGCAGCACGCCGTCGGCAATGTGATGGATTTGCGCGCCACCGGACTGCAGCGCCAACGCCACGAACTTGTCGCCCTCGTAGCGGAACAACTCGGCGTCCGCCGGAATGAAGCGCTGCAGTCTGGCGGCGGCTTCGCACAAATACTGGTTGCCGGCTTTGTAGCCGCAGCGATCGTTGACCGCGCGGAAATTATCCAGGTCGCAGTAATACAGCACCAGGCGGCTATCATCGCGGCGCTCGCCGGCGAGTGCCGTTTCCAGGTGCTCGGCCAGCGCCGCCCGGTTGCCGAGCCCGGTCAAAGGATCTTGATAGGCGAGCCGCCGCAGTTTTTCCGCGCCATCCTTGAACTGGCGTAGTGCCAGGGCCACTTCGCCGAACTCATCGCCGCTGACCGGCGGCAGATCGATCTGCAGCTGACCGGCGTTGACCTGGCGTATCGCCTCGGTCGTGATCCGCAACGGACGCACGATCGAGCGCACGACGAACAGTGCCAGCAGCATGCCGCCAACCATTCCCAGCACGATGATCACGATCGCCGCTTGAATCGCCAAGCGCGCATGCGCACGCGCTTCGAGCAATACCCGGTCGGTCAGTCCGCGTTCCCGCGCGGTGATCTCGGTCAGCGTGTTTTCGATCAGGCTCAGGCGCCGCTGCACCTGGTTGATGAACGGCGCCGCCAGCTCCTCGTGGCCGGCGATGAATGCCTCCAGCCCCTGGTGCGAATCTTCCTCCACCGTTTCGAGCGCGTTCGTCATGACCTGCTCGCTGTCCGGATCGAACGAGCCCAGGCGCAGCAGTTGCGTATCAACGTCCTTACGCGCGGCTTGCTGTTGCAGCCGCAGCTTATCTTCAGCTTGTGCATCCTTGGTCAGGATCGCGGTGTTGAGCTGGCCGCCGAAGTGGCGATACAGGGCCACCGCCTGCTGCAGCGCCTGAATGATTTCAAAGCGGCGATACTGCTCGCGCAGCGTGCTCTGCTCGGCCTGATTGCGCTCGATCAGGAAGCCGAGGATCAGCGCCGAGCTGCCGAAGATCGCAAGCAGTCCATAGCTCAGTGCGAGCACTCGTAAGCGGACGCTGACTCTAAAACCGAACATCCTGTCCATTCCATTGGATGCTGCAAGGAATCGCCTTTTCGGACCCCCGAAATCGACTGGACATCGCAGCTAGCGGCTTTGGCGGGAAACCGTGCAGTCGGCTCAAGTGTGGTTGCTGGTATCGACTCGGTCAAGGCGCAGGCGGGCGCGGCTCCAGCGGCTGACTGCCAATATGCAAGTCCCGCTCAGCCCGTGCCGACCGCCGCTTCCAGTTCATCCAAAGCCTCGCCGGTATACACCGCCAGGCGCTGCATATGCGGCAAGGTATCGCGGCAGCCGGTGTAGCCGAAGTTGAGCTTGCCGGCGTAGCTGACGCAGGTGACATTCAAGGCCTGACCATGCTGCAACACCGATACCGGATACATCGCTTCGAGCTTGGCACCGGCGAAATACAGCGGCTTGTCCGGCCCCGGTACGTTGGATATGGCGACGTTGAACATCGGCCGGCCGTGACCGCCAATACCGGTCAGCTGGCCCAGCACGAACGGCGCCATGTACAGCATCGTGTAGGAATTCAGCGCCGCGCGCGGCAGTCCCTGCAGCAGTTCTTTCGCACGCAGCGTCGATTGATGAATCGCGTTGAGACGCAGCAGCGGATCGGCAACATCGGTGCCGAGATTGGCAAGGATGAAGCTGATCGCGGTGCCGAGCGCCTGATCGCCCTGCGGACGCACCGACACCGGCAGACCCGCGGTCAGCGCCTGACCCGGCAGCGCATGCAGTTCCTTCAGGAAACGGCGCAGCGCGCCGGCGCTGATCGCGAGCACCACATCGTTGAGGGTGACGTCGGCGTTTTCCGCAAGCGTGCGCAACCTGGCCAGGGAATATTGCTGGGTGGCAAAACGGCGCGCCGGCGTGATGCGTTGGTTCAACAATGAATTCGGCGCATCGAACGGCGCGATCAGCGCATCGCCTTCGCCGCGAGAGCCAAGCTTCCAGGCATCGGCAACGCCGCGCACCGCCTCGCGCAGATTGCCGCCTTCGCGCCGCAGCGCTTCGATCAACGCGGCCATCGGCTCGGTGCTCGCGTCGGCATCTTTCGGCTTGCGCGAAGGCTGGGTGGCGCCGATCGACCACGGCGGCGCGAACTCGCGGCTGCGCGCCGACGTCGCCATCGCACGCTGCAGCAAGCGCATGCCGCCGACGCCGTCGATCAGCGAATGATGCATCTTCGCGTACAGCGCCAGACGTCCGCCTTCGAGGCCTTCGATGATGTGCACTTCCCACAGCGGCCGGTCGAAATCGAGTGCATTCGAATGCAGCCGCGACACCAGGATGCCAAGCTCACGCTCGCCGCCCGGCGCCGGCAACGCCGAATGGCGCACGTGGTAATCGAGATCCAGATGGTTGTCGGTTTCCCAGGCCGGCAGCACCGCGCGCAGCCACGACGATTTCAGCCGCAGGTTCCACGGCGCTTCAAATTTAGCCGGCTGCTTCAGCCGCGCGACCAGCTCGCGCACGAAATCCGGCCCGGCCTTGGGTGGCGGCGTGAAAATCTGCAAGCTGGCGACGTGCATCGGCGTCGCGCGGCTGTCGACATACAGCCAGGAAGCATCCAGCGGCTTGAGCCTTGTGGCCATTGTTGTAGTTCTCCTCGAAAAGCAGTGCCGATCACTTTACGCGAGACGCGGCGATCCGATTATGGTTTGCGAATCACGCCGCGCGGCCGCCGAGTTTCTGCGACAGCGTCTGATCCTTCTGCGCCCACAGCTGATTGACCCAGTGTTGGAAGCGTTCGCGAAACGCGGCATCGTCGGCGTAATCGCCATGCAGCAGTTCGGCCGGCAGCGGCAGCAGCTGCGCCTGCAGTTCGACGGCGGTCTGTTCACCGCACAGGAAGCTCCAGATTTTCGGCCGCTGCGCCGCCTGGTACACCAGCGTCACGTCGATCATGCCGGCGAACTGCTCGCCCATCGCGTTGAGCATGAACGATAGTCCGGCCGACTTCGGCCGCAATAAATGCGCGTAGGGCGATTGTCGCGCGATGCGCTTGGCTGCACTGCCGCGCGTGCCCTCGACGAAGTTGACCACGGTGATCGGCTGCTGCCGGTATTTCTCGCAGAAGCGCCGCGTGGTTTCGAGGTCCTCGTTCTTCAGATTGGGATTGGCCGCCACCGCTGCGCGCGAATGCCGCTGCATGAACGGCATGTCCAGCGCCCAGCAAAGGAAACCCACCAGCGGAATCCAGATCAGTTCCTTCTTCAGGAAGAAACGCGGGAACGGCACGCGGCCGCGAAAGGCATCGAACAGAATCAGAATGTCGGCCCAGGACTGGTGATTGCTGACGATCAGCCAGCTGCTCTGCGGATCGAGCGCGGCGTCGAGGCGATAGCCGCTGCGCGGTCCGTGCAGCGCCGTATAGATCGCGCTATTGCCGCCGACCCAATACACGCCGGCGATCCACACCATCGCGCGCAGCAGCCAGCGCTGCAACGGCGGCACCGGCAGCAGGGTCTTCAGAATCGCCAGCGGCAGCAGAATCAGTCCGGCCGACAACAGCAGCCATAGGATCATCGCCGTACCCGTCAGCACACCAATCAGGGCAGCTGGCAAGTGGCGGCGAATCATCGACCCTACAGCGCTTCGTCGGCAGCAGCAGCGTGATACGCCGGACTCAATTCGTGCACCGCCTGCACCAAGGCCGCGACATTTTCCGGCGGTGTGCCCGGCAGAATGCCGTGACCGAGATTGAAGATATGGCCCGGCGCTGCACCGTAGTCGTCGAGAATGCGGCCAGCCAGCTCGCGGATTTTTGCAGGCTCCGCGAACAGCGCGGTCGGATCGAGATTGCCTTGCAGTGCGACTTCACCGTCTACGCGATGCCGCGCATCGCCGATGTTGAGGGTCCAGTCCACACCCAGGCAGGCCGCACCGGTATTGGCCTGCTCCAGCAGATATGCCGAGGCGCCCTTGCTGAACAGCATCACCGGCACGCCGGGCGCGATCACCGACAGACGCTCGACGATGCGCGCCATCGGACTCAGCGAGAAAAAGCGGTAGCCGTCCGGATCGAGCACACCACCCCAGGTATCGAAAATCATCAGCGCGTCAGCGCCGGCCTTGGCTTGTGCTGCAAGATAGATCGCGACCGACTCGGTCAGCTTGTCGAGCAGCGCTTTCAGCAGTTGCGGCGCGTCGTAGCGCATCTTTTTCGCCAGCGCGAAATCGCGCGTGCCGCGGCCTTCGATCATGTAGGTCGCCAGCGTCCACGGGCTGCCGGCGAAACCGATCAGCGGCACGCGGTTGCTTAAGCCCGACTTGATCGTGCGCACCGCATCCATCACATAACGCAGTTCGGTTTCCGGATCGGGAATCGGCAGCTGCGCGATGTCGTCGGCAGTGCGCACCGGGTTGGTGAAGGTCGGGCCTTCGTTCTCGACGAACTGCAGGCCGACGCCCATCGCGTCCGGAATCGTCAGGATGTCGGAGAACAGGATCGCCGCATCGAAGCCGTAGCGGTCGATCGGCTGCAGCGTCACTTCGCAGGCCAGTTCCGGCGTCTTGCACAGCGTCAGGAAGTCGCCGGCCTTGGCGCGCGTGGCACGATATTCCGGCAGATAACGGCCGGCCTGGCGCATCAGCCACAGCGGCGTGCGGTCCACCGGCTCGCGCCTGAGTGCGCGCAGGAAGCGATCGTTCTGCAACAGGTTTGAGTTCAAGCGAGCGTCTCGGCGATTTCGGTTTGGATCAAGATTGCGGCCGCGCGCGGATCGGCGGCATCGCGGATCGGCCGGCCGACCACCAGATGGTCAGCACCAGCCTGCAAGGCGCGCGTCGGCGTCATCACGCGCTTCTGGTCGCCGTCAGTTTTATTATCGACCGGCCGAATGCCGGGCGTGACGACGATCAGCTCGCGCGGCGCGTATTCGCGCAAGGCGGCGACTTCGAGCCCGGACGACACCACGCCGTCGCAGCCCGCTTGCAGCGCACGCTTGGCGCGCGACAGCACCAGCGCGGCGACATCACACTGGAAGCCAAGATCGTCCAGATCGCCGCGATCGAGGCTGGTCAGCGCGGTCACCGCCAGCACTTTCATGCCGCCGGATTTCGCTTTCGCGGCGGCTTGCATGATCGCCTGGTTGCCGTGCACGGTGCAGAACGTAGCGCCCGTCTCGGACAGCCGCGCGACCGCGCGCGCGACCGTTTCCGGAATGTCGAAGAACTTCAGGTCGACAAACACTTTCTTGTCTTGCTTGCGCAGCCATTCGAGCAGTTCAAAAAAGCCCGGTGCCATGCACAGCTCCATGCCGATCTTGTAGAAACCGGCGGCGTCGCCGAGGCGCTCGACCAGCGCGCGCGCCGGGGCGGCTTCGGGGAAATCCAGTGCGACGATCAGCCGGTCGCGGTCGGGAATGTCTTTTTTCATGATGCGCAGCGAGGGGACCCGGCGAATTGTGAGCGTCGTTGACGGGGGCGGCAAGCAATTCAGGTTTACGCGGTGTCCGCACGACTGCCCCTCGCTCCGCTTGCGGGGCGAGGGGCAGGGAGAGGGACGTTGGCGCAGCCGGCGTCTGTCGCCGCCCTAAGGAACTGCAGTGCGTGCGCAAGCAGCCCCTCTCTTGGCCCTCTCTCCACGGCCACGGAGAGAGGGAACCTACGCGCCTGCAGCGTGCGTGGACTCAGGCAGCCAGCGTCGCCTGGATTTTCGCCGCGGTCGGCGCGCCGACCGCGCGCAATTCCTGCGCGAACAGCGCGATGCGCCATTCCTCGATCGCCCAGCGCGCGGAATGGAACGGTCCCGGCAGATGGATCGCGACGGCGCGGATTTGCTTGCTCATTTCGAGATCGCGCTGCGGCTTGTGCGGCAGTCGTTCGACCCGCACCGCGGCCGCTTTCAGATAGATCGCGACACGCGGCCAGACTTCGTCCGGTATCGCGGCGATGAAGCCGGGCGCGAACAGGCTCTGCAGTTGTGCACGTAGATCGCTGCACGCTTCCGGCCAGGGCTTCGCAACGATGTCGATGCGCTTGCGCAAGTCCATTGCGCTGTTGAGCCAGGTGCAGACGTCTTCGAGCTGCTTTGCCGCGCTGTGGCCGAATTCGGCGCGGCGTTCGAGTGCGGTGCGGAACGCAGCCTCGTCGCGAATCTCGGCCGGATTCCAGTAGGTGCGCGCAGCGCGTGCGGCGACTTCGGCGGCGAGCGCTTCGGCGCTGAGTCCGGTCTGTGCCAGCGCGATGCCGAGACGATTGCGCGCAGTGCGGGCAAGATCGCGCAGACGATCGCCGACGCGCGCCAGCAGCAGCGCCTGCGTGCCTGCGCCATGCGCCGCACGTGCGGCTTCCGCTGATTCGAACAGGCGCAGCGCGACGTGTCCGTCCGCCGCGGTGAGCGCCGGATACGCGCGTGCACCGGCCACCTCGACGTGTGCGGGCAGTTCGCCGAAATCCCAGTCGAGTACGCGTTCGCGCGTCCAGCGGCGTGCTTCCTCATCGTCGCCAGCGCGACGCACCAGCTCGGCACGCGCCGCGCCGCCGAAGCGGCGCTGCAGTTCCGGCAAGGTCTGCGCTTCACCGAGCGGCGCGCCGTTGGCATCTTCCAGCAACAATCGCGGCTGCAAGTGCGCTTCGAGTTTCGACGGCGTGAAGTCAGCCGGCTTCAGCTGCACGCCGATCATCGCCTGGAAGCGCGTGCAGATCGCCTGCAGCAGATCGCCATCTTCGGGTGCAGCACTCGCTGCGATCGCATCCGCATATTCCGCCGCGGGCGTACACAGCCGTCGCAGATTCATCGGCAGCGTGCGGATCAGCGCTTCGATCTTGGCCGGCCGCAGGCCCGGCACCAGCCAGTCGAACACGGTCCCCGGCAACGCAAACAATTGCGCAACCGGAATATGGAAGCTGACGCCATCGGTGTCTTCGCCCGGATCGTGCGAATAACTTAAACCGATGCGGACGCCAGTAATATCGAGGTGATCCGGGAACAGGCTGGCGACATCCGCATTCGCGCCCGGCTTCAGCGCATCGTTCTCGACCATCAGCAGCGAAACCTGCGCGCCCGCGTGCTTGCGCAGCCAGTTCTTCAAACCTGCCGTCGTGCATATGTCCGCGGGCAGCAGCGCGTCGTAGAAGTTGAAGAACTGTTCTTCGTCGGCGAGCAGGTCGGGCCGGCGCAGACGCGCTTCCTTGTCGCGCACGCTCTCGATCAGCTCGAGGTTCTTCAGCAGGAAGGTCGGCTTGCCGATCAACTCGCCGCGCACCAGCGCTTCGCGGACGAAGATTACGCGCGCCGCCGCCGGTTCGTCGGAACCGTAGTGTCGCGCGCGCTTGGACACCGGCATACCGAACAGCGATACGAATTCCGTAGCAGTGACTTCGCCGCGCTGCGCGTTCCACTCCGGATGCTGCAGCACGCGCTTGACCAGATGCGGTGCGACTTCGGCAAGCCATTCCGGTTCGATCGCCGCGACGTTGCGCGCGAACAGCTGGCTGGTCTGCGATAGCTGCGCGCAGACGATCCATTGCGGCGGCTTTTTCGCCAAGGCAGATGCCGGGAAGATTTTGAAGCGGCGTCCGCGCGGGCCCTGGAATTCCGGTTTCTCCACCAGCTTCTGGCCGATGTGATCGATCAGGCCGGCGAGCAGGCACTTGTGGATTTCCGGATAGAGCTTGTCGAGCGGCTGCGCGGTCTTCGGTTTCTCCGCATCGCTGCGGCCGAGCAGGTCGACGATTTGTTTGTAGACCGACTCCCATTCCTCCATGCGCAGGTAGGACACGAAATGTTCGCGGCACAGCTTGCGCAGCTGGCGGTTCGAGGCCTGCTCGCTCCACTCGCGCCAGCGCTGCCACAGATTCAGTAGCGTGAAGAAATCCGATTTCGGATGACGCCACTCCGCGTGCTTGGCGCGCGCGGCGGCCTGCGCATCCGGCGGCACCTCGTGCGGGTCCTGCACCGACAGCGCGGCGGCGAGCACCCACACGTGTTCGCGATGCGGCGTGCCACGCGCGGCGAGTGCGATGCGGGCGATGCGCGGGTCGAGCGGCAGCCGTCCAAGTTCGCGGCCGAGGGTGGTGAGCCGGCGTTCGTCGTCGAGTGCACCGAGCGTCTGCAGCAGCCGGTAGCCTTCGGAAATATGACGATGCTCCGGTGCATCGAGCCACGGAAATTCTTCGACATCGCCGAGGCCAAGCGTCGCCATCTGCAGGATCACGCCGGCGAGATTCGAGCGCAGCACTTCCGGATCGGTGAACGGCGGCCGCAGCGCGAATTCGTCTTCCTCGTACAGGCGCAGCGCGATGCCGGGACCGACACGTCCGCAGCGGCCGGCGCGCTGATTCGCCGCCGCCTGCGACACCGGTTCGATCTGCAGCTGCTGCACGCCGAGCCGCGTCGAATAGCGATTGATGCGCGCAGTACCGGTATCGACGACATAGCGGATGCCGGGCACCGTCACCGACGTCTCGGCGACGTTGGTCGCCAAGATGATGCGTGCAGCGCCGCCACTGGAAAACACGCGGTCCTGCTGTGCCGCGGGCAAGCGCGAATACAGTGGCAGGATTTCAGCGCGCGGAAAACGTCCCGGTAGCGAGCGCGCGAGGTCGTTGATCTCGCGCTCGCCCGGCAGGAAAACTAATACATCGCCGACCGATGGCCGGCTGGGCAATACGTCGCCGACCTTGCCACCGCGCCACAGCGACTCGATGCCGGCGCCAACCTGGTCTTCGAGATCGTCGTCCTGGTCCGGCGCGCGATAGCGCAGTTCGACCGGGTAGGCGCGACCTTCAACGGTGAAGATCGGCGCAGCCTCGCCCTTGGCATTGCTGAAAT
>JAQGNU010000189.1 GCA_028291645.1 Nevskia sp.
GAACCCATGAATTACCCAGAGACCGGTGCCGTCCGCGATCCACGATCGCCGCGCGTCCATTGCTGATCGCATTTAATTTTCCCCCTGAACACATCCATGTATATCCAACTGCGCCTTTGCGTCGATGTTGGATGCCATGCCGACTTTTTTAAGTTTTACAGACAGCTAACCAGAATCGCACCGAAACAAATACCAGCGACGAAAGCAACTGCAGCCCATTTGTAGCGGGGCTTGATGCGTACGCTTGCTGTTGTGTAATCATAATAACTAATAGCCATGCTTGCCACCCCTCGGAACTTGCTTCCGTTTCACGTGAAAAGCGCCCTACACTCGATTCGACGTGTGCAAGCTCCGTGCCTATTTTACCGACGGAATGAGGAAGGGCGCATGGATGAAATCGCTCTATGAAACCTGCCGGAAATTGGCACTTGAGCTTAGGCGAACGCTTGTCGTTGCCGCAGCCGACCCAACAAAAAAAGGACTTCCGCAATCTGCGCAAGTCCTCGATTGATTGGTGGGCTGTCCCAGACTCGAACTGGGAACCTACTGATTAAGAGTCAGCTGCTCTACCGATTGAGCTAACAGCCCACGCTGCCTTGCATTTTTTTGGGGTGGACGATGGGACTCGAACCCACGACCTCCGGAATCACAATCCGGAGCTCTAACCAACTGAGCTACGCCCACCACAGCCATCAAGTTTAGCTGATCCTTCGGCCAACAGAAAAGCTTTATCGTCTTCCAGCAGTATTTCGAGCAGTTTCCTCAAGCCGAAGCGGCCGATCGCGCAAAGATCGTCGTTTCACGTCTGCAGACCGCCGAGCCGGGTGATCAAATCGTCGAGCAGACCGCCGAGTTCGCCGATCATCAAAGTCACGCTGGCATCGAATTCGTCGGCCTCGGTTTGACGACTGCTTCGCTGATCAGTGCTGCCATCGTCGTCCATCGCCTGAAAGCGCAAGCGCTTGATCGCCAATTTCTCGGTCAACACGAATGACAGACGCTCACGCCAGATCAAACCAAGCTTGCTAACCGTCTTGCCGCCCTTGATCAGCGAACGGATTTCGGCACCGTCCAGGCCGTGGCGAACGTAGCGCACCGCGGCCGCACCCTGCTCGCCGCCGATGAGTTCGCAATCCTGATCCAGCGCAAATTCTGCAGACACACGTCCGGCCATCAGCCAGGTGGTCATCGCTGCACTCACAGCAGTTTGCGTGATCAGCGGAGTCGCGGGAAATTCGCCTAAATCGGTGCGCAGCGCGCCAGCGACTTCTTCAGCGACTTTCGGCGTCGGCGAATCGACGATGAAGCGTCGTCGTGCCGGGTCCAACCAGGCGCGAATCGATTTCTCGCGGACGAACGCACGCGGCCGCAACTCGTCAGCGATGCGCTCCTTCAGATCGCGCATCTGCTTGCGGCCGAGCGCAAAGCCCTGCTGCTGCTCGATCTGCGCTGCTTTCTGTTTCGCCGCCTGATTGATCACCGCTGCCGGCAACAATTTCTGTTGCACCCCAAGCGTGACCAGCATGTTGCTGTCCTGCTTGTAGACCCAGCCGCTGTCGGGTGTGGGCAACTGCCAGCCCTGGCTTTGCATGCTGGCGGCGTTGCACGGCAGCAAAGGATGCGCGGCGAGCGCCTCCTCCAGCTTGGCGGGGCTGACTTCCCAGCTGGGTGCCATCGTGAACAACTGCAGATTTTTGAACCAGATCGACATTGAATTAATTTGAGTTGCGACGCGCACGACGGCGACAAAAAGCCTTGCCGCCGACAACGAGTCCGGCATCAGGAAACGGGGAGGCCGACACTCTATCGCAGATGCGTGCAGTCGGTAGATGCAGGGCGCGATCCGAGGCCCTGAGTTGGTGCGCCTGGCTGGATTCGAACCAGCGACCCCGGACTTAGAAGGTCCGTGCTCTATCCAGCTGAGCTACAGGCGCGTGATGCGGATTCTAAGCCAGGCGCCGTGTAATGGCCTCATCGCAACTACGCGGCTTTAATATGTCGGTGTACTCTGCACGATCGTGATGCAGGGGGTGCATGGTGGCGCGGGGACGATCGCCTAACCGTGTCTGCGTATGCGGGAGGACTGCGAACGATCTGCGTGGATGTGATTTTGCCGCGAGCACAGGACCTGACAGCCGGCTCAGCGACAGATACCGCACCGTTGGTCGGCAAAACGATTCCACCCGGCGCCGGCTGCGGCATAGGCTCTAAGCAAGAACAATTGCAACGCTGGCGCGCGAAACGGTTCGCGCAAGATCAACGAGCGCAGAAGGGGGTAGTTATCGATGGACATCGCTCAATTTAAAGCGGCGGCGATCGGAGCGTTCTGCGCCAGCATGCTGCCGGCGTGCGTCGTCACCGACAACGCGTACTTCGTCAAACCAGACGGCTCGCCGGCCACGCTCGCCGGCCTTGCCGAACTGGCCCAGTTGCCACCAGCGACTCAGGCGCTGACCTTGGGAGTGACCTTCAAATCGGCTGGGAAAGTTTCGCCAACCGCTTCGGATAGCTTGTACCAATCAGTCTGTGGCGGACTGAAGGCGAAAGGGCCCTGGGAGATTCGCCGTATTGGACGCGCTGGCGACGACTTCGCCGCACAGATTGCTGCGGTGAAGCCGGTGCCGCTCAACACCGCCACGACGAAGACAGCGACGACAGCGACGAGCCCAGTTGCGAAAATGCTGCCGAGGATCTTGGTATTAGTCGAAAACAGTCCGGACACATCTGCCGCCACCACCGCCAGCTACGTGCTCTCCGGCATGACCTATGGCGGCGCCCGAGTCCATAAGCCGACAGATCGTTACGACGTCACCATCGCTTACCGTGATGCCGACGGCATCGAACGCATTTATCACGGGCATCAGGATCTGGTGTTCGCAACCGGCTCCAAAATCTTTGGCCGTGATCCCTCCCCCGGCGAAGGCTACAAGCGCTACGACTCCTCGGTCGCGGCTTTCAACGGCATCGTCGATAACTCGGTCAACGGCACCCGGCGCGGCAAGGTGACAGTCGGTGCTGCGCATCCGGAACCGACGCCAGCGACTCCGACGCCTGCGCCTGCCGCGCGCCCTTTGGAAGTCAGGAAGCAGGACCTCGCGCCACGCCAGAAGGCCGGTATCCGATTGCTCGCGACGGACGAAAAATAGTTGTCTCGCGGCTGACTATCATCAGCGATTTCGATCGAATCAAGATGCGCCGACGAGTCCAGCAGAGATATTGATCGCAAATCCGAGTATCGAGGCGTTGAAGATGAATGACACGACGGCGTGCCCGATCACCGTCTTGCGGATCGCCGTCGTATTGGTACACACATCCGCCGTCTGACAGGCGACCGCGATGGTGAATGAGAAATAGACGAAGTCCCAGAAGTCCGGCAACTTGGTCTGCGGAAACGTCAGCGGCCGAGCATCCGGCTTGCTGCTGTAGTAGCGGTCCGCGTAATGCATGGTGAACATCGTCGGCACCAGTGCCCACGAACTGATGATGGTCGTCGCAGCCAGCGCGATATGTGCACCCCGCCCCGCACCCTCCAGCTGCTTGACGTTGACGAGCAGCGCGAAAATGGCGATCAGGCTCAACAGCGCCGATAGCGTCACCATCAACAAAATCACGCCGGCGGTCTCGTCTTCTTCCGCGAAGCGTGACCGCATCAAAGCCGGCTGCAGGCGCAGCATCCACTGCCAGACCAAGCCGAGAAACATCACCACGCCGCAGTTCCAGCTCACCAGCACGCGCGCCACTGCCGACCAGCCGAGCGGCAGAAACAGAAAAATCACCAGCGCCGCGACAATCGATAGCCATAGCCGCATATGACTGCGGGCGAGCTTGTTGAGCGTGGCGGAGGTAAGCATGGGCAGACGTTATCCTGGCCTCGATCCATCGAGAAAGTGCAGCTGCTGATCGATCTCAGCTGATCGCGACGAGCTGCCCGCTAAGTCAAGCTGTGCAATGAGGCGCGAATTGGATTCGCTGCGACCATAAAGCAATTAGCCCGAAGGTACGAATACCTCCGGGCTAACCGATTGAATGGCGGAGAGAGCGGGATTCGAACCCGCGATACAGGGTTTAGCTGTATACACGCTTTCCAGGCGTGCTCCTTCAACCGCTCGGACACCTCTCCAGGTGATTTCCCCCAAAGGGAACGGAGCGCCAACCTCGAGAAAGTTCAGCCGACGTCGACGCGGCAGCATTTTATAGCAAGGTGCGATGAACCGCTGCGCTTTGCTCAGCTCGTCGGCGGGTTCTGGATGGTGGCCGGCAGCGGCGGCGGTTGGTCGAGGCACTGCACGCGCGTGCCGTTGTTGGACTTGCGACCACCGGTGAGCAGAATGCCGAATGGAGTGTCGTTGGCGGGTGGCGGTGGCACTTTCAACGCGGTCGGCGACTGCGGCAGGCTAAGGCCTTCGCCGGCGGCGATCGGCTCGACTGACTGCGCTTTGTCATAGCGTTGCTGGCGCAGGCAATAAGATTCCGAGGCGCAACCAGCCAGCAGCACGCTGCTCGCAATCAGGCAATTAAATACAAGCTTCACGAACTCACTCCAGACGCACGCAGGGCTGCGCGCACCGTTGCATGGTACTCGGTTGCCAGTGGCACCAGCGGTAGACGAATGCCGGCGGGAATCAGACCCATCTGATTCAGCGCCCACTTCGCCGGGATCGGATTCGGCTCGACGAACAGATCCTTGTGCAGCGGCGCGAGCTGAGCGTCCAGTTTTTCGGCGGCAGCACGATCGCCTGCCAATGCCGCGGCGCACATCTGCTGCATCAGCTTGGGCGCGACGTTGGCGGTGACGGAGATATCACCCCTGCAGCCGAGCAGGATCGACTCGCAAGCAGTGGCATCGTCGCCGGATAGCAGGATGAAGTCCTGCAGCTTCAGATCGAGCAATGCGCGGATGCGTCCGATCTCGCCCTTGGCTTCCTTGAGACCGATGATGTTGTCGATCGCCGCCAGGCGCGCGACAGTCGCCGGCAGCATGTCGCAACCGGTGCGGCCCGGCACGTTGTACAGAATGAGCGGCACCGGCACGGCTTCGGCGATCGTCTTGTAGTGACGGTACAGACCTTCCTGCGGCGGCTTGTTGTAATACGGCGTCACCAGCAGGCAGGCTTGCGCACCGGCCTTGAGGCCGGCTTCGGTCAGTTCGATGGCTTCGCGGGTGGAGTTCGCACCGGTGCCGGCGATCACCGGCACGCGTCCTTTGACGACTTCGACGACGCGGCGGATCACCGCCAGATGCTCGTCGACATCGAGAGTTGCTGATTCGCCGGTGGTGCCGACGGCGACGATGCCATCGCTGCCTTCGGCCAGATGCCATTCGACCAGCCGGTCCAGGGCTTGGAAATCCACGGCACCGCCCTCAACCATGGGCGTTACCAAGGCGACAATGCTGCCTTGAATCATTCGGAAGTTGTAAGGATTGGTTAAAATGGGATTATAGCCAAGCCGGCACATCCCTCGCCCTCGTGGCGGCACATTATTTTCTAGAGCCGACGTTTGAATATTCCCTCTGCAATGCCCTCCACCGACAACCTGCTGTCGATCTCCGTGCTCGGGAGACCACGGCCGCAACTGGCGCTCGAACTGTTTAAAGCGATCCGCGAGCGCGGCGGTGAAGTGGAGGATTGCCGCATTGCACCGGTCGGCGATCTGCTGACTGCCAACCTGGTCGTCTCCGGCAACTGGAGCACGCTCGGCCGGCTCGAGACTGCATTGCCCGGCGTCGCCGAAAAGCTCGAACTGCAGGTGCGCTTCCAGCGCTCCGGAATGCGCGAACAGAATCCCGAATTCCGCCCCTACGCGGCGGACGTGATCGCGCCGCAGCAGCCGGATCTGCTGGTGCATCTGCTGGAGTTTTTCCACGGCCAGGATCTGCAGGTTGCGGAAATGTCGACGCAGAAATACCAGTCGACCCACACCGGTGCCGGCATGGTGAGCGTGCAGCTGGTACTGCATGTGCCGGTGAACCAGCATCCGCAGGCACTGCGCGAGTCATTCATGGACTTGTGCGACGATCTCAATGCGGACGGCATGCTCGATCCGATCAAAACCTGAGCGCCTGATCTCCCAACTGATTGCACGCCTGAACTGGTAACTGAGAGCGTATCGATGAGCCTGAAAATCGGCGACAAACTGCCGAAGCTGCAATTGCCCGCCAACGGCAGCCGTGAAGTGGGACTGCAGGATTACAAGGGCAAAAAACTGGTGGTCTACTTCTATCCGAAGGACAACACGCCGGGCTGCACGCTGGAAGGCCAGGATTTCACCGCGCTCTACAAGGACTTCGTCAAGTCTGGTGCCGACATCGTTGGCGTATCGAAAGACAGTGTGAAGGCGCACGATAACTTCTGCGCAAAATTCGGCTTCCCATTCACACTGCTGTCAGATACCGACGAGACGCTGTGCCAGGCCTTCGGTACGATCGTCGAGAAGAGCATGTACGGGCGCAAATACATGGGCATCGACCGCAGCACCTTCCTGTTTGACGGTAAGGGCGTATTGCGCCAAGTCTGGCGCAAGGTTTCGCCGAAGGGGCATGCCGCGGAAGTGCTTGCCGCCGTGCAGGCGCTCTGACTTAATCGCAAAAGCTTTCCTTTGTCCCACCCGCGCCGTTGGCAATAGTGCCCACGCGCCACGTTTGGCCCTGATGAAAAAGAAAATCTTCGTACTCGACACCAACGTGCTGATGCACGATCCGAGCTGTCTGTTCCGTTTCGAGGAACACGATCTGTTCATTCCGATGGTGGTGCTGGAAGAACTCGACGCCGCCAAGAAAGGTACCAGCGAAGTCTCGCGCAATGCGCGTCAGGTCAGTCGCTTCCTCGACGAGATGATGCGCGGCAAGGATCATTCGCAGATCGAGAAAGGTTTGGCCCTGCCGACGCCGCAGAACAAGAGCAACAGCATCGCCGTCACCACCAGCAACGGCAACGGCACGCACGTGCCGGTGGTCAGCGGCCGGCTGTTCTTCCAGACGCGTCCGCCCGATGCTTCGCTGCCGGAAATCCTGCCGGGCAACAAACCCGACAACAGCATTCTGCTGACCGCGCTCGGCTTGCACACGCAGCATCCGGCGCGGCAGATCACGCTGGTGTCGAAAGACATCAACCTGCGCATCAAGGCAGCGATCGTCGGCGTCCACACCGAGGACTACAGCAACGATCAGGTGCTGGACGATCTCGATCTGCTGTACACCGGTTACAGCGAACTGCCGGCGGATTTCTGGCAGACGCACGGCGAGAAGATGGAGTCCTGGCAGGACGATCGCGGTCGCGCCTGCTACCGCGTCACCGGGCCCAGCGTCAAAGACTGGCACGTCAATCAATTCCTGTATCTGCCGGATGAAGTCGAGCGCGGCCTCGAGCTGAGCGTACAAGGCGCCGGCGATCCGGCTTCCTTGCGTGTGATCCGTGACTACCGCAGCGGCAAGACGCCGGTCTGGGGGATCCACGCGAAGAATCGTGAACAGAACTTCGCGCTGAATCTGCTGCTCGATCCGGAAGTCGATTTCGTCACCCTGCTCGGCGCCGCTGGTACCGGCAAGACGCTGCTGACGCTGGCCGCCGGTCTGGCGCAGACGCTGGACGAGCCGCGCTATCGCGAAATCATCATGACGCGCGTCACCGTGCCGCTGGGCGAAGACATCGGCTTCCTGCCCGGCACTGAAGAGGAAAAGATGACGCCCTGGATGGGCGCCTTGATGGACAATCTCGAAGTGCTCACGCAAACCAGCAATGCCGGCGACTGGGAACGCGCTGCCACCAACGATCTACTGAGCAAGCGCATCAAGATCCGCTCGCTCAACTTCATGCGCGGCCGCACCTTCCTGAACCGCTTCATCATCATCGACGAGGCGCAGAATCTCACCGCCAAGCAGATGAAGACGCTGATCACGCGCTGCGGTCCGGGCAGCAAGATGGTATGCCTCGGCAATCTTGCACAGATCGATACACCGTATCTGTCGGAAACCACTTCCGGCCTAACCTACGTGGTCGACCGTTTCCGCGGCTGGCCGCACGGCGGCCATGTGACGCTGGCGCGCGGCGAGCGTTCACGCCTGGCGGCGTTCGCTTCCGACGTGCTGTAGCGCGTGCACGCTGCAAACGCTATTGATATGAAAGTGGGGAGAGAGCCGCCATGTTAGGCACGCTGGCGCGCGGAGTGAAAGACGGCGCATTGGGACTGTCGTTCAAGGCGTATTTGAACGACAAGTTCAAGGAGTATGGCGACGTTACCGACGTCGCCGTCGACACTCAGGCCAATCGCCTGACGCTGAAAGCGATGCTGCGCGGCGAGAAGGATCAAGTGAGCGCCACCATCGAGCGCTACGACATCGAGAAGTCCGGCAGCGACTACTTCATCGTGTTGCGCCAGTTCTCCAGTTCACGTGCCTGGCTGACGCTGCTACTGTCGCAGCTATTCGCCGGCAAGCGTTACAAATTGCCGTCGGCGGTCAGCAAGCTGCTCTGACGCGCCTGCCCGACGATATCGACCACAGCGCTGGCGAGGTTCAGGCGCGCTCGAAGTCGAAGCTCAGCGTATCGCCGATATGCGGCAGATCCAGTATCAGCATCAGTAAGCGATCGAGTCCGATGGCAACACCGGCGCACGCCGGCAAGCCGGCCGCAAGCGCGTCGATCAAGCGCTCATCGTAGGGCGGCACCCGTTGCCCGCGCGCGCCACGGCGTTGCTGATCCGACTCGAAGCGGCGGCGCTGCTCTTCGGCATCGGTCAATTCGCCAAAGCCGTTGGCCAGTTCCAGCCCTTTCCAGAACAGTTCGAAGCGTTCGGCAACCGGCGGATGGTCCTGGCGCACGCGCGCCAGCGCTGCTTGCGAGGCCGGGAAATCGTACAGAAATTGCGGCGTCTCGGCGCCCAGACGCGGCCCGACCACGGCACTCATCAACAGGTCGAGCCAGAAGTCGCGCTGCGCGTCCGCCGTCGCCTCGGATGGTTCGGGCGCCGGTCCGATTGCATCGGCACAGGCTTGCCGCAATTGCTGCGGACTCGCAGTAAATGGATCGAGGCCGGCGTGCAGCTTGAAAGCATCGCGATAGGTGATCGATGCAAACTGTCCAGACCCGATCCCCGCCTCGATCAGCAGCAGCTGCACCTCCTCCATCAGCTGTCGATAGTCCCACCCTGGCCGATACCATTCGAGCAGAGTAAATTCTGGATTGTGCAGGCGTCCCGACTCTTCCAGTCGAAATACCCGCGCAATCTGATAAATTGCCCCGCTGCCCGCGGCCAGCAGACGCTTCATCGCGAATTCCGGCGAGGTCTGCAACCAACGGCCGCTATGAGTGCCAAAGCTATCGATGTTGGGGTCGACGGTCGCGCTGGTGGACAGCATCGGCGTATCCACTTCCAGCACCTGACGTTGCGCGAAGAAGCAGCGGATTTTCGCGTAAAGGGCGCCGCGCGTCCGAATTGTCTCAAGCTCTGCACGTGGCTGCCAATTTTTAAGTTTTGTCATTGACGTCTATGTATGCCGGTGCTATAACGCCCGGCTGTTAAAAGGCTGCACCCCATAACTTACTCGTGAAATGTGGATTCGGAGAAGCTGGTAATGACCAAGAAGTTGGCGCCGAAAGCGAAAAATAAGGCCCCTGCCAAGAAGCCTGTCGCGGCGACTAAAGTCGTGAAAATCGCGAAAAAAGTGAAAGCCGCGAAGTCTGCGCCGGCGAAGTCCAAGACCAACAAGAAAGTGGTGAAAAAGCCGGTGAAGAAGTCTGCGTCCGCGAGTGTCGCTGCAAAAAAACCAAAGCCTAAAATAGCAAAGAAAGCCAGCAAGCCGGCAGCTCCGATCAAAGCTGCCAAAGCTGCGCCGAAGCCGGCCCTGAAAATTGTACCCAAGCCGATCGCAAAACCGGTCGCCAAGCCCGCTGCGAAGACAGCCGTACCAGTGCCGGCAACCCCACCCAAAGTGTCAGCCCCAGCCAAAGTCCTTGCTGCACCGGCGAAAACCTCGGCACCGAAGGCGATGGCCTCCGCTGCCAAGCACGCGCCTGCAGTCAAAGTGAAGCGTCCGCCGACACCTAACGGCGTCGAGTTCGCCGGCAGTCTGTCCGACGACAACATCCGCGCGATGTCGGATGAGGACTACATGAACGATGTGCAGCTGGAGTTCTTCCGTCAGCGCCTGATCAAAATGCGTGAAGAAGTGCTGGCGCGCGAATTGGACGTTAAAGAGCGCCTGCATCAGCGCGAAGTGTTCGCCGACCCGGCCGACCGCGCCACCGCCGAAGAAGAGCATTGGCTCGACTTGCGCCTGCGTGAGCGTGAATCGATGCTGATGCGCAAGATCGAGGATGCCTTGCGCCGCATTCGCGACAAGGAATACGGCTATTGCGTGAAGACCGGCGAAGTCATCGGCATTCCGCGTCTGCTGGCGCGTCCGACGGCAACCGTCATCGTCGATGTCAAAGGCCAGGACGAAAAGGTCGAGACCCACTTCCGCGACCGCTAAGATCTCCTGCTGTCTTCATCCCGCGCAGCGAATGCCGCGCGGGACATCTGAAGCCCCCCGCATCGGTCTTGAGCTAGGCCCGCGACTCCGCCGCAACATCTTAAGCCCAGTAAACACAGCGATAGCGCGACGCGCGCAATCGGCTTGCCTAACCGCGCGCGGAAAGTCCGACAGATTGGCAATTCGCTGTAGCGTCGATGCATGGACGAACTGCGCATCAACAAAGCGCAAAGCAATGTAAAGCCGCTAAACGCCGATAAGTCTTGCCGCATCTCACTTGAACCTCTGACTGCAAGCGCGCCTCAAGCCGAGGCTTGCGCGAGGGGCCTCGCGTTGTTGCGCTTATCACCTTCACCGCCTCCAGACGATCCAAGCTGCCTGCACTCTACCGTCAATCGGTCGATTATTGATTATCGATAATTTTGTATTATCATGCGCCGCCGCAAAGCTCGAATCGCGCTCCGCCCGCGACCTAAGGCTCTCGGCGAGATCTGAAAAGGAGCTTCGGAATGTGGATCGTCAAAGTCGCGCTGCACCGGCCTTATACCTTCATCGTGCTAGCGCTGCTGATCTTCCTGGTCGGCATCTTTACGATCCTGAAGACCGCGACCGACATCTTCCCGAACATTCCGATTCCGGTGGTAGCGACGGTCTGGAACTACAGCGGCCTGCCGCCGGAAGACATGGCGAACCGCATCATCCTGTTCTCGGAGCGCGTCGCCCAGACTACCGTCAACGACGTCGAGCACACCGAGTCGCAGTCGCTTAACGGCATCGCCGTCGTCAAATATTTCTTCCAGCCGCGCGTTAACGAGTCGCTGGCATTTGCGCAGATCACCGGCGTTTCGCAGACGCAGTTGCGCGCGTCGCCGCCTGGCACCACACCACCGTTCGTATTGGCCTACAACGCATCGAGCGTACCGGTGATTCAACTGGCGTTGTCGAGCGAAAAGATTCCGGAATCGCAGTTGTTCGACCTCGGCAATACCGTTATCCGTACCGCACTTTCGACCGTCGGCGGCGCCTCGGTGCCCTTCCCTTTCGGCGGCAAGCAGCGTCAGGTGCAAGTCGATCTCGATCCGGTGGCGCTGCGCGCCAAGGGCTTGTCGGCGCAAGATGTCAGCAATGCGATCGGCGCACAGAATCTGATTCTGCCGGCCGGCACACAGAAAATCGGCGACATCGAATACTTCGTCAAACTGAATTCGAGCCCGACCGCAATCGATGATCTGAACAATGTACCGATCCGCACGCGCGACGGCAGCCTGATCTACATCCGCGACGTCGCACACGTACGCGACGGATTCTCGCCGCAGACCAATATCGTGCGCGTCGACGGCAATCGCGCAGTGCTGATGAGCGTGTTGAAAATCGGCAACGCGTCGACGCTCGATATCATCAACAGCATCAAAGCGAAACTGCCGGACATTCAGGCCGCGTTGCCTGAAGGCATCAAGGTCAAGGCAATCGGCGACCAGTCGATCTTCGTGCGTTCGTCGATCAGTGGCGTCATCCGCGAGGCCACTGTCGCCGCCGCACTGACCGGCTTGATGATTCTGCTGTTCCTCGGCAGTCTCCGCAGCACGCTGATCATCGTCATCTCGATTCCGCTGTCGATCCTGGCGTCGATCATCTGCCTGTCGGCGCTCGGCGAGACGATCAACATCATGACGCTCGGCGGTCTGGCCCTGGCAGTCGGTATCTTGGTCGACGACGCCACTGTCACCATCGAGAACATCAACTATCACCTCGAACAGGGCAAGGACGTCGAGACCGCGATCATCGACGGTGCGCGGCAGATTGCCGTGCCGGCGCTGGTGTCGACGCTGGCGATCTGCATCGTGTTCATTCCGATGTTCCTGCTGACCGGTATCGCCAAATTCCTGTTCGTGCCACTCGCCGAAGCAGTGGTGTTCGCGATGCTGGCTTCGTACCTGTTGTCGCGTACGCTGGTGCCGACGCTGGCGAATTACTGGCTGCAGGTGCACGCGCCGCACGATGCGCAGCGCGACGAACAACCGCGCGGCAATCTGCTGCAGCGTTTTCAGAAAGGTTTCGAGCGGCGTTTTGAAGCGCTGCGCACGCGCTATCACGCACTGCTGGAACGCGCGGTAAGCAGTGGCGGCAAGTTCGCTTTGCTGTTCCTTGGCGCGATGGTCGCGACATCGATTCTGGCGTTCCCGCTCGGCCCGCTGCCCGGACTTGGCCAGGATTTCTTCCCGTCGGTGGATGCCGGCCAGATCAAGCTGCATCTGCGCGCGCGCACCGGTACGCGCATCGAGGAAACCGCGGCACTCAGCGATGCAGTCGAAGAGGCGATCAAGCGCGTTATTCCGGCGTCGCAATTATCGAGCATCGTCGACAACCTCGGCCTGCCGTACAGCGGTATCAACCTGGCCTACAGCACCTCGGCGCCGATCGGTCCCAGCGACGCCGATATTTACATCAGCCTTAACGAGAATCACGCGCCGACGATCGATTACGTTAGCAAGCTGCGCACGCAGTTGAGCGCGCAATTTCCGTCGGTCTCGTTCGCGTTCTTGCCGGCGGACATCACCAGCCAGATTCTGAACTTCGGCCTGCCCTCGCCGCTCGACGTGCAGGTCGCCTGCTTTAATGTCAATGCCAATCGCGACTATGCCAATAGCCTGCTCGACAAATTCCGCCACATCCCGGGCGCGGTCGATCTGCGCATTCAGCAAGCTTTCGACTATCCGCAGTTCAACGTCAACGTCAATCGCAGCAATGCACAGCAGCTCGGGTTCACCCAGGCCAGCGTCGCGTCGAACCTGCTGATCTCACTCTCTGGCAGCTTCCAGACCGCGCCCAGTTTCTGGGTCGATCCGAAGAGCGGCACGCAGTACAACGTCGCCACGCAGACGCCGCAATACCGCATGTCGACGCTGAACGATCTGGCGACGACGCCGATCACCACCGCCAGCGGCGGTTCGCAGCTGCTCGCCAACGTCGCCGACTTCAAGCGCAGCGTCGGCCCGGGTGTGGTGACGCACTACAACGCCACGCCGAGCATCGACATCTACGGCAGCGTGCAAGGTGCCGATCTCGGTTACGTCGCCAGCGAAGTGCACAAGATCGTGGCCGCTTCGAAAAGTGATCTGCCGAAAGGCTCGCATGTCGACGTGCGCGGTCAGGTCGAGACCATGACCGGTTCATTCAATGGCCTGCTGATCGGCCTGCTCGGTGCAATCGTGCTGGTCTACCTCTTGATCGTGGTGAATTTCCAGAGCTGGGTCGATCCGTTCATCATCATCACGGCGCTGCCGGCGGCGTTGGCGGGCATCGTCTGGATGCTGTTCCTGACGCATACCACCGTGAGCGTGCCCGCACTGACCGGCGCCATCATGTGCATGGGTGTTGCCACCGCCAACTCGATCCTGATCGTCAGCTTCGCGCGTGAACGCATGGCCGACGGACAATCGCCGCGCGATGCCGCGCTGGAGTCCGGCTTCACGCGTTTCCGTCCGGTGCTGATGACCGCACTGGCGATGATCATCGGCATGATTCCGATGGCGCTCGGTCTCGGTGAAGGCGGCGAGCAGAATGCGCCGCTCGGCCGCGCCGTGATCGGCGGCCTGCTGTTCGCCACTGTCGCCACACTGTTCTTTGTTCCCACCGTATTTACCTTGATCCACGACCGCCTCGCTGCGCGTTCGCGGGCGTCTTCCGGAGTGTCGTCCCATGGCTGAACTTGGAACAGGATCGTCGCGTCAGCGCGGCGCGGCTTCGCTGTGGACGATCGTTGCGATCGCGGTTGTCGTGCTGCTCGCCGTCTGGGGCATCTTCAGCCGCCTGCATGCGCGTTCGGAGTTGCGCAAGAGCACCGACGCCGATTCCGCCCCGACCGTTGCGGTGGTCAAGATCGACGATACGCCGCCGGCTGAAGAGCTGGTGCTGCCCGGCAATGTGCAGGCCTTTGCCGATGCACCGATCTACGCGCGCACCAATGGTTATTTGAAGCGCTGGCTGGTGGATATCGGCACGCCGGTGAAGTCCGGTCAACTGCTCGCGGAAATCGACGCTCCGGAAGTCGATCAGCAGTATCACCAGGCACAAGCCGATCTGGACACCGCGCAAGCCAACGAAACGCTCGCAAGATCGACCTCGGAACGCTGGAAAGGCCTACTTGAGACCGAGTCGGTATCGAAGCAGGAAACCGATGAGAAGCGCGGTGACTTCGAAGCCAAGCAGGCTTTGACTGCATCGGCGCGCGCCAACCTCAAGCGCCTGCAGGACACCCAGGGCTTCCAGCGCATCGTCGCGCCGTTCGACGGCACCATCACCGCGCGCAACACCGATGTCGGTCAATTGATCGGCAGCACCTCCGGCGGCGTCGAGCTGTTCCATATCTCGGATCTACGCAAGCTGCGCGTCTATGTGCAGGTGCCGCAGCCGTACGCGCCGGCGATGCAGGTCGGCCTCGCTGCCGATCTACGTTTCGCCGAGCGCGCGGCACAAGCCTATCCGGCGAAGATCGTGCGCACCGCCGATGCACTGGAGCCGAATTCGCGCACCCTGCTGGTCCAACTGGAAGTCGACAATAGCCAGGGCGAGCTGTTTCCGGGCGCCTATACGGAAGTGCACTTCAAACTGCCGGTGCCGGCCGGCGCGCTGCGCATTCCGGCCAACGCGCTTATTTTCCGCAGCGCGGGCCTGATGGTCGGTACGCTCAGCGCAGATCATCACGTGGTGCTGAAGCCGATCACCGTCGGCCGTGATTTCGGCACGTCGTTGGAGGTCACCGGCGGTCTGTCGGCCGGCGAATCCGTCATCGTCAATCCGCCCGACTCACTGGCGCAGGGCGTGCTGGTGCGCGTCGCGCAGCCATCGCAGTCTGCCAAGCCCGCGGCATCCGCGCAGCCCGCGGCGCCCGCGGATGACGCCAAGCCCGATCCGAATAAAGGGAAGCAGCCGTGAGCAGCCGCGCTCACCGCGTCATGCGGACTGGGTCGATGGCCGTGTTGGCGGCTGCCATCGCAGCGTGTTCGCTGGCACCAAGCTACAAGGCGCCGGAAACTGCGGCCAGCGACGGCTACAAGGAATCCGCCGGCACGGCGGATGCAAGTGCTGCGAATGCGCCGGTCAATGTTGGGACCTGGACCGCGGCGCAACCTGCCGATAGCGCCACGCGCGGCGCCTGGTGGACCGCTTTCGGCGATCCGCTGCTGAACGATCTGGAAAATCGCGCGTTCGCTGCCAACCAGAACCTGGCCGCTGCCGTGGCGCGCTATAGGCAGGCGCGCGATGCCGCCGATATCGCCGGCACCAGTCTATTCCCGATCATTGGTTTGACCGCCTCCGGCGTGCGCGAGCGCATCTCCAAATATGCGCCGACCAATACCACCGGCGCCGCCAAGGTCGGTGGCGACTACGTGTTGCGTGCACAGACTTCCTACGAACTGGATTTCTGGGGACGCGTGCGCAACACCATCGCGGCAGCGCGCAGTCGCGCGCAGGCCAGTGCTGCGGATCTGGAAACTGCGCAGCTGTCGATTCAGGCGGAACTTGCCGGTGACTACTTCGAACTCTGCGGACTGGATGCGCAGATCGATCTGCTCAGCGCCACCGTCAACGCCTATCGCGAAGCGCTGCGCATTACGCAGAACCGCTACGACGGCGGCGTCGCCGCAATCGTCGATGTCGACCAGGCCACGACGCAGCTGGAAACCGCACAAGTGCAACTCGCCGATACGCGGCTGTCGCGCATGCAGCTCGAACACGCGATCGCGATTCTCACCGGCGTGCCGCCGTCCACCTTTACGCTGGAACCGACACCGCTGCGGCTGCAACCGCCGGCCATCGTCGCCGGCCTGCCTTCGCAACTGCTGCAACGGCGTCCCGACGTGGCGAGTGCCGAACGCCAGGTGTTCGCCGCCAACGCCGAGATCGGCGTGACCCGTGCGGCCTGGTTCCCGACGTTCTCGCTGGATGGCAACATCGGTTTTGAAAGCGGCAGCACCGGCAACTGGATCGAAGCGCCTGCGCGCATGTGGTCGCTCGGCCCATCCGCAGCGCTGACGCTATTCGATTGGGGCTTACGGCACGCACAGAACGATCAGGCGATCGCTGCGTTCGATGAGACCGTGGCCAACTACCGGCAGACCGTCTTGACCGCGTACGGCGAAGTGGAAGATCAACTCGCCGCGATCCGCTGGCTCGATGTGCAGCTGGCTGCGCAAGATCGTGCGGTTGCGAGCAGTCAGAATTCGCTCGATCAATCCAATTATCGTTACAAGGGTGGAATCGTCACCTATCTCGAAGTGGTCACCGCGCAAAACGCCGCACTGCAGGCGCAGCAGGCGGCACTCAACTTGCGTGTACGTCGGCTCAATGCCGCACTGCAGCTGATCAAGGCAGTCGGCGGCGATTGGAGTGCAGCGCAACTGGATCAGCCCACGGCTGCTGCTGCGAAATCCGGCGCCGATAACACCGTCGTCAAGGGCAAATGAGGCCATGAAAATCCGCCGCACCTGCATGCGCGATGAAGTGCGTGACCTGGTGGTCGAGCGGATTCTCGACGGCAGCTACCCGGCCGGTACACGGCTCAAGGAACTGGCACTGGCGGCGGAGTGCAATGTCAGTCAGGCGCCGGTACGCGAAGCGCTGCGCGAACTGGAAGCGCTCGGCCTGGTGCAATCGGAGCGCTACCGCGGCACCCGCGTCCGCACCGCCGACATCATGCAGTTGCGCGAAGCCTACGAACTGCGCGCCTTGCTCGAAGAACGTTCCGCGCAGTTGGCGGTACCCTGCAGCGCTCAGGTGCTGAAAGCTCTGCACACCGAAGTCAAGCGCATGCGGCGCGGACTCAGCCGACACGACTACGGCATGCATGCCGAAGCGGCTGCCGCATTCCATCGTCTGCTGGTTGCCGCGTCCGGCAATGCCACTTTCCTGCATGCCTGGGATTCACTGCATTGGGAAGTGCGTAGCCGCATCGTCGGCCAGCAGTTGCATGAGCGGGGTGTCGATATGCGCAGTTTTGTCGATGGGCATGCGGAAATCGTCGCACTGCTCGAAAAAGATGACGGCGTCGGTGCCGGTCGTCGCCTGCGCGAGCTGATCGAGCAGGTGCTGCGGGCGATTGAACCCGATCGCGCGCTGGTGATCCCCATCGCGCAGAAACCGGTGCGACGCAGGCCCGCGCAGGCTTGAGCCTTGCGCCTATGCGCGCACGCGTACAAGTTCCGCCAGCAAGGCATCGCCGGGCCAATCGCGGCGGCCGCCGCGCTCGGCTGCACGGATCAACTCCAGCAGCCGCTGATTGATCGGCGCATGGCGTCCGCTCCGAACCGCCAGCCGAACAATCTCGCCGTTGAGCCAGTCCACTTCGGTACTGCGCCCGGCTTCGAGATCCTCCCACATCGATGAGCGCGCCAGCGGATCGATCGCCAGCATGCGGTTGGCAGCCAGTCGAAATAGGAAATCCGGCAGTTCGAGCATGCGCGGCAGCCAGGCTACCGGCAGCGGCGTGAGCTTGGCGACGGCTTGCCCGGCGGCAGCGAGTATCTGTATCGCTTCGTACTGGGCAGCGGCGCAACAGCGGCGATAACTGCGCTGCGATAGCTCGACCTTCAGCGGCAGGCCGCACAGCGCATTGATCGAATTGTTCAGATTAAGGAGCAGCTTGCCCCATTGCACCGCCGGCATGTCGTTGCGTTGCTCGATCGCTAAGCCCGCCGCCGCGAACGAGGCCAGATACGGACGTAGCGCTGCACTCCCCTGCACCATCAACTGTCCTGCCGAGCCCTGATGAAACGCACCGCCGCCACGGTTCAAAACATTGAACGGCACCATGCCAGCCAAGACGACGCACTGCGGTAGCCACCGTTGCAGCGTCGCTGCATGGCCGAGACCATTCTGGAAACTGATGACAGTAGTGCCCGGTTTCAGCACGCTGGCAAGCGTTTGTCCGGCCTGCTCGGTGGCGGCGGACTTCACCGTAATCAGAACCAGCCCAGCATCGGCCGCCGCATTCGCATCGTCGACCACGAAGTCGATCTGCTCGGCCGGCACCCGCTGAGACGCACCGCGCAGATCGCTCAGTTTCAGGCCATCGGCACGCAGCTGCTGCGCCAGTCGCGCGCGGCCGATCAAGCGGACGCGCGCACCGGCCGACAATAAACGTCCGCCGATATAGCAACCGACGCTGCCGGCGCCGAAGATGCAAATCCTGCCGAGCGGTTGCATCAATGGTCATCGAACGAGTTGCGCATGGTGTTCATCATAGCGGGGCGGGCGTAACCTTCAGCGAGCTTGTGGCACGCGCATGCGAACTGCGCAGTTGCCTGCGCTTGGTTAAGCTGCATCGACGCAAGCTGCTTCCGAGGACATCGATCATGGACAATCATGCAAGCGGCACATTTGACGTGAAGCTGAGCCCGCAAGGACCGGAGGACAAATCAAGCGGCACGAAGCTTGGCAGGATGTCGCTCGACAAACAGTTTCACGGCGATCTCGAAGCGAGCAGTACGGGCGAGATGCTGACGGCAATGACCGAGATCGAGGGCTCGGCCGGCTACGTTGCGATCGAACGCATCTGCGGAACGCTGCACGGCCGCAAGGGCAGCTTCGTATTGCAGCACAGCGGCATGCTGACGCGCGGCACGCCGCTGCTAGCCGTCGTGGTTGTATCCGACTCCGGCAGCGATGAACTGCGCGGAATCTGCGGCACGATGACGATCAAGATCGCCGACAAGAAGCACTACTACGAGTTCGACTACACGCTCGGCGAAACGCACTGATCAAACTGGAGCAGTGCGTTCAAACGAACCTGCTTGCAGTCTCAATCGACATTTCTCTCGTCTGAGCTGCGAGCAGGGTCGGCATCGTACCGATGCGGATGCCACCGAACAGGCGCGCTACAAGCCCACTGTTGTTCGGCACAGCGATCGCGCGCCGGTACGATCGACCGACCCTTATCCGTGGCCGGCTGGTAACTTTTGCGAAGTCAGTAGCCGCCGCTTCCCAGTACTTTCAGTTCGACGCGACGATTGATCGCGCGCCCTTCTTCGCTGCTGTTGTCGGCGATTGGAAACTCCTTGCCGTAGCCTTCCGCGCCGAGATGACCGGCATCGACGCCGCGGCTGTACAGATACTCTTTCACCGACTTCGCACGGCTCCAGGACAGCTTCTTGTTGTAAGCCGCGGAACCGATGCTGTCGGTAAAGCCATCGATCTCAACCTTGACGCCGGTGGTCTTCAGCGACTCGGCAACCGGGTCGAGCAGCGCTTTGGCGTTGAGCGTCAGCGTCGACTTATTGAAATCGAAATTGACGCCGGTCAGCACCAGCTTGTCGCCAGTCTTGCACCCACCCAGTGCATTCAACTGACAGGGCGGCGGTGGTGGAGGTAGCGGCGCGGGTTCCGGTGCCGGTGGTAGCGGCGGCGGTGGCGGCGCAATGATCTTCTGATTGCTGTAGTCCAGACCATTGCTGGCGAGATAGCAGCCGCTGAGCGGAACCGTGAGCGCAAAGGCAATACAGGCAGCGGAATTGATTTTATGAAGCATCGAGAAACTCCTTGCGGGCAACTGAGGAAACTCCATTAACGTCAACCGCCAGCGGGATCGATGGGCACGGCGGGCGGCGGCGGCGCCTGCACGATGACCTTCTGATTGCTGTAGTCCAGGCCGTTGGAGGCGAGATAGCAGCCACTCAATGGCATCGTGAGCACCAGGGCAATAAAGGCGACGGGACTGACTTTCTTAAGCATCGAACCACTCCTTGCAGACAGCTGTAGGAACTCCATGGATGTCACCCGCCGGTGGCTTTTGCGCCGCGAGCGCTGGCCGGCGCGATACGCGCCGGACACCGTTGCGACGAATGCCGCCGGGTGGGTAGTGAAAACGTGACGCTCAGGAGGTATGCCACGGCAGACGCCGCAAGCTGAACCGAGACCAACGGATTTAAGCTGCCATAGAAGCTATTCATGCTTCTTCCCCTTGAGCATCACTGAACTGACTTCAGCGCCCACCGACGGTACCGGCGCGCGCTAAAGCTGTTTGTCCCTGCCCAAGTGTCTTGCCGCGGTCGCGTCCGACTTAAAGCCCGTCGATCGTCGCCACGCTATTGCCAGCTTGCACGCAAAGCCCGTGCCCGCTGAGCATCGCAAAGCCTGAATCCCGATGCAAACGGGACACAAACCTTGGTTGCACATATCCCAGCTTCACCGCACTGGCGCCGGTCGTCGGCGTTGACCCGGGGCTATGTTCCGACCTGCATTTTCAGGCCGACAAGGGCGGCTGCAACGGCTCATGTTTGCCAGACGCCGCGGAAAACCCTAGACACCGGCAAAAACCCGAACTACGATTGTGCACTGCGGTTAGAAAAAATAACGCAGGCGCTGCGGGCAATCCGCCGGACGCCATTGCGGAGCAGCTTGTTGGCAGGGATCACGACAGTTTCAACGGGCGCCTGTGAAAACCGGCGCGCTTTGAAACGCGTGGCAATCCTAAGGAGAGAAGCATGCATCGCTTCAACCATTTCACGTCCAACTGCACTTGCTCGACTTGCGACAGTTCTTACGCGAACTCCTCGGTGCGTCACTGTTCTCCGTCAGTTGTTCGGCCCGATTGCAATGTGCCGATCAGCCGTCGAACGCCGTGTCCATGAGTTCCAACAATCGTAAGTAAGGGGTCATTCGATGTTCAAGAAAGCACGTTCCGCCGCTTGTGTTGCCGTGGTGCTCGCGGTTCCGCTCAGCGGCTGTTATCTCGCCACTAACGGCCTGGACTACAGCAACCAGAAGGTCATCGTGCAGGCGCCGCCGCCCGCGCCCGTACCGCCGCCACCGCTACCACCACCGCCGCCGCCATGCGAGATGAACTCGATGGGCGGCTGCAAGACCGGTGACAAGGTCGTGCTGAACGGCGTCAACTTCGATTTCGACAAGTCGACGTTGACGCTCAATGCCAAAGCGCTGCTCGATCCGGTCGCTGACTCGCTGAAGACCACCGGCGCCACGGTCGAGGTCGATGGCCACACCGACGGCATCGGTTCGGATGCGTACAATGACAGGCTGTCGGTCAATCGCGCCAAATCCGTCAAGCAATACTTGACCTACAAGGGCGTGGACTCGCAACGTCTTGCGGCGAAGGGTTTCGGTAAGAGAGTACCGATTGCCGACAACGGTACCGACGAAGGCCGTGCGATCAATCGCCGCGTCGAACTGAAGGTCTTGGACGGCGGCTACGTGCCCCCGCCCGTCGCGGCCTACAGCCCGGCACCTGCTCCGCCACCGCCGCCGGAACCGGAGCCGCTGCATCCGCACGTTCCGATGGGGCCCGTCGGCGGACTGACAGGTCCGATCTTCTGAAACGACTCGGGCGGGCGCCGACGCGATTGTCTTCGTAAGTCGGCGCCGGCTCAGCCGGGTTGAGGCGCACCGGCTGTCATCGGCCGGCGTCGCCACGAGTTTCAAATGGTGCCCGAAGCCGGACTCGAACCGGCATAACCTTGCGGTTGAGGGATTTTAAGTCCCTTGCGTCTGTTATATATTATTGATTTTTATAGATAATTATTCTGAGCAATTCCGACTGTGTAAGAGAATGTGTAAATTTGTGTGTCGACTTCGTAAACCTAAAGGCGCTCGTTAGCTCGCTGTTACTTCATGTAAATTCGCTTGAGATCCATATGGTGGAAACGGAGGGGCGTAATGTCTGCAGTCGCACACGAAGGACCAATCACGACGATTAGCGCGCTTCTTACCGGCGAGATGGAGCGCGAAGTCAAACAGCTTTTGCACCAGGGCTACGTGGAAGTCTACGTGCCGACGAAAGAACTGCTTCGGCCCCAGCAGTTCTGCAGGGCCAAAACGCGATCAGGCAGCCGTGCAGAGGAGCAGTGGAAGGTAGTTAAGTGCAGCGGATGAGCGCTTGTATCGCAGGGCGCCTTCGCTATTAGGTCCAATTGTTCCACAGGCTGATCAGCCCGTTGATATAAGACCGTGCTGCCGCAGCTTCCCAACGACTCTGCCCCGTCCCAATCATGGGGCCCTGTTCGCTCACGCGCCGGATCGCTGCGATATTCTCGTGAGCCCAATTCACCACGTTGCAGAACGTCTCTTGATACGTGGGCTGAAAGCAATCATGCGGCGCGCTATACACGAGGCATTCAATTGCATAAGACGGGGCGACGCCAGCAGCGAGCAGATTGCGCTCGACCATGTAGCGATTGGCGTTCTTGAATACCCTAGTCGTGGGCTTGAACCGGCCACTAGTTTGAGCATTCTTGGCGACGCCATTGTCATAGTGCTGTCGCGGAAAGTTGACGATCCAATCGTTGTCGGCCTGAACCCAAACCGCAATGCCGGACACGTACCGTTGCTCGGTGGCGCTAATGAAGTTCGAATACTTGCGGTGCTCAATAGCGACGACAACGTCGGCCATGCGGTAAGGGGTCTGCACCTTAATGGCCTTGTTGCCCGGCTTTACAGCCGCCGATCCGTAGTATGCAACCAAGGCGGCTATAGCATCGCGGCGCCCATCGTTCCACAAATACGTTGCGTTTTGAAAGGCGGCACCATGCGCGTGCTGCGCCAATGGAGGCAGTGCGCTGACATCCGAGCGCAGCGTGTTTCGGATTTGAACTACCACATCGACATCGCTCTCCGAGTAAATATTCGTGTCGTTTCGATATGAACCCTGCAAGTAAATCTCGGGAGCATTTACGGCCGGCCACGCGCTACGTGCAAGAGCTTCCTTGATTGAGTTATACGTTTGCGCCGCAGTTGTAGCGGCCCCTTGGTTGGACCAGGTCGCCAGTTGGAATTCTGGGATCGCCATATTGTTTCCCTGCTAGTCCAGGAAATAAGCCTTCAAAAATCGCTCGCACTCCGCGTCGATGTCAGCCTTGTTTCTCAGTTCGTGGAAATGCGCAGCATCGTCCAGCTTGACGGGCACGTTCAGGATTGGATCAATTCGCAGGTACTTCGAACCAACTAGGAATTTGGCCTGATGATGCACGAGCTGCGCTTGGCTCAACAGCACGATCTCATGAATCGGCAACATCCAATTCAACCAGCCGCCGTTAGTCATGCGTTTGTAGTCATAAGGCAGCGGCCCAGGTTGGCCGGTCCCAACTGAGAGAAGCAATGGGCCGCTGTTGCCGCTGACATCGAGGTGCGGTCTGTGGACCCCACGCTTGCTGGGACGCTCAAACTGAAGCGCATCGATCACGCCGATCACCGACGGATTGTTGGCAGCAAGTCCTCCATCAACGAGGTTGGCGGAATATTTTGAGTTTCGTGCCGGAAAATACGTGGGGGCCGCCGAGGTGGCCATGGCGACGTCGATCAGACGTTCATCGAGCCGGCCAGCGTTCCGGGCAAAGTAGTCAGTCTTGTGCAGACGAGGCTTCGCGTCGATCAGCGAAACCGAAGTGATGCAGGCATCGGTGGTCAGGTCCGCTAGGGTATGCGCGCCGAACACCGCCTGAAGTTCGGATTCCAATGCCGCATCTCCGTAGCGCGGCTTGGTTGCCCGCGAGAGTCGCGAACGCCGGTTGCCTGCCCCAAAAACCTTCGGCACGAGGTCTAGCAGCAAAGCCCGCAGTTCGCCGGCAGAACGTCCCAACGCCAATCCCAGCCCGATGAGTCCACCGGCAGACGTGCCTACGATGAGGTCAAACCGCTGACCCAGCGGCAGCGTCTCGTTCAGCTTTGAATTCAGGTAGTCCTCGATGTTCGCCAATATCGCCGCCGCCAAGTAACCGCGCACGCCGCCGCCATCAATGCTCAATATTCGGAACGCCTGTTGGGTCATGCTCGCTCACCCCGCTGCCTGTTGAGGCGCAATCCTGCGCAACTGCGCTTTCCCGGCCGTGTTGATGCCTTCCCGCCAAGATCGGTTGGTCCAGTAGTACCCCGCCAGCGAATCCAAAGAATCCCGCGCAATGCGCAGCGAAGCCGACCCGTAGTAGCTGTCGTGGTCAGTGGCGACGATGGGATCGGGAACTCGCCCCTCGTAAACATAGTGGAACCAGAAGCACCCGTCTCGGCGACGCGACTCCAGTGCTGCTGCGACGACGAAGCTTTCGGAGCGGGATGCCTCTTGCGTGTCGGGAAGGTAGTGCGCCTCAATGCCAAACAGGCCCAGCTTGATGGTCAATCTCCCGGTCACCGTGAGCAGTTCATTCGTGTCTTGCGCGGCGTTGGTCTGCTCATCGCGGCCTTCGATACAGTCGAGCATGCGCTTCTGGATGGACCAGTTGCTCGACGTTTCAAGCTGGAATTCCCCGTTCAGATTGGGGGCAAGCCACCAATTCAGCGCGGGGATCTTCCGCCACAACCAGTTCACCGTCCGAGGGTGGCCAAGTGCTGCTAGGAAGATGCCGGTCAGGCTGATCGATCCGAGCGCCACGGACGCCCAGCCCCAGCTTTCTTGAAACAGGGCAATCAGCACCAAATAAGTGAAAAGCGCCCAAGCCGCGAAGCCCAGGGCCAGCGCTGCCAGAACGACGTAGACAAGTTTGTCCTTTTGTATTACTGTCAGCATGGGAGGGTATCCCCACTAGATATTGTGATTTTCTGGTCGCCCGACACAATGGAGTGTGCCGCAAGCGCCCCTTGTTGTCGAGGTGTGACTGTGTCCGAACTAAACTTGGCTACGTTGTTTGACGATTCCTCCGAGCCCTCGCTCCTTCCTCGCGCCGAACTGAGTAGTGCCGACGATGAGCAGCTCCGCACCGCTCGCACGACCATCCGACAGCGGCTGCGAAGCGAGTTGCCCCACAGCCTGCGAGACCCGGCGCGCGCCGCGCCCGTCAAGACCCCACGGTTCTTCACCCAGGGCTCATTCAGCTACAAAACCATCATCACCCCGATTCGTCCGCCAGAGCAGCAGGCAGACCTAGACGACGGCGTATACCTGCCGCTTGGGGACATCAAAGCACACAGGCCTTCCGTCGCGAGCGACAAGTTCATCGAAGCCACCGATGACATTCTTCGGCGCTTGGCTGCCGAGGAAAAGTGGACCTTCAACGACAAGAACCCCTGCTGCAGCCGCCTGGTCATCGCCGAGAACAAGCACGTGGATGTACCGCGTTATTGCATGCCCGACCAGCAGTTTGAGCTGCTTGTCGAGAAGGCCGCTGCGCTAGAGGGAATGACGCTGGATAGCGCGCGCGCCGACAGCGACGACAGGTGGGAACTGATGCCTACATCCAACGTTTTGCTCGCGCATCGGGAGGATGGGTGGATCAAGTCAGATCCGCGGCCCATCTCCGAGTGGATCGAGACCACGGCCAACCTCCGCGGTAGTCATTTCCGCAAGATCATCAAAATCCTGAAGTCCTGGCGTGATTTTCAGACATGGGCGAATGGAGGTGATCCGAAATCGATCTTGCTCATGGCCTTGGTTCATCACGCCCAGTGGCAGCAGTTCGATCGGCGAATCGACAAGACCCTGCTCCATGTGGTCAAGCAAATCCCAGCCCTCCTAGCCCGCCCGGTGATGAACCCGGCTGCGTTCGATGGTTCGGCCGACGAGCCTGATTTGAGCAAACGCCTTGACGAAGACGGTATTCGCGCGGAAGTAAGCAAGCGTTTCGCTGCCCTGGCCCGAGACCTCGAAGATGCACAGCTCAAGTGTGGCGATCCTGACACGGCGATCGCGCTGCTCCGCAACCAATTCGGCGCACGCATACCGGCAGACCCGGCGCGCATCGCCGAGGTCACGGTCGAGGCGGCACCTGCCATTGCCATGAGGTCGCAACCACCGGTTCGTCGCACCCAAGCCGGTTGAATCGGTTCGATTTGCCGAGGATCACCACAGGCCTGGCGCAGGCCCGTGATTTTCGGCCGTACTATGATGCGAAAGCGCCCAAGGCTCTGGCTTACCGCGGCAATCTGAGCGTTTCCGGCAGAGTGCTCGCGGTACAGCTCGAACTGCGGGACAACGACATTGTCCAGCTTCCGAAAATCCGGCTGCTAGACCCGCCGACTGAATTGCGGTTCGGGGCACCGCACATCGAATCCGACGGCTGCGTGTGCTACGCCAGCCCCGCCACCTACGTTATCGATCGGGGCTTCGTCCTGGAAAGCCTCGTGGGATGCATCGATCAAGCAGCCACGGTCCTATCCGACATTCTGGAAGGAAGGGCGGCGACCGATCCGGCCAACGAGTTTCTCGCGTACTGGCAGGGCACGCCAGTGCTGGTGGACATCGATCCACGGTTCGGCGCCGACGCCGGCTGCATAGGCAGCTTAAAACTTCGTGGCGGCGCGGTGCAGATCATCGCGGACGACGCGGCCGCACTGACAAAACGGTTCGGCAATTTGGTTGTGCCGAATTCCACCGTTGAGATCGTTGTCGGAAGGATTCAATCGACCCAGGCAGCAATCCCGGCGTCCGCCCCCTGGCCGCCGAAAACGATGAAAGACTTAGTCCGATGGTTGGCGAAATCGCAGCCCGATGTACTGCCGGCACTTGCGAAAGCCGTCGCCCGCGCCTTCAACCAGCGGCAGCGCGACATTACTGTATTTGTTCGGGCCGCCGGCAGTCTCTACGCCTTTCGCGCACCGCTCAGCAAGCGCTCCAGTTTCCACTCCGCACAAGGTTTCGCTACCGCGATGGTTGGAGAAACCGCTGTCGCCGCTATCACATCTATTAAGCGTCTGACCCCGAACATGGTGACTGAATCGTTTATAGCAACGCGCAACTTGTTGCCTGGTCAGCCTGGCTTCCTCGGCAAGCGATTTGCGCTCGTGGGCTGCGGGGCTATCGGAGGCTTTCTGGCCGCAGCGCTGGTAAGGTCAGGAGCAGGCATGGGCGGCGGCAGCCTGTCCCTGATCGATCCTGACCGACTAGGTGCCGGTAACTTGGGGCGGCATTACCTCGGCTTGCCAGATCTCGACGCGCCAAAAGCCGATGCCCTGCGGGCGCAGTTGATCCGCGACTATCCTGGAGTTTCGGTGTCCGCCGTACCGCGATTCGTTGAATCTCTCAGCAACCTCACCGGCTATGATCTCGTCATCAATGCAGCAGGCATTGAATCGGTGAGCGACTGGCTCAGCCACACCTTTCGGTCTGGGGGTTTCCCTCCAGTGCTGCACGCGTGGATTGAAGGTAATGGAGCGGTCGCTGTGGCCTACTTGGAAGACCGGCCGGACTTGGCTTGCTGCCGCTGTTTTCGAACCGCCGCACCTGGAGGCCAGTCAATATTTTTGAGAGACGACTACGAAGTGAAGGAGTCAACCGCTGGTGGCTGTGATGGATTGTTCGTGCCGTTTTCCGTCGCGGCAGTTCTGCACGCGACGGCATTGGCGACCCAGTTGTCGCTGGACTGGTTGGCAAGCCGCCAATCGCCCCGCCTGAGAGTAACGATCTGCGACCCACAGGAGCCGCGAGCCGTTGAAAACCATGATCCCGCCAAGCGCTCCGCCTGCCCCCTTTGTTCAGTCACCGGCTCTGACCTATCAGATAACGGCTAACGGTCCGTTTCTGCTCATCCGGCCGGAGGTGTTAGACCTCGTTGATCGGTTCCGACAGATTGGGGCGGATGACTCTGAAGCCGGTGGAATCCTTCTTGGCATAAGGAAAGAGGGCGGCCATATCGAAGTCGTGTCTGCGACAGAGCCAACTACACACGATCGCCGCAGGAGATTTTTCTTCTTCAGGGATTCCAAAGGCCACAAAGAAAAAGCGGATGCTGTCTGGATGGAATCGAAGGGCCTTTGCCACTACGTTGGGGAATGGCACACCCACGCCGAGGACCGGCCGTCACCTTCATGCTTAGATCGTTTCGAGTGGAAAAAGCTGGCAAAGCACGTCAAGCCTTTGCCACTGGTGATGATCGTCGTGGGGCGGCGCGCAATTTGGGTTGGTGCCGTTGATTGCAGGAGTGTGATGGAATGCCGGGGATTGACGTCCACACGCAATTAACTTGTCTGGCGCCAAATTGTCCATAGTGTTGGGACGACACACACGTGTGCCCTGCTGTTAACCTTGTCTTTATAGTAACGTTTATGATACCTTATGATCGAAGTTCGTGAGTATCTTGACCTGCAGGATCGGTCACCTTTTGCAGCATGGTTCACCGGCCTGAATGCCAGGGCCGCCGCCAAGATTGCGGTGCATCTCAAGCGGATTGAATTGGGCAATTTGTCCAATGTGGAACCGGTCGGCGAAGGTGTATTGGAAAAGAAAATCGACTGGGGCCCTGGGTACCGCATTTACTTCGGACGTGATGGCGACACGCTGGTCGTATTACTTGCTGGAAGCGAGAAATCGGATCAGCAAAAAGCAATCCGGCACGCGCAAGCAGCTTGGCAGGACTATCGGAAACGCAGGAGATCAATTCAACATGGCACTCACTAGAAGTTTTACCGAAACAGTCAAAGCCCGTGCACAGGCGGATGCCGAGTTCCGTCGTGAACTATTGCGCGAAGCCCTGGAAACACTGTTAGAAGGCGATCTGGATGTCGGCAAGGCTGTGCTAAGGGATTACATCAACGCCACCATCGGTTTTGAAGCACTGTCCCTGGTCGTCGGGACGCCTCCTAAGAGCCTGCATCGCATGCTCGCTCCCCGCGGCAATCCAAGTTCGGCGAATCTGTTTGGCATTATTTCGGCGCTTCGGGAATCGGAGCACGTTCGACTCGAAGTATCATTTGCCGACGCAGCTTGATCGCCGACCCAGTGCGCGATCACCAAGGGGGCAATCCAGCGTTATCCGGATGCGGCGGCGTACAGCACCGACTATCACCTCCTACGCCACTTTTTACTCAATCGCGTTCTAGGTCCGCCGCATCGCGATCGATGGAAGACGATCGTCGCTGCTGAATTTTCTGGGCAATCTTCTGGGCGCGCGTAGGCGTCGCTTGAACATCTTTGGCGAACTCGCGCAGCCGCTTCGCCGCGCCACTTAGTTGAGTGCGGCGGGTGTCGTCCTGGACTCGTTGCGCGGCTTCTTCAAGCTGAGTTGCCTGGCCTTGGAAATCCGCCACGATTCGCTGCGCATTGGTGGCACGCGCCACTTCCCAAGGCATCTTTGCCGCTGCGCCACGCCGCTCAGCAACGGTATGACGAACCAGCTTATCGTCCGTTCGCATTCGCAAGCCGGCCGCCTTCTGATTGAGCGCTTGCGCCCGCTTGGAATCGCCACGCGCGGACGCGAGTGCCGCGTCCGATAGCAGTCGCTCTTTGCGTGCGGCGAGCCCGCGCCGAACCTGTTCCCGCGTCCATCGTGTGGGACGCGGTGCGCCATACTTCACTAAGCCTCGTGATCGTGTCGGTGCTTTGCCGCGTTCCCATGCGCGGCTGGCATCGACTTCGATGCCGTTCCCCCGCGCAATCTCGGCAAATTGCTCCCGCCAGCGTTGCACCTCGGCCACATTGGTGTGCAGTCGCCGCCCCTGCCCGTCCATCATGCTGAGCACAACATGAACATGTGGCTGCCGGGTGTCATCGTGGCGTGCAAACAGATATTCGTGTCCTTTTTTACCGAAGCGCTCGGCCATAAACTCCTGCACACTTTTGCTCAACACTGCCCGGTCGGCGTCTGGGCCAGCGTCGAGGATGAAATGCGCGGTTACCCGTCGCTTGCGCGTGATCTCGGCGTTGGGTTCTTCCATCGTTGCTCCGGCTTGCGCGGTCCATAGCTGCACGCGTCGGCGCAGCTCGCGGACATCTTCGATCTGTTCCCCATTCTCGTCTTCCAGCGACAACTTGCCGTGCCGCGCGACATAACGGACATGCGCCAGTATTTTGTGTCCGCCATGTCCGTAACGGGTGATCTTGAGCACCGCCTGCGGATGCCGTTGCGCGATCCGCAAGCTGCGCGCCAGCTTTGCCTGACCTCCGTCCGGGTGACGATATTGTCTGAGGCCGGGGCCGAGTAAACGGCCGGTCTTTCCCTTACGACCAAGGGGCTGATCGCGCAGAAGCTCATCATCGCGATCGTCAGTCACGGCCATGCTCCGGCACCGTTCGCGCGCGTGCCGCAGCCACCATGCGGCGCCAGGTAAATTCGCTTTCGCTCAGCGATACTCGCAGTGCTTCAATCGTTTTGGCGAGACTACGGGAAGCGCTGTCGCCGCGATTCAGTTGCCGTGCGATCTGGTTGAGATTGATGCCCGTCAGTCTTATCTGACGCGCCAGTTCCAGCACGGCCTGCTGCTCGCGGTCGAGTAGATCGACCCCGCCGGTGACCAGCTCGCGGATAGCCTTGCGCGCGAGCCGTGAACCACGGATACCGGTGTGGTCGGCAAGGACATGCAAGGCCGCATGTTCATCCATCGTGAGGCGTAGCTGGAGCGTCTCGCTGCGCTTGCCGCGGCGTCTGACCGGCGTGTCGGTCAGCATGCTTTGCAGTCTCGGTGCGGAGCACCGGCGGGCGCGCAGGAACGACGCGCGAACGCGGGAGAGTGCCCTGCACTCCCAGCAAAATGCACCACATTTTGCGTATCCGCGCCTTCACGCTTTTCCCCACTTTTCGCCCGCCTCTCCGTGTTGAGACTGTTGGCCTTCTGACGCTCGCGCGCTAGCATCGCCGCCCCGCGGGTTGGAAGTAGTGCCCGCCGCCGAAGGAAAGAAGATACCGATGGATCGTCTCACCGCATTCGGTTTGTTCGCTGTCACTGCGATGCTTCTGTGCTACGCACTGGAGCATCGCAATCGGCGCTACATCCTCGGCTTCGCAGCAGCCTGTGCACTTGGTTCGGTGTACGGCTTCCTGCAAGGCGCGTGGCCCTTCGGCCTGGTTGAAGCGATCTGGTCCCTGGTGGCACTGCGGCGCTGGCGCAGCGCATCCCTGTCGTCTGCTCGTCTGATTTGATTCTTCATCCGGGCTCGCATCGATCGAGTCCAAGGAGCGTGTCGCATGCCGAAGTCGATCCTCGTCGCCAAAGCCAAAACGGAAAAGTTCACCTGCCGCATCAGCCAAGAGCTGCACGGCCGCATCCAGGACGTGCAAGCCAAGCTCAAGATCTTGGGCAACGATGCGGTGTTCCCGCTCGATCAGATCGTGGAGGAAACACTGCAGCGTGCGACACGATTGGCGGAAACCGAACTGTCGAAGCGCAGTCCCGATGACCACTCGCCGCCGAGGATGAACTGAGTGAACGAACACGTCACGCCCCATTCGCGCGATCAACTCTGATAGCCGTGGGCGCATAGAACTTGGTTCATGTTGGCGCCTTCCCAGCTGCCGGGACGCCGCCAGGCGAGTGCGACATCTTCCAATAGCATCGCGGCGAGCTTCGAAAGATCGAGCGGGCCGTGGGTGTTCAATTCGTCTACTGCGAGCGAGTCGAGCAACTGCTGAATGAGCTTCGCATCCGCTTCTGAAATCTCGGTCGTGATGCGCATGGTCTCAGCTCCGTTTCGATGAGGGTGGGGTTGGGGCTGCTATCGTTGCGGCGTGGGAGAATTCAAGGCGGATGTGCTGCGCGCCGAGAGCACGCACCGCGTTCGCTGCGCCGTCCAGATGGCGAAACAGCCGCGGCTGTTTGCGGTGGGTGCTGATGAGCGCCCAGCGCCGCGGACCCAGGTCGACTTCGATGCGGTAGCGGCCATCGACGGCGCGGATCGTTGCGCCGAGCCGGGCACCGGCGCCGGCCAAAAGCCTAAGTTGTCCGAGGGTGATGGACGGTAGTGCCCGGTGAGGTGGAGGCACGCTGTCGCCGACCGCACTGGACGCTGCCGCATCAAGCGCGTTTCGCGGCGGTGCCCGCCGCTTCCGAGCACGCGGAGGCGCGCTCATGGCACACCACCGGTGATCGTTCGCACGTCGCTGACGCGCGGTCCGCGAGTGCTCGGCCTGCATTGCGCATTCTGGTGTCGATACCGTGTCCAGACCTGCTCGGCATAGATGCGGTTCAAGCGCGGCATGTGCGAGTGGTAGTCACCCACTGCGCGCCAGTAGAGATGGCCGTCGATCTCGGCGCGGTTCCAGGCATCATCATCGGCGAGCGTCTGCGCGAGTATCCAAGCACCTGCGGCGATCGACGCGCAAGCGTCGTAGGTCAGCACGCTCGCGGTGTAGCCGCGCTCCGTCAGCAACGGCAGCCAGCGCGAGTTGATCTGCATTACGCCGTAATCCACTGACGCATCCGGATTGACGTGCCAGCCGCCGACGCGGCCGCCTTCCTGCCGTCGGATCGCCTGCAGTAGTGCTGCAGGAATCTGGTTGTAGCGGGCCGAGGCGTCGATGCACTGCGCTTCGTGCGCCGCGTCGATGGGATCGGCGTGCACCGGGACGGCGCTCAAGCCGGTGATGAGGATGGCTGCTGTCAGGCGCTCCATGCCGTAGTCCTCCTTGCGGGGGAGTGAGGGGTAACGCCACACCAACAAGTGCGTCAAGGCCGATTCGTCATAACGATCGTCAATTACCTGCGATGACTTTTCACGCGTCGTGTGCGGATTGCCAACTGAGCGTCTGCAATTGCCACGCAACCGAGGGTTGCCGCCGCACTTGGGACGCCAGGCCGTGTCGGAAAAATAAGTTTCGCAGCATGGGCGCACATGAAACGTGGCGCCATGCAGTTGAGGTGGACATGGAACGTCAAGACAACACCGGCGATTGGAGTTCGCAAGGCAGCACCGAGCATGACGCCGAGTTGCTCGCGCTGCAGGAGGCCGCCTTGCGGCAGCTCGCGCGCACTGATCCGCATTTCGACATCGCGGTATCGCCGCAGATCGACAACCAACTGCTGTGGTGGCGCATTGCCCTGCAGTTCCCCGGCGAGGCGCGCGAACTGCGCCTGGTCGATGCCCGCCTGCGGGATCGGCACTGGAAGCAACTCAATGCGCTGGCCCGTTTTGTTTGTCGCAGCTGCGGCAGTGATCGCCGACTCATCGTGACATTGAAAGGCATCGATCCGGCGCTGCTGACCACCCGAGGAGAATGACCATGAAGCAAACATCAACTTCTGCTGTGAAGCTCTGTATCACTTTGCTGGCCGCACTGCCGCTAATGGCCTACGCCCAGGACATCGCACCGGTGACCAGCACGCTCAATGCGATTCATGGCTTCATGCAGAGCACGGCGATCCGCACGCTGGCGGCGCTCGCGGTGATCGGCCTGGGTATCCTGGCGATCATGGGCCGCATGCGCTGGGCCTGGGCCGGCTCGATCATCGGTGGCATCGTGATGATCTTCGGTGCCGACGCCTTCGTCTCGTTCTTCACCACCTCGGCCGGCAGCTGAGTATGGACGCCGCGCGCGTCGAGCGCGATCCCCTGGTGGTCGGCATGACCCGGCCACTGATGATGTTCGGGGTGACGTACTCGTACTTTGTCATCGAGGGCATGGCAGCGACAGTGCTGTTCCTGATGGGCAACAACCTGCTGTACCTGCTCATCGTCGTGCCGCTGCACGTGCTCGGCGTGCTGCTATGCAAGTGGGATGCGCGCTTCTTCGACATCCTGTTTCGGGTAGCACAACGTGCACGACCGGTGCGCAACCGGCCGCTGTACCGCTGCAACCTCTACGTCCCGTACTAAGGGTCGCTCGCAATGTCACGCCACGCTACTTCGCTTTTCAAAGCAGCGGCGCGGCGCACGCCGGCGGCACGCATTGCAGCGCGTGACGCCGGTAGCGCCCAGCACATTCCCTATGTACGGCAGGCC
>JAQGNU010000200.1 GCA_028291645.1 Nevskia sp.
TACTTCAAGACCCTGGGCCCACTCGGCCGCGCCGCAACTGCGGCCAACGATAGTTTCGTCGTGCAGCCGGACAGCGCACTCGACGACGCGCGCGCCTGCATCGAACGCATCGGCCTCGAATATCCGCTGATCGCGAAACCCGATGTCGGCTGGTGCGGCTTCGGCGTGCGCATGATCGATTCCGAGAAGGCGTTGATGGAATATCTGGACGCATTCCCGGCGAGCGAACGCGTCGTACTGCAGCGCTACGTCGCCGATACCGGCGAAGCCGGTGTGTTCTATGTGCGGCCACCCGGCAGCGCGCGAGGCCGGCTGATTGGCCTGGCTTTGCGCGAGTTTCCGCAGGTGGTCGGCGATGGCCGCAGCAGCATGCAACAGTTGCTGGCGAACAATCCGCGCGCCGCGCGGCTGACCCGCGATGGCCTGCACGAGTTTCGTTACGAGCCGGCGCTGGTGCCCGCTGCCGGCCGCGTGGTGCGGCTGGCGACGATCGGTTCGACCCGCGTCGGCGGCGTCTATCACGATGGCAGTCACCTGATCACGCCGGCACTGACGGCCGCACTCGACGCCATCGCCTGCGAAATGGATTTCTATTTCGGCCGCTTCGACCTGCGCTACGGAAACGAAAGCGCGCTGCAATCCGGCAGCGGCTTCAGCATCATCGAAGTCAACGGCGCTGGTTCCGAAGCGATCGAAGCCTGGGATCCGGCAACGCCGGCGCTGGCAGCCTTCGGCAAGATATTCGCCAAGCAGCGCCTGCTGTTCGAGATCGGCTATGCCAATAGACGCCGCGGTTACCAGCCGATCGGTCTGCTGCAGCTGGCACGGCTGCATCTGCGCCAGCAGAAACTGATCCGGCAATATCCGCCGTCGAATTGACGCTGCGTCACGCAGCGCGTTTCACCGCGACCAGGCCGACGGCGGCGATGCGATCGACCTGGCGATACACCGGCCGCTGCAGTTCCTCGCCGAACACGTCTGGATCGATCTCTCGATAACGCCAGTCGCACGGCGTCTGCGTGAACAATTGCCGTAGCGCCTGCAGGAATGGATCTTCGCCGTCGACGATCGCGACGCCGGTGTACAGCAGCAGCACGCCGCCGACGCGCAAGCGTTCGAGCGCTTGCACGGCGATGCGCAGACTCAAATCAAAGCCGAGCGTGCCGCCGCCGTGCCGGTACGCACGCCGTTGATCGTCGTTCAGATAAGGTGGGTTGGAAATCACCAGATCGAGCGCGCCGGACACTTCAGTCAATACATCGCTGAGCAGCGTCTCCGCATCGACACCGGCCACGGCCGCGTTGACGCGCGCAAGCCGCAGCGCCAGCGGATTGATGTCGGTGAGCAGCACCGTCGGCTGCCGCAGATGCCGTGCAGCGACGATGCCACCGGCGCCCGAACCACAACCGACGTCGGCCATGCGCGGCGCCTGCGGCCGCGGCAGCTTGTCGAGTTCGGCGGCGACGAAGCGGCAATAGCGATAAGTGTCGGGTCCGAAGAACACCGCGTCGGCGGCGTCGGTGGGATAGGCCGAATGCAGATACAGATCGTCGTCGAGACTGGACACGCGAATCGCGCTGCGCAGCACGCCGGCCTGCTCGTGCACGACGCCGGCCGCGCGCATCAGGGCCAGCGCTTCGGCATCGATCGCATCCGCTGTGAACGGCAGGCTCCAGCCGAGGATATCCCTGAGCGACTGCGCGCTGCGCTTCTCGGCGCGCGCGATCACACGGCTATGCGTCAGCGGTGTCGGCGTGACGAAACGATACACGTGCGTGCGCAGCCATTGCAGCAGATCGACCAGCGCCAGCTCCGCCGCGTCGGGCGTGACTGCCGTCACTCGCGTTCGTGCGGCGCGATGTGCGGCCGACGCCACAGCTCGGCACGATAGCGCTCGAAACAGCGTGCACCGCAACTGAGCCGGATCAAGGCGCCTTCGGCGATGCTTGGGGCCAGCGCCGAATTCGCTGCCACCAAGGGATGAATCACCTGCGCATTCCAGCTTGCCGAATGACGGATGTCCATCGCGCTGTGCAGATCGAAATAAATCCGTTGACGCGCGCTGAAACCAAGCCGCTTGAGACCGCTGCCGACCTGCTGCACCCGTCCTGGCGCGGTCTGTTCGACGATGCCGAGCGCGCCGATCGCGTGATAGGCATAGCGTCGATTCAGCGCCAGCCCCAGCATCGCGTTCGCCAGCGCCAGCGCTTCCCAGACGGTGGCGTCGATATCGGCGTTCAACTGCACCTCGGTGGCCAGATCGGACAGCATCGGTCCGTGCATGCCCTTGCGACTGCCGCGTCCCATTTCGTCCCAGAAATTGCGCGCCATTTCCAGCTTCGGCAGCGTCGGCAGCTTGACCTGGGTATAAGCCAGCAGATCGTCGAAGCCGGCTTCGCCGGCAACTTCCTGGCGCAGGAACCACAGCATCTGTTCGCGCGTCGCGCTGCGCGCGAGCCATTCGAACAAGGGATCATGCTGGCCCGGTCCATTCTGTTCGAGTTGTTCGAACCAGGCGACGAACGCATCGGCCTCGGTCGGCGCCGCCGCGGCGCGCGCTACAACACCGGCGCGCAAATTTTCGAGAAAGGCACCTTCTTCAAGCCGCATCTGCGCTTCGCGTTGCACCTCGGCAGCCCAGTCGTCGTGCGGCTGTGCCGGCGCGATGCGCTGCGCGTTGAAACGCGCCAGCCGGCGCTGAAATGTCGTCGCATCCGCAAGCCACGCGGGCGCGACGGCGGATCGTGACGGACTGCTGCTCAGACTGCTGAAATTACTCATCGCCGTTTCGTCGTTCATCGAGGCAGACGCACCTTGGCGTTTCGACCCGCCAGCCGTCGTCGGGTTCAAGACCAGACGGTAGATTTAGGTAAAGCGAATCCGCAGATAGTGAACCTAATCGAAAAATGTGGATCGATACTAGAGCCCCGGGCTCAGGTTTACACAGGCTGCCGATTGCTTGCGGCGTATTCACCACGGGGTAGTCACGCTTCGCGTCTCAACCGGGGCAAGATGTGACGAAAAACAACGGATCATCGACTCGATAACGCCAAGGCCATGATCAAACTTCGACAGCGCGCGCCGATTGACGCGATGCGGCATAGGTGCGAGCCCTACTTCACGCAGCCCGCTGCCGCGGTTCGGCATCGCTGAACCCGCGAGACGAATCCCCCCATGCCGCTGCCCCGCTTCGCGTCCAAAGGTGCGACCAGTTTTCTGATCCACTATGTGCGTCGGCGCATCATCAGCCACAGCATCGTGCTGGCCGCGGTGCTGGCGGCGGTGGGTTGTGCGGTCGGCTCGCAATATGCGGTCAAGCATCTGGTCGACGTGCTCGGCACGCAACATCCGGCGGCGTACAAGTTGTGGGGCGCGGTGTTCCTGCTGCTGGGGCTGGTCGCGGGCGACAACCTGCTGTGGCGTCTCGCCGGCTGGGTGTCGACGCATGCCTTCGTCGCCGTCGGCGGCGATATGCGGCTGGAATTGTTCGATCATCTGTCGGGTCACGGCACGCGCTATTTCGTCGAACGCTTTCCCGGTGCGCTGGCCGGCCGCATTACCGCGGCCGCGAACGCCGCCTGGACCATCGAGAACGCGCTGACCTGGACCACGATCCCGCCGGGCACCGCGGTGATTGCCAGCATTCTGGTGCTCGGCACCATCAACTGGCATCTGACGGTCGTGCTGCTGGTGATCGTCGGCCTGCTCGGCGTCAGCATTGCCTGGCTGGCATCGCATGGCCGCCATCTGCATCAGAGTTTCGCCGGTCACGCTGCGCATGTCAGCGGCGAT
>JAQGNU010000217.1 GCA_028291645.1 Nevskia sp.
GCGCGTTCGGCGAAGACGGCGTGCCGGTGTGCTACGACGATCTGGAACTGGCGGATCTGATCGTGCTGGTCGGCGCCAACATCGCCTGGTGTCATCCGATCCTGTTCCAGCGCATCACCCGCGCGAAGGAACAGCGGCCGCAGATGCGCATCGTCGTCGTCGATCCGCGCCGCACCGCCACTTGCGATGCCGCCGACCTGCATCTGCCGATCAAGTCCGGCAGCGATGTCGCGCTGTTCAATGGACTGCTGGCCTGGCTGCAGCAGCATGGCGCACTCGACGAAAGCTTCGTCGCCGCGCATACCAGCGGCTGGAGCGAGACGCTCGCGGCGGCACAAGCCAGCGGCAGCACCGCGCAGATCGCTGCGGTTTGCGGCATCGACGAAGCGCAGTTGATCGAGTTCTATCGATTGTTCGCAGCGAACCCGAAGACCATCACCGCGTTCTCGATGGGCGTCAATCAATCCTCGTCCGGCACCGACAAGGTCAACGCCATCATCAACTGCCACCTGGCGACGGCACGCATCGGCGCGCCCGGCATGGGGCCGTTCTCGATCACCGGCCAGCCGAACGCGATGGGCGGCCGCGAAGTCGGCGGGCTCGCCAACATGCTCGCCGCGCATATGGATCTGGAACGGCCCGACCATCGCGACACCGTGCAGACGTTCTGGAACAGTCCGCGGATCGCCAGCCGCGGCGGGCTCAAAGCGGTCGATCTGTTCAATGCGATCGAGCGCGGCGAAGTCAAGGCGGTGTGGATCATGGCGACCAATCCGGTGGTCAGCATGCCGGATGCGGATCAAGCCAAACGCGCCTTGGAAAAATGCGAGCTGGTGGTGGTCTCGGACTGCATCGCCGCAACCGACACCACTGCCTATGCCGACGTCCTGCTGCCGGCCACCGGCTGGGGCGAGAAAGACGGCACCGTGACCAATTCCGAGCGCCGCATCACGCGTCAGCGTGCCTTCCTGCCGCCTGCCGGCGAAGCGCGTCACGACTGGTGGATCATTTGCCGGATGGCGCAAGCAATGGGTTTCGACGTGGGCTTCAACTTCACCTCGGCGGCCGAAATCTTCGACGAGCATGCGCGCCTTTCGGCATTCCGCAACGACAAAGGCAGCGGCCGCCTGTTCAACCTGCAAGGCCTCAGCGGACTGACGCCGGCGCAGTTCGATGCGCTGCCGCCGACACAATGGCCGGCGTTGAATGCGGATGCTTCTGTTATCGAAGCATCTGGTCAGCGGCTGTTCTGCGATCATCGATTCTCGACACCGGACGGTCGCGCGCGCTTCGTTGCAACGCCGGCGCGTTTGCCGCAGAACGGCATCGACGCGGAATTTCCGCTGGTGCTGAATACCGGTCGCGTGCGTGACCACTGGCATACGATGACGCGCACCGGCCGTTCGCCGCGGCTGGCACAGCATCGCGCCGAGCCTTACGTCGAAATTCATCCGGACGATGCCGTGCAGTTCGGTCTGCGTCACGGCGAACTCGGCAGCCTCAGCACGCGCTGGGGCAGTTGTGTCGCACGCGTCGATACGCAGGGCGGTGCGGCGCGCGGCAACGTCTTCGTGCCGATTCACTGGAGCGCGCAGTTCGCATCGGCCGGCCGCGTCGGTGCGCTGGTCAACCCGGTGGTCGATCCGGTTTCCGGTGAGCCCGAGTTCAAGCACACGCCAGTCAAGGTCGCGCCATTCGCGGCACGCTGGTATGGCTTCGCGCTGAGCCGCACGCCGTTAATCAGTCCACGCGCGGAGTGGTGGACGCGCATCACCGGCACGCACTTCACCCGCTACGAACTCGCCGGCAGCGCAGACATCGCCGACTGGCCGGGCTTCGCCGCAACGCTGTTCGACGTCGACGCCCGTTCGGTATCCCATCCGGAAAACAGCGGGACTGCCAGCGACTGGCTCGACTACGTCGACGCCAAGGCCGGCGTGTATCGCGCCGCGCGCATCGTCGACGGCCGCCTCGATGCCTGTCTGTTCGTCGCACCACAAGCGCAACTGCCGTCGCGCACCTGGCTCGCCAGCCTGTTCGAGCGCAACGTGCTCGAGCTTGCCGATCGCAAGTCGCTGCTCGCCGCACGCCCGGCCGCCGCACAGGCCGATGTCGGGCCGCTGGTGTGTTCCTGCTTCGGCGTCGGCCGCAACACCATCGCCGACGCGATCCGCAAACAGCGCCTGAGCAGTGCCAGCGAAGTAACCGCTGCGGTCAAGGCCGGCGGCAACTGCGGTTCCTGCGTGCCCGAGATCAGGCGTCTGATCCAGGACGCGGCCGGCGAACGTGTCACCACGCTGGCGGAGTTGAACGCCGCTACCGGGGAAACCATCGCGCCCGCTGTATCCATTCCACAGAAGGAGTATTCATGAACAGGCTGTCGAACATGCAGGTACGCGGTTTTCTGATCGGCGCCAGCTTGCTGGCCAGCAGTGCAGCAATAGCGCTTGATGTGCCGCCGCCGCCAGCACCGCCGCCGAATGGCGTGTCGATCGGCTGGATGGTGTTCGTGCCGGCGGAACTGACGGTAAAGCCCGGCACCACGGTGACTTGGACCAACTGGGACGACTCCAATCACGGCGTCAAATTCGCCGATCAGAAAAGCGCTCGCCTGGACAAGGGATCGACCTACACGCGCACCTTCACGAGCGCCGGCGAATACCCCTACGAGTGCCTGTTCCACGGCGCACGCATGAGCGGCAAGATCATCGTCAAATAATAGGTACCGCTAAAAAAGCTCGGCCTGGTCGAGGCAAGGTCGAGCTGATTTTCCACGATGCCGCGCGGTGCCGGATGGATCGATTACTTAGATTCGACGGGGCCGACAATCACTGCGCCGCCTTCGACCGCAGGCTTCGCGTTCAGATACGCCGACACCAGCAAGGGCTCGTACGCCACCAGTGTGCCGAGCACGCGGTTGGAGGTGTGATACGACACCCGCGCACGGTCGAAAGCTTCGTACAGATCCTCGACGATCGCGTTGTACTGCGTGTCGCTGAGCTGGACGATGCCGCTATGCGTGGTGCCGGCGGCGACCGTCGGTGTACCCATCAGCGTCTGCAGCAGGGCCTTTTTTTGTGCCTCCTGCAAGGCACCGGACTGGCGATTGGTCAGCACGGTATTGAGCCGGTTGTCGCCGGCAACGATCTGGTAGAAGTTGTCGATGATGTTCTGCAGGCCGATCTGGCCGCCCAGATCCGCCTGCATTGCCGGCGATAGTCCGGGGAAATGACCGACCGAGCGATCGTCATCGGCGTGCACGAGCGCAGCCTGCGCGCCGACCAGCAATACGGCAGCGGCGCTCAGCCGATACCACTTCTTATTTCGGATTTTCATTTGATCTACTCCTGACAGAGGTACTTCTGCATGACGTAAGTTTTTGCGCGACGGATGCTGGGCGCAAGCACGAGCCGACGAACGACCTACTTTAATCGGGCATGCCCTGCCACTTGCACCGTTCAGGTGCGCACCGCGACGGTGCGCGCCGCTTCCGGCCAGCAGCCAGCATCGGCCTGGATAGCCGTATTTTCAGCGCTACAGCGCGTCGGCGACGCTAAGTACGACCCGTGCAAAATCGCCCAGACGCTGCTTGCGATCCATCGCCATTTTGCGTAGCACGACGAACGCTTCGTTCTCGTCGAGCTGGCGGCGTTTCATGATGATGCCCTTGGCGCGCTGAATGTCGCGCTGGTCGGCCAGACGCGAGCGCGCCTGCTCCAAATCCTTCTGCAAAGCCTGATGCATCTCGAATCGGGCGATCGCCACTTCGATCACCGAAGAAATGCGATTCGGCTGTAAACCATCGACAACATAGGCACTCACGCCGGCATGCACCGCGCGGCGAATGGTCTCGGCATCGCTGCGCGCAGCGAATAACACGATCGGTCGCGGATGTTCGCGATTCAACTGGCCCAACGATTCCAGCGTGTCGCGTCCGGGTGCATCGACATCGATAAAAATGATTTGAGGCTGGCAAGCAATCACCGCAGCACTGAGATCGGCATCGGTGCCGAGTTTGGCAACGACCTGATGACCGTCCACGTGTAACGCCTGTTCCACCATCTCCAATCGAGATCGATCGTCGTCGACCAACATCACGCGCAATTTATGGTGCTCATGCGACATGGCCAGTCCCTGAAGTCAGCCTTTCCAACAACACAGCAAACCAAATGCCATGTTTTTTGCATTGCACAAGTCGGCGCTGATTTATTTACGTAAACATCAGCACACCGGGCACGTCGACCCGCCGATCGCTAATGGAGCCTTGCATGCGTCTTTCTCTGCACACCGATTTTTCGCTACGTCTATTGGTATTCCTGGCAGCGAACGTCGAAGGCAAGCCGATCGGCGCCGCGCGCATCGCCGAACGCTTCAAGGTTTCCGGGCATCACATGCAAAAGGTCGCCCAGACCCTGCGCAGGCTCGGCTACGTCACTTCCAGGAGCGGACGCCAGGGTGGCCTCGCGCTGGCGCGACCGGCCGAGACGGTGCGTGTCGGCGATGTCGTCGAAGCGCTCGAAGGCCGCGGCCAGATGGCCGACTGCCGGCGCGGCCCCTGTCTGTTCCTTGGCGCCTGCGCGCTGAAAGTGGCGCTGGACCGCGCCGAACGCGGTTTCATCGACGATTTGCGCCGCTACACCATCGCCGATGTGATCCGCGGTCCGATGCGCGTACAGCTCGATGGGCTGTTGCGCGCGGCCTGATGCGATGGCCCGAATGTAGCCGCTGGCACATCGCTTGCTTTGACTGCTAGGCGCGGCAACGCGCATCAAACGAACGCGCAACGGCGCGCGTTCATCCGGACATCGACGTCCGCAGTGCTGGTTAACGCAGCACTGCGGATTTTTTTTCTGCTGCATTCGGGGGATTGCTGAACCCCCGGGGGATCCAGGGCATCCGTGCACAAGCCAGTATCTGACTGCCACGCGCGGCCCGCTGCGGCCGCCGCGAAACTGCGGCCGTCGTCGACACTGGCTTTGCTGGCGCGCGAACTACCCTTGTTCTTATGCGCAGCCGGATGCCTGATCACGGCCAGCGTCGCAGCGGATAGCGGCGGCGATTCCCTGGCGGCGTTGACGGCCGCAAGCCTGGATCTGGACCAAAGCGCGCGCGCACTGGAAGACAGCGTGCCGGCGGCAGGCAGCAACGTCGAGATCTTTTTCGGTGAGCGCACCGACGGCCTACTGCTGCGCTACGTGCGCGCGCAGGTCGACGACGGCCGCACATTGCAGTACGAGTACAGCAACGCCGAAGCGCTGGCGCTGGCGCACGGCGGCTTGCAGCGCTTGTTCACCCTGGCACTGGCGCCCGGCAATCACCGGCTGCGCCTCGAGTACACCGCACGCGAGGCACGCGGCCTGCCCGGCGATCCACGCATACGCGGCCGCTTCGATCAGAAATTCGAGACTTCGGCCGCCGGCCGCTGGGTCGAGGCCGAACTGCTGGGCCAGGGCTATATCGACAAGACTCCGGAGATGAAGCTGCGCACGCTGAGCGCTGCGGCAGCCGCGGCGCTACCGCCGTCGGCCGAAGACGCCGCGCGCAGTGCGGTGTTCGGCGGCGGCGGCGAGGACGATCCACGCTTGCGGCTGACGCGCTTCCTGCTCGCCGAAGGCCGGCCGTTCAGCGCCGCTTCCGAATTGCTGTATTTACAGGCGCGCAGCACGACGCCGCTGCCGAGCAGCTTCACGCGGCACCTGGCCTCGATCCTCGGCGATCTCGGGCAGCAGTCGCGTGCGGAGGCCTTGGCGCGCACGCTGCCGCCGAGCGAGACCGCCTTGCTGAGCCACAGCGGCGAATCGGGTCCGGGCGCGTTGGCGCGCTATCAAACTGCACTGCAGCAGGCCACCGATGGCAGCGCCGACCAGGCTCTGCCGACGCTCGACAAGTTCGCGCAGAGCACGCCGGCCGACAGCACCGCCTGGGCGCTGCGCGACCAAGCCAATCTGAATCTCGGCTACCAGCAGCTGCGCAGCGGCCAGGGCGCAGCGGCGATCGACAGCTTTGGCCGGGTGCGCGGTCAAGGTCCGTTTTCGGCGCGCGGACTGCTCGGCCTCGGCTGGGCGTATCTGGACAGCGGCGCCGAGGTGGACGGCAAAGCCGCGAGCGCAGCGGCGCCGAACGCCGCCGCGCATGCGAGTACGGTCAGCCTGCGTCCGAGTTTCATCGGCGATGTCGAACGCCGTCAGCGGCGCGGCGCACTGCACACGACGCAGCCCTCGTCCGCGCAACTGCAGGCGCTGCGGCGCGCGCTGGTGCCGTGGACCGAACTGATTGGCCGCAACCCGATGGACCCAGCAGTGCAGGAAGGTCTGCTGGCGATCGCCTACGCACTTGATCACACCGGCGCGTTCGAAGATGCGCAGCGCTTCTATCTGCGCTCGGTGAAACTGCAGGAAACCACGCTGCAGCGGCTGCAGGCCGCGCGTATGCAAGTCGACGACGGCCGCATGCTCGCTGCAATCGCGCGCGGCGCCGGCAATAGCGACGACAGCGGCTGGCATTGGCAGCTGCCGGACGTGCCCGAAGATTCACATTGGTGGCTGACGCTGAACGATGATCCGCGCGCACCGGACAACTTCTATTTCGAACAGCTGCTGGCCGAACCGGACTTCAACGCCACGCTGAACCAATACCATCAAGCGCAAGCGCTGATTGCGGCCGGCGACAATCATCTGCAGTGGCTGGCGCAGAACGGCGGCGATGCGGCTGGACTCATGCAGCAGCTGCAGGCCCTGCGGCCGCGGCTGCTGGCAGCGAGCGCTGCGGTCGGTGAACAACTGAAAACAGTCGCGCTGGCGGATCTGCAGCAGCAGAAACAGCAGGCCGAGGCTTATCTGGTGGAAGGCCGTTTCGCGTTGGCACGCAGCAACGACTGGGCGCCGGAGGTCGCGAAGAAATGATCGCGCAACGCAGGCTCGCTGTTGCCGCTGCGCTGCTGTTCATCGCGCCGCCGCTATTTGCCGCCGACGTCACCCCGACCGTTGCCGACATCACGCGTAACAACGGGCTGAGCTCGAACAAGTTCGTCATCATCAAGACGCCGAGCATTCTGAGCAGCCAGAAATCGAAGCCGCTGCAGCCGGATCCGCGCGTCGCCATCGAGAACTACGAAAAGCTGCTGGAGATCGCCACCGATCCGGAGATTCGTGCCGAAGCGCTGCGGCGCTCGGCCGATCTGCGCCTGCAGCTGACTGAGGCCGACGGCAATCCCGATCCGGCCGAGCTGAAAAAAGCCATCGCCAATTATTCGCGCCTGCTCAGCGAGCAGCCGGACTACGCGCTGAACGATCGCGTGCTGTACCAGCTGGCACGCGCCGAACAAGGCATCGGCGAGGATGAGCCGGCGATCGACGCACTGCGCCGCCTCGGCCACGATTATCCAAATTCGCTGCGCGTCGCCGACGCGCATTTCCGCGCCGCCGAGCTGCTGTTCCGCAGCGCGCGCTACGCCGAAGCCGAACCCGAATACCGTGCGATCGTCGAGCACCAGCCGAACGCTCCATTTTTCGAAGCGGCGCAGTACAAGCTCGGCTGGTCTTTATACAAGCAGGACAAGCACGAAGCGGCGCTGGGGATTTTCCTGGCGCTGTTGCAGCGCGATCTGCCGCCCGGCGAGCTGCACGATCCGAAGGCGGCGCTGGCTGCGGTCGATGCTGGCAAGCACGAGCGCATCGAAGATGCGCTGCACGTCGTCAGTCTGTCATTCGCCGCGCTCGGCGGCGGCGCGGCGGTGAACCACTACTTTGAACAGCACGGCCAGGAACCGCGCTTTGCGACGCTGATCTATGCCAGCCTCGGCAGCACCTTGCTCGAGAAGCATCGCTATAGCGAAGCCGCCGGCGCCTATCTCGCGTTCGCGCAACGGCATCCGCGCGATCTACTGGCGCCGGAGTTTCAAGCCCAGGCGATCGATGTCTACCAGCAAGGCGGCTTCGATGATCTGATGATCGACGCAAAACAGCGCTATGCCGACGACTACGCGCCGGGTGCGCCGTATTGGGGCGCGCGCGCACCGACACCTGAAGTGCTCGCTGCGGTACGCCGCGATCTCGACGAACTCGGCCGCCACTACCATGCACGGGCGCAGGCGCGACCGGCGAGCGACGATGCGGCGAAGCGTGCCGACTTCCTCGCCGCTGCCACATGGTACCGGCGCATCCTGCTCAACTTTCCGCAGGATCCGCAGCGGTCCGAAGTGAATTTGCGGCTGGCCGACGCGCTCTACGACGGCGGACAACTGCGCGAAGCCGCCGAACAGTACGAGAAGACCGCGTACGCCTATGGCAAAACGCCGCAGGCGCCCGAAGCCGCGTACGCCGCGGTGCAAGCCGACGAGCGTCTGGCAAAGGAGAGTGCCGCGGGCGATCGGCCGGCGGCCTTGCGTCAGGCGGTTGCCGCCGGGCTCAAGCTGGCCGACGGATTTCCGGAACATCCGCAGCGTAATGTCGTGCTGACGCGTGCCGCCGAAGACCTGCACGAACTGAAAGATCATCCGCAGGCACTGACGGTGGCGACGCGCGTGCTGCAGGCACAACCGCCGGCGAGTGCCGATCTGCAGTTGCAGGCACTGGCCGTGGTTGCCGATACGCAATTCGCATTGAATCAATATCCGCAGGCGGAATTGGCCTATACCGAATTGCTGCATCGTCAGGCCGGCGGCAGCGCGGTGCGGCCGCAGATCGTCGAGCAACTGGCGGCGTCGATCTACAAACAGGGCGAAGCGGCGCGCACGGCCGGCGATCTGCGGCTCGCCGCGAAAGCGTTCCAGCGCGTCGGCGAAGTCACGCCCGACGCCAAGCTGCGTGCCAACGCCGACTACGACGCGGCTTCGGCCTACGTGACGTTGCAGGATTGGCCGGCGGCGGAGCGCTCGCTCGAAAGCATCCGCAACGGCGATCCAAGCAATCCGCTGCTCGGCGACGTCGACAAGAAACTCGCGCTGGCCTATCAGAAGGACGGCAAGCCGGCGCCGGCCGGTGCCGCGTACGCGCGCATCGCGCAACGCAGCGAAGAATCGGTCGACACGCGTCGCGAGGCGGCCTGGCTTGCCGCACAACTCTACGACGGTGCCCACGCGGCGCCAGCTGCGCACGCCTACGAGCTGTACGTCGCCGGTTTTCCGCAGCCGCTCGATCGCGGCCTGCAGGCGCGGCGTCGATTGGCCGACCTCGCACGCAGCGATCAGCACGATGACGCCGGCTACAGCCGCTGGCTGAAGGAACTGGTCGCCACCGAATCGAACGCGGGTAGCGCACGCAGCGATGGCAGCCGTCTGCTGGCCGCGCAGGCGAGTCTCGATCTGGGCCGGCTCGACGCGCAGAACGCACGCGCACTGGCTTTGACCGCACCGCTCGACAAGAGCCTGGCACGGCGCCAGGTAGCAACCCAAGCGGCGATCGATTCGCTGAGCCGCGCGGCCGACTATCGCTATGCCGACATCAAGACCGCGGCGGCCTACGAGATCGGCGCGGTCTATCGCGATTTCGCCGAAGCGATCATCGCCTCGCAGCGACCGAACAATCTGAAGGGCGACGCACTCGAACAATACAATCTGCTGCTGCAGGATCAGGCCAGCGCGTTCGACGACAAGTCGATCGCCGCACATGCCGCCAATCTGCAGAGCCTGAAACAAGGCGTGTGGAACGATTGGATCCATCGCAGCGCCGATCAGCTCGCGCAGCTATCGCCAGCGCAGTATGGGAAACATGAACAGCACGATGATCGCTATGGCTTATTGCGCTAGCACCACGCGGACGCGAGCTGCCTGCGGCGTCGCGCTGCTGACGGCGGCGCTGCTGGCCGGCTGCGCCGACGAGCCGGCGCGTCCGTACAAGCCGGTGCGGCAGACGCCGAATGACGCAGGCGCGGTGCAGAGTGCCGCAGCGGCGGTGAGCAAGAGCGCTGTCGACGATGCGCAACCGCGCTTCGCGGCGGTGTTGACGCTGCTCGATCAACATCAGCCGGATCAGGCGGAACCGGCACTCGTCGCACTTGCGCACGACTACCCGCAGCTCTCCGGACCCGCGACCGAACTGGGGCTGCTGTATCTGCGCAGCAACCGGCGACCGCAGGCGCTGCAGAGTTTCGAGCAGGCGCTGCGTGCGAATTCGCAGAACACGGTTGCGCTGAACTGCCTCGGAATTCTGTATCGCCAGCGCGGCGACTTCGCGCGTGCCGAGCAGAGCTATCTGCGCGCGATCGCGCTGAAGCCGAACGACGCCAAGGCACATTTGAATCTCGGCATCCTGTACGAGTTGTCGCTGCATCGTCCGCGCGATGCACTCGATCAATATCGCGAGTCGCAGAAATATGTGGAGCAGGAGAATTTGATGGTGACCGCCTGGATCAAGGAGTTGGAACCGCAGGCGAATCCGGTGGCGAGCAGCGTAGCTTCAGCCGCGATCAGAGCAGCGCGATGAAACGCCGGCTGCCGCGTATCTTGCTCGCGCTGTCGCTGGCTGCTGCGCCGACGCTGTTGTGGGCCGCAGCAGCGTCGAGCACCGCCAGCACCGCAGCTAAGGCGACGGGCGACAGCGGCACCACGATCGTCGGCGATCAGGATGCCGCAGTCGGACTCTATCTGACGCCGTGGAAGGACGAGTCCGCAGCCGACACCGATCGCGCACCCGGCCTGCTCGATCAGAAGCCTGCGCCATTCAATCCGGTGGCGTTCAAGCAGCAGATCGAGAACGACGATGCGCTCGCAGCCTTTCGCCGCGCGCATATGGAGCAGAACCGCTAGCGGCCCATACCGCATGTCGTGTCGACAGCGCGGCTTGGTGCCAGTGGCATAATGATTGCTTGAATTAACCGCTGTCTCGGCAACGAAGCTGAGTCACCAGACATCGACGTCCAGATCATTGGCAAGCGCCAGTGATCTGGATTTTTTTTTGTCCGATCGCCGAGTAGACGCCGTGATTCAGCACGCAAGCAACACCGTCCCCCAGCCTGACCGATGGCGCTCGCATCTGCACGCCGCTGCGCTTGCGCGCGCCGGCCAGCATCACCGTGACGCCCGGCACCACCATCAGCTGCAGCAGCATCGATTCCTCGTCGCAAGCGGTGAAGTTCGCCGGCGACGCGAGTGGCACGCCCACTCCAGCTGCCTCCTGCAACAAGGCATTCAGTCAGCCCGGATCGCACGCATGCATCAATGCGGCATCCATTCGTCGATGAAGGGAACAGTCATCGTGCGTTAGCAACCGTGTTTTACGGGGTCCCTCCCAACTTGCCCCGCCGTAACACGCGGGGCTCTTTTTTTGCGCGCGATAAAATCTGCGCAGTGGTGATCCACAATCTCTGCGGTGCACGTTCTAAGCGCCAGTCGCCACCCGCGCGACCGGCCGCTTCGAAAAATGTATCAAAGGGTATTTTCTAAGGCTGCATCACCCGATCGATCACCTGGATAAAGCCGTTCGCGACCTTGAGGTCGACCGCGGTGATTTTTGCGGTGGTGCCCTTGTCGTCGGTGACCTGCAGATCGTGCCCGCCGGAGCTGACCGAGAAGATCAGCTTGTGGCCTTCGAGCGTGATCAGCTGCGCTCTGCCTTCGCGCGTATCGCGCATCAGCTTGGTCAGCGCCTGGGAATCGTATCTGCCTTCGACGATGTGATAACTGAGGATGCGCGTGAGCGTGGGTTTGCGCTCCGGCTTCAGCAGTTCGCCGAGCGCATCGGTCGGCAATTTATCGAACGCGACATTGGTCGGCGCGAATATCGTGTACGGACCTTTGCCTTTCAGCGTGTCGAACAGATCCACCGCTTTCAGGGAATCGACCAGCGTGTTGTGTTCCATCGAGTTCGACAGGTTCTCGGCGATCGTCGCGTCCGCCTGGACGGGCGCGCCACCGAGCGTCGCGTGTTTGGATTCGAACAGCGAGGCTTGTACCGAGGCCTGTACCAGCAACGCAGCAAGCAGGCCCGACCACAGAAACTTTTTCACGAGGACTCTCCCAAACCAGCAAATTGATTAGTTATGAATTGAATGCGCGGCGCATTGCACCGCCGCATGAGGACGGTGCAACAAAATAGAGCAACGAAAGTGCCACAGCTGGAACCAGCGCCGGACTTTTGCAGGCGTTCGATGAATCCGCAGCACGGCCGGATCGCCTTAGCGCGCTTGCTGACGGCGCCGATTGCGGCTGATGCGCCAGGTCATCCAGATGCCGCTGATCGACAGCCACAGCGCAAGGAAGCCGACGGTGTTGATCACATAGACACCAAAACGACCAAACAGCTTGCCGCTATGCGCATCGACCAGAGCGTGTTCAAGCGTGACCTTCGGCCGCGAATACGGTTCGAGCAGCTTGCGCTGCTGCGACTGCAAGGGTGCCGGCTCCGACCATGCGACTGCGGTGGGCGACACTGGCGCCCAGTTTTCGCCGCCATCCTTGCTCTGATAGCTTGCACTGCTGTCCTGAATGGCGATGCTGTCGGCGATGCCTTTAACGGTGCCGACGCGTTGCAGTGTCTGCAACGGCAAGGTCGGCGCAGTCAGCTCGTCGATGCGTTCGCCCTCCGGCGTCAGCAAGACCAGGCTTTGCGCGGTGCCGATGAACAAAGCCGGATGGCCTTCGTCGGTGGCGGCGACGAAGCCGAGCGGATCGCGTAGCGGCATGCTCAAGGGCTTGCCATCGAGTAGCGTCTGGCCGCCGGCGACGGCCAGCCAGTGCGTCGCCGCCAGCAAGCCGGTTTGCGGCGGCTCCGCATGCAAGCCATACAAGGCCGTCAGCCACGGCCAGCTGACGCCGACCGTGTCGTAACCCCAACTCGAACTCTGGTTGATCGCAAAACCGCTGATGCCGAGCCAGCCCATGAAAATGAATGCGGCGATGCCGGCACGCTGATGCCACTGGCGCAACACTGCCTGCAGATTGCGCTTCGGTTTCGGCGGCAGATGCTTGCGCGGCGTGCCGCCGACGCGCGCGCGCAAACGCCGCAGCCTGCCTCCTCCTACGCCCTGCATCGGACGGCCGTCAGCGGGCGGCATGGGATCACGCCGTCAGCGAGTCGAGCTTGATGGCGGCACGCGCCATGCGCTGCATCATCAATACGGACAGCGTGGCGCCGGAGATGTTGTCGATATTGCGATCCAGCGACGCACCGACCAGACGGGCACCGTCGAACTGTTTCAGGAACGAGGCTTCGCCGACCTGTTCGCCGCGCGACTCACGATAAATCAACACCCGCGCCATTTCGATGGCGCCGCCTTTGACGACGAAGCCGGCGGTGGTGAGCTGATAGCCCGGCTTGCCGAGATCTTCCAGCACCCAGGCACTTTTGCCGTTGGCTTTCCAATAACGCAGCCGCGCCTGCGGATAAGATTTTCCGAACACCGCCGACAGCTGCCCCTGTTTATTGGCGTCCAGATCCATCAATTGCGCCGGCGGCGCGCTGCCGCCGAATGCTTGCGCGAGAAATGCCTCCGGTGTTTGAAAGGTGGTCCATACACTGCTGGTCGCTCCATCTGCGCGAACCCCCTCTGACCCTGCTCCAACGAGGAGCAAGGCCAGGGCGGTGCGTAGAAAAGAGCGCTTACTGAGGTGAATCTCATCGAGACTGATCGATGAAATTCCCTGGTTCCGCTCATCCTGCTGCATGTTGTCGTAACGTTTCCTTGGCAAAACCTGTTGTTGATAAACCCACCCGACTCTACGACAGCATCATCGATCGATCAGCGTGTAACGATGGAACGCTCGAACGGTGCCAGTGCAGCGATGAGCTGGTTGCAGACGGTGTACGGCGTGCGTGCCAGGTCACACGCGAGATACGCATCTTCCACCACCGCGTTGAACTGCGTCAGCGTGATACCCATGTCGCTGTGCGCCGCGCTCATGCTGGCGCCTTCGTACGTCACCGGGCCGCCCAGCACCATTTGCTCCAGTTCCTTGTTCAGCGCGATCTGGCGCTTCACTTTGCCGTGCGTGAGGAAGATCTGGTTGATGCGGTTGTCGGCAAGGATGTAGTAAAACAGGTCGTCCACCCACACTGCGACGCCGGCTTCGCCGCCGAACTTCTCGAGCGACGACGACGGAATGCCGGGATACGTCGTCTGCTTGCCGCCGGTGGGGTCCTGTGCTGCAACAGCGGGCTGCGCCGCCGCCAGCATCAGCGTGGTGGCAGCGGCCAGGGTCAAGCTTAAACGGATTGCTTTCATGATCATCTCCAAAACCAGTAAGTACTGGTGATTATGCAGTTGTGAGTGGTTCGGCGCGCTCTAGAAGCTCGCTTGCAGCGAGATGTAGTAGCCATCCTGATGCGGCGACAGAACGATGTTGCCCAGCATGGCGTAGGCCATCGTAATCGACAGGTTCTTGCTCGGGAAGAACGCGATGAAGGCATCGCGCCAATCGCTTTCGCGCTGCCGCAGCGTGCTGCCGGTAACGGTGTTCAGGATCGGATCCAGCAGGGCATTGCCAGTGTTGGCGGTGAGGCCGAGGATGTTGAGGTTGACGTTGTGGAGTTTGTCGCTGTGCATCTGGTACTCGGCACCGATCGCCGTGCCCTTGTTCAGCAGATAGGCGATGGAGCCTTCGAAGCGGAAGCTGCGATGGTTGCCGTCGGGGCCGCCGAAACCGACCAGACCGGTCTGGTTGGCGGAGGTGTAGCGGCCGGTCAGGTTGATCAAGGTCGACAGCGGGAAGAAGATCTTGGTGACGCTGACGTAAGCCTCGAAGTCCTTGCTCTTGTCGGCGCCCAGGGTCTTCAGCAGCAGCTTGTTGTTGTTGATCTTGTAAAAGCCGCCGATCGCCACCTGCGGAATCAGATTGTCCGAGTCGTAGATGGCCTCGCCGAACAAGCGGATCTTGGCGCCGAACACATTCATGCGTACCGTCGTGTTGAACGGTTCGATGCCCGTGTTGAGCGTATTGGCGGGAGTGCTGCCGACGGTCAGCAGGTTGTTGACGGTGGTGGTCAGCAGGCCGACGGTGTCGTACGTATTACCAGTGGGCAGCGAGTCGTTGGTATACGACAGTTCGACGCGATCGAAGAAACCGATCGCGATGCCGCCGGAGTTGAGATCGTAATTCGGCAGATGCACATAGGTGTAGTGCAGATCGGCGTTGATGCCATCGCGTGTTTCGTAACCGGTGATCGTCGCCCACGGCGTGATGCCGCCGCCGCCGGCGCCGTCGGTCATGCTGACGCCGCCGGTGGCCAGCACCTTGCCGTCGTTGTACAGACCGGCGGATGCCGTGCCGCTGACTGCCAGCAACGCTGCCAGCACCGCCAGCTGTCGGCCAACCCCTGCTCCGATTTTGTTTCTACGGTTCATTCCTGAAGCTCCCTGAGACTGATTAAAGGCAAAAAAAAACGTCCATGCCTTGGCAGTGCCAAGGCATGGACGTCGTCGTCCGCAGGATCGGACTTCGTCGGCCGATCCGTTAATTTTGTTTCCCCCTGCGGGGTCAAACGGGATTAAGCAATCACTATGCCAATCGTCACCAGTCTGGCGGGCGCCGATTTTTTCCCGCTGTCGCCACCGCAGGAAACAGCGGGTTTGCCGGGCGGCGCCGGGCTATGCAGCGGGTGTTGGTGGATCGCCGCGATCGGACGCAACGCGATCCGAACGAGCGGCGGCGCACTAGGAAGATGCGCCGCTGCGGTCCCGCGCTACTCCGCCAGATGAATCGACGGCTGGCGCCGCGCTACGAATGTTGGCAAGGATTCTTCGGATCTGAAGATCGATCCATCGAGCAGCAGGTTCGCACCGAGTTCGAGCGGAACATTGCCGGTCGAGGGCATCGCCCAGGTTCCGGACTGATTGCCTTCCAGCTTCACATCGGCGTCCGGGCACGGTTCGCCGACCAGCGCCGCTGCCTCGCGGTACACATCGCAGCGATAGATCTCCTCGGCCAGCGCCATCGGATTGCCGACGTCCTTGCATTGCCCGGCACGCAGCATCTGCAAAATGAACCAGACCGCGTGCGAGCGCCACGGGAACGTCGCCGCGTAGCGGTGGAACAGCAGACCGTCCGGCCGCATCGTCAAGGCGGCTTGCAGCGCCGACTCCTTCGCCTGCAGCCAACCGCCACCGATCATTAGATAGGCCGCTTCGCGGCGATGTGCCGGCACGTCGAGCCAGCGCGCCGCTTCGATCAGCGCGGCGACCAGGCGACGCAAGGTCTGTGGATTCGCGTCCGCCCAGGCACGCGTCACCGCCAGCACTTTCTCGGGACTGTTGTTCCAGATCTGATGCTTGCTGGCGACCACCACGCCGCTGCCGCTCTCGGCCGCGACATCGCTCCAGGGCGCACCGACGCAGAAGCCATCGATGCGGCCCGATTCGAGTTCCTCGACCATCCGCGGCGGCGGCACTACGCGCAGTAGCACGTCGCCATCCGGATCGATGCCGGCACTCGCCAACCACATGCGCAGCTCATAGTGATGCGTAGAAAAAGGAAACACGTGCGCGAACACCAGCGGCGGTCGCCCGGCTGCGCGATCGACCCGGATCAGCTGTGCCAGCGCGCTCGCCGAACCCGCCGGACCGCGCACGTCGATGCCGACGCTGCACATGCGCTCGTAGAGTCCATGTGAAACGGTGATGGCATTGCCGTTGAGGTTGAGCCCCATCGCAGTGATCATCGGCACGCCGACGCCATCGATGCCGAGTGCCGCTGCAATCGGCATCGGCGCCAACATCTGCGCGCCATCGAGCAAGCCGGTGGAAACCTTGTCGCGCACCGCCGCCCAGGCGCGTTCGACACTCAACTCCACTTTCAGGTGATGCTTCTCGAAGAAGCCTTTCTTCAATGCAATCACCAACGGCAGTGCATCTGCCAACGGCAGGATGCCGAGCCTGATTCGTGTTTGTTCCGGGAGACTCACAGACATTTCCTCAATGCGCTTTCATTATCCAGCTTGGTGCATCGACTTGGATGCAAGGTCCTGCCTCCGCAGAATTGGTGCCAATTCTGTGCACACGCACGGTACAACGACTCGTCAAGCGGAGCCAGCGAACGATTGCAGTGCAGCTTACGCACAAGGCTTGCACTTGGATGCATTGTCGCGCCGTGGCATGTGACTTGCTTGATAACTCTCAACTTTGCCGCTCGCGGCATCGCTCAGAATCCGGCAACGAAGCCGCTTCGAACGACATCGACGTCCACGCTACCGACTCACTCGGCGCCGTGGATTTTTTTTGCGTGTCATCCGGCGTGGCTGCGAACCCGCAGTCGGCGGCGATAGCAATGAGTACAGTTGACAGGGGGAGTCAAGCATGAGGCAAGCGTCTGAATCCGTGTCCGCACCACATCCGATTGAATGCATCGCGATCTTGGTGGCCTGCGCACTACAGGTGACGTCTGCGGTACTGCTGCTCAGCGGGCAGCAGCCGGCTTGGGCCGCGACCACAGTGCCACATACTGCGTTCACGACGACGATAACTCGTTAAGCCGCGTGCAACCCAGCCGAGCACTTGTGCCGGTTGCGGGGAGCATCTGCAGATGATTTGAGCGCTGATCGAGCGACTCGGCGAAAGGGTGCGCGTTTCTCTCGCGGCGGTGATGCCGAGGAATTGCTGTGCGTATCGATCACGCCTACGCCTAGATCGGCGACGCCGACAGACGGCCTTCCGCCGCCGCCATCGGATCGAAGCCGGGTCTGCGAAACAGCCGATGCAACTGGCGTCGCCGCACGCCCATGTTGCCGCCGTCGTAGAGCGGAAAGCACAGCGCGTCCTGCATCAGCGCTGCCAGTGGATACTTGTCGGTATAGCTATCCACGCCGACCAGGCGCATCGCGTCGTAGACCACCTGCACGCACAGCTCCGAACAATAAACCTTCGCCATGATCGCCAGTTCATCGCCTGCGCGATGCGTGCTGTCGAGATAATGGCAGGCCTTCCAGGTTAAATAGCGCGCGGCTTCGATGCGCATCTTCAGATCGGCCAGCATGAAGCCGACGTTCTGATGTTCGATCACCGGCACGGTGCCGGAGCGCTTGTCCGACTTGGCGAATTCAAATGCACATTCGAAGGCGGCGCGCATGATGCCGGTGCAGGCTGCACCAATAATGGCCGCAGTCCACGAGAACGCGCCGGAACAAATGGCCATGCCATCACCCGGCTTGCCGATGATGTTCGACGCTGGCACGCGCGCTTGATTGAAGTGCATGATCGGCGACACCACTGCACGATGGCCAACGGTATCGAGATAGCCCACCACCTCGATGCCCGGCGTGTTGCCCGGCACGATGATGACGGCAAGCGATTGCTGCGGCGGCTGCGTCAGATCGGTTCGGCACACCACCGTCAGCAGATGCGCGCCCTTGCCGTTCCAGCCGTTGCCATTGGTGGTGTAGTGCTTCTTGCCGCTGATGACCCATTCCTCGCCTTCTCGACGCGCCACGGTTTGCACGCCGGCAGTCGGGTCCGGGCAGTCGAAGTTGGCGCCGCCAGTCACTTCGGTGAACGCGAACGCGGCGAGACGGTCGGCGCCGTTATCGATGAAGTCGGGCAAAAAGCGGCGCTTCTGCTCATCCGAACCGAACTGCAGCAGCGGCTCCAGACCGAGCCCGGTGCCGAGCAATGTCGTCGGCACGTTGATATCGACTGCCGCCAGTTCCTCGGCTGCGATGGCGAAATCCAGTGTCGACATTTCGCTGCCGCCATAGGCTTTCGGCAGCAGCGCTTTGACGAAGCCGGCTTTCGCCACTTCGTCGTAGAACGGCTTCGTCGCATAGAAACGATCTTCCGGCTTCTCGATGTTCGAGATGGCCTTATGAACGCCGCGCAGCATCTGCTGCGCAAAGCCGCGCGCGGCCGCCTGCAGCTGCTGCTGCTCCGGACTCAGGCTGAAATCGATTGCCATCGAATCTCCTCACCTCACCCGCATCGTGCTGCGGCCAGTGCGTGGCTTCGCACCGCGTGCTGCCTGGAGGCTTGTCGGCAGCGCCGGTTTAGAATCGCCGACTGCGACGGTGCGGTCCATAGGTGACAACCCTAGGGAACCTCCGAATAAGCCGCCGCCGAACGCCGCCGCCTCAGTTCGACTGCGCTTGCAATGCGCGCAGCATCCGATCCAACAGCTTCAGCGCAACATCGGGCGACGCGTCGAATTGCGCGCGCACGATCGCACCGTCGACCGCCAAGGCGATCGCCTGCGCATCCTGCACACGGCGCCGGGACTTCGGCAGCAGGCCGGCGATCACATCCGTCATTTCCTGCTTGTGGCGGCGCGAAATCTCCATTGCCTCGGGCAACACGCCGCCGAGCTCGACCACCGAGTTGATGAATGCGCAGCCGCGATAGTCGCCACTGCGAAACCACTGCGCCAACGCCGGCACCAAAGCTTGCAGGCCAGGCCTGCCTTTGTCGTGCTGGCGCTTCAGCGCATCAATGAAGCAGGCCATCCAACGCTGGTGGCGATATTCGAGGAACTCCAAGATCAGATCGTTCTTGCTGGGGAAATGGCGGTAGAAAGTCAGCTTGGCCACGCCGGATTCGGCGATCACCCGATCGACGCCGGTGGCGCGCACGCCTTCGCGATAGAACAGGTCGTGCGCGGCCAGCAGGATGCGTTCGCGCGCCGGCCGCTGCTTCGAATCCACAACTTTTCTCGCAGTCATGCATCGATTGTAGACAGATCAGTCTACTTGCGCTACCTTGACCGCGTAGACAGAGCTGTCTACATCAGATTTTCACGCACCAGCTAGAGAACCCGATCATGGACACCCGCCCGCCGCTGCCACCCTTTACCCGCGAAACCGCCGCTCAGAAGGTGCGTTTGGCCGAAGATGGCTGGAATAGCCGCGAGCCCAAGCGCGTCGCGCTGGCCTACAGCGAAGACACGCGCTGGCGCAATCGCGCCGAATTTCTCGTCGGCCGCGAAGCCGCGCAGGCGTTCCTCGAGCGCAAGTGGGCGCGCGAACTCGACTATCGCCTGATCAAGGAATTATGGATACACGAGAGCGCGCGAATTGCCGTGCGCTTCGCCTACGAGTGGCACGATGACTCCGGTCACTGGTTCCGCAGCTACGGCAACGAGAACTGGGCGTTCAACGCAGCCGGCCTGATGACGCATCGTCACGCCAGCATCAACGATGCACCGATCAGCGAGACCGAGCGCAAGTTCTTCTGGCCGCTGGGCCGCCGTCCGGACGACCATCCCGGTTTGAGCGATTTCGGATTTTGATGATGCGTCGCCGTTGCGGCTTCGGCAGCACCCGTATCGTCCCGGTGCGGACGCCACGTCACACCACAGATTAAGGCGCGGTCACGGACGAGGACGGCTTGGTGCTTGCGCATCGCTCGCACAGGCAGGATTGCCGGCGCTGCGCCGCGGGCAGCGCAGCGATCACCGCCGGGTCGATCGCAAGCCCGCGACACCAGCAGGCTGTATCGAAACTGCCGCTGCGTGCCGGGGCGCAGTGATTAGCTTGCTGGCACAGTGGACAGAGGTGATTCGGCTTGGGCTGCATGGCGAACTTGGACCTGCGGTTGGTGTCCTATTTTGCGCCGCCGTCTAGACCTATATACAAAATCACGCCTATCGGCCCGAGCGACGGTCGCACACTCTGATGGCGTCGTACTAGGAACCGAGACCTGCTACACATAAGCGTAGCGGCAATGAGTTCATTCTCCTAACCAGTCGCGGCGGTAAAGGGTCTAGCCTCTAGTCCGGAGCGATTCTGGCAGCAGTCGGAATTTCCGTCTCCATAAAGCCTAGAGGGAGGACAATTCTCCGCTCGACGGCGCGCAGGTCACAGACCGACCCCTCGCCGCTACAAAAAATATCGGTCTACCTGCAAAATACCAATCTGGTATTCCGCATTATTAGAAAAGTTTATATAGCAGCCGAGGAGAAGCACAATGAAATGGAATTTTTTCGCGGGCGCCCTGGCGTGCGCTGCCGCAGGCTTAAGCTGTGCCACCGCCGATGCAGCGGGCGGTCTCGATCTCACGCTTAAAGTGGGCGATTTGATTGGGGTCAGCGTCGTTGCGAGCAACGGTGCCCTAGCTCTGAACACCACGGTCGGCGCCGCCAGCAACACGACTACGGGCAGTCCCGGCGCTGTACCGACCTCGACATTCGCCTTCGTCAGTCGCGCCGCGGTATCGACGGCCAATTGCCCCAGCGTGACCGGGGAAGCCACCAGTTGGTGCAACAACAACTGGCCTGCGGCGACCTACGGCACGGTGTATCTGTATACGTTTACCGAAACCCGGCTGGTGCCGTCGACCTATCCCACGCTGACGCGAACGGCTTACGTGTATCGGCCGGCCACGGTATTGCTAACGTCGACCTATCCCTTGCTGGTCTACCTGCACGGCGCCACCCAGACCGGCGACCTGATGTTCGCGCAAACACCGTTCGCACAGCTTGCCGATGCGCGCGGCACGCTGCTCGGCAGCAGTTGGCTGCAGAACTCCGCGACCTGCAAGGAAGACGCGCGCGGTCCGACTTATTTCGGCCTCGGCGGCACTTCCAGCGGCGGCTTCATCGACAGCAACGGCGTCCAGTGCACGCCGCCCGGCCACCGCTTCACCCGACCGGTTACGGCCAGCTCGTTCTTCGTCGCTTATCCGAACGGCATCCCCGATGTCTCCGGCGGCGGCGACAGTTGGGAGGACGGACGCACGCCTTCGCCGGGGCAGTACAACGCGCCGAATCCGAATGACCAGAAGCGCGACGATGTCGGCTTCATCAATGCGCTGATCGCAACGGTCAAGACGCAGGAAGCGCAAGTGAACGCGACGCGGGTCTACGTCGCCGGCATCTCCAACGGCGGCATCATGACGCATCGCCTGGTGTGCAACGCGGGCAACAGCAACTACCCGGAGATCGACAAGGTTGCCGCATTCTCGGTCGCGGTTTCGTCGATGGCCGACAACATCTATGCGGGGACCAATGGCCGCGAGCAATGCCCGAGCGCAATCAGCACGCCGGTGCCGCTGGCGCTGTTCGTCGGTTACGGCGCGCTGACGCCGAATTCGGCCGGCCAGCCGTTCTCCGCCAATTGCAATCCCTACAATCCGACCAATCTGTTCTATCCCAATCTCCCGGCTTGTCCGTATGCGCCGGTTTCAGGCGACGGCACGATGCCATATGGGCTCGGCTACGACACCGGCGGCGGCACCTACACGGTGGACAGTCGGACCCTGGGCAATGTCATCGCCTCCTGGGATGATCAATCGTTCTGGCTGAACTTCATCGGCAACTCCGGCGGCGGCGGCAGCAGCGTGACCAGCGGGGTCCTTGGATACTTCACGCACTACCGTCACTACGGCTTCGCCAATTCGCCCGCTACATTGCAAATCTACGAAGTGGACCATGGCCTGCATCAGAACGGCGGCACGCGCTACGACTACAGCGCCACGGCACGGATCTACGATTTCCTGTTCGAGTTTGCCAAGAACAATGGTGTCGTCAGCACGGTCGGCGGAACCTACAACGCTGCGACCGCGACCTATTCGAATCTTTCCGGCATTTATTGACGGCAAGGATTCGCGGCGGCGGTTCTGCAAGCAGGACCGCCGCTTCTTCAGGAGTTCGTTAGCTCAGCGATAGAACTGCGCATGCCAGCGAATCAGCTGGCCTTCGTGATCGAGAAACTTTTCGATCAGCGGCAGACGCCGGATAAACGCTTTGATGATGTCGGCATTCTGATCGACGGGTTGTACGTCGAAGGCATCGCCGGTCAAGTGCTTGCTGAATTTCATAACGTCGCTTTCCGCCGCTCGCTGGAACGTAGCTAAGATTCCGCTTGCGATCTGCTCGCGCGAAGTCGCTTGTGGATTCGCATCGACCCATTGCTGGCACGCGGTACAAATCGCCGACGCGGCATAGGTCGCAACGATAAAGCGTCGATCCTTGACGACGTTGCCAGCCATCGCGCGCGCCTGGTCCTCGATAGCCCTGCGGCCGCTGGTGAACACAAGCTGCGGGAAGCGGGCCCTGAGGATGATGGCGGCATTCCGTGCAGCATCGTTCAGTTGCAGCGCCGCGATATCCGCCGGCACCGTGGCGACGACATGATCGATGACGGATGCTGTTGGGGATGGCGCTGCAACAGTGCCAGCTGCGGTCGGCGCGGGCGATCCAGCATCGGCGCCGACGGCCTGCCAGACGGCTGTCGCACCCTGTGCCGCGATGATCTCGCGGGCAAGATCCGAAGGACTCGGCTTGCAGCGCCCCCACTGGAAGTGCGGCAGATCCCGTTGCTTCCAGTCGCCACCCCAGGCGCAGCCGTATTGCTTGAAGATCTCGGCGACTTGGCCGAACCAGGCCTCCGGCATGTCCCAGGCTTTTGACTGGGAGATCACATCAACCGCCAGGCCGTAGCCATGCCAGCTATACAGACTGCTTTGCGCGTTGGTCACCGGCGTCGCCGGCGGAATTACGCTGCGGCCGCGCGCGTAATAAAGCGCTTGCAGTTCTTCGGAACGAAAGCCTTCGTAGACTTTCGCATCGAGTCCCGCGGCGGTGCAGGCGGCAAGGCCCGACTCGACTGCGGCGCGAAAGCGCGGTGCCAGCTTGCCGAGATCGGCGTTGGCGGACACTTTCGAATCCGTCGTTCCACCGGCGCTCACAGCACGCCTTCCTGGGGATTGCCGCTGGCCCATTCATGCGGTTGAAACGCAGCGGCTGCAGGCGCAGCGGCGGGTGCTGCCGCCTGCATTTGCACGACCGTTGTCGGTGGCGACGCGGCCGCAGCGGGCGCACTGCCTTCCTTCGGTTTGAGCGTGGAACGGAACGAGCTCAGCTTGTTCAGCGTATCGAACCAGAACGGCGCACCCATCGACACCGCCAGCGCCGTTAGCAACCAGCCGATCAGGGGCTGAAGAAGGTAAGCCCAGAACCCGGCGAGACCCTCCGTCGGACGCGGCTTCAGCGGATTGGCCAAAGCGCCCGGCCAGCCACCCGCCCAGCCGATCGGCAGACGCATGTCGCCCAGCTTCTGCCACGCGTCCGCGCTCGATAGCGTTCCATCCTTGCCGTCGGCAGAGGCTTGATCCGCACGCTCGACCAAGGCCTGCCGCAAGGAGGTATCGATCGACAATCGCTCGATCAGCGTCAACGTATTGACGTTGATCGCAAGCGTCAGTACGACGCTCACCAGCAGGATGATCCATTGGGAGCGGCGCCGGTACCAACCGGAAACGCGGTCCATGCCGTTGTTGAACCAGGTCTCGATGTTGGCCTGCGCCTTACCGAGATCGCCCTGCGCGGAATCGATCGAAACCAGCAGCGCCTGCCGCACCGACTCGTTCTCGACTCGCGCGCACGATTGCCGCAGCGACGCCAGAGTGAGTGCGGGTGTGGGCACCGCGGTGGCGCCGGCTGTCGTATCCGCCGGTCCGCGCGCGACGACGTCCAACAAGGCCAGCGCAAAATTCTTGGCGGGAATGTAGGACGGCAGATTGCTACGAGAGTCGTAGCGATGGTCATCGGCGCCGACTTTCTGGGCGTCGTATTTTCCGACGAACAGGCCGTTGATGATCGGATGGTTGTAGAGCCGCTCGGTCAAGCTGCGCTTGGGGTCCTGCAGCAGTTCGCTGATGCCTTGTTCGAGGTCCACCGCGCGCGTCTTGAATACGGCCTCGATACGCTCGCGCAGCGCGCTGGCGACCGAGGCGAGCAACAGGTAAACCAGTGTCAGTCCGATCGCGACATCGACGATTTCCAATCCAAGCATGGCATCCCCCTTATACGGCTCAAGCTGCGGACCATCATCTTAAAAGAGGTAAGCCTTGCACCGATCGCGCCGCCAGCATTTCAGCGCGGCGGCTCGGGTGGCGTATCGCCGCCGCCGTTGTCGACACCGCGCAGTCCGCAAGCGTCGTTGGGCAGCTGATCTTCGGCATCGCAATGCGTATAGGGCTGCTGCGTATCGGCGCTGACCTTGCCGTGCTGCACGGTATTGCTGGTCCACCAGAACACGTTCGCGCCCTCGTCCGAATCGCGCGCCTCGAAGTGGCCGCTGACGCTGACCAGATCACCGACCGCCACCGAACTGTGGTCCGCGGTCGTGGCGCCGATGTCGCCGGCGGTGTCGGTGCCGCCCGCGGCGGCCTTGCCGATCTGGCCGCCGACGAAGGCGCCGATGATCGCTCCGGCCGCGGCGAT